>WFXP01000001.1 GCA_015490535.1 Gammaproteobacteria bacterium
GAAACCGGCCAGGGATAAGAAGCAGTTGAAGAAGAAGGTGATCTCACACATGCGGATGCTGCAGAACAAGCCGGCCCGGGTCGCCAAGTACTTCGAGCATCGGAAGATCCGCTATGCAGCGGCATAAACTAAACTATTGCCGAGTTAATAGATCAAAAACGATTTGCCAAAACGTCTGAGAAGGAGGAATCCCCCTTCCCAACCAATTGAACAGCGACTTAAAACCCACCTGAAGACTCACCGCATCCAGTATATTGAATGAGTAGTCTATCGGATCAGGCGGGGGTTGTGACTCGTTGAACTCCCTGGTCATCAACAGTGCTTTAGCCGCTCGATCCAGAATCGGTTCCCTTATTTCGATACTGCCCGCCCTGGTGTTCTGGTATTTTCTGGAATATTCAAGAGACTTGATGATCCCCTCGTTGCTGCAGGCAAAACTGTCAAGATCATCAAACGCCTTTAATTTCCCGTTATCCATTTCGACAATTGCGCTGCGCCCCGATTTGTCAGAAATATGATAGTGCATGGGATATATTTCTGTCTTCAAACTCAGTGCATCCAGATTACCGATCACCTCATCTACACACGAGTAGCAATCCAGTTGATACTGGATCCACTGAAGCTCGGTAATGCTGTTCTCCGAAGAAGCCGGCAATGTTTTTTCCGTATCATGCCACATCGAGGCAACCGCCATGCCCGCCTCATTAATCCCACAGGTTGGTAGCTCTCTTGCGAACTGATTGAAAGTAACGCTGCCATGTTTTGCAGTCCACCTGGCTGTTTTCAGATGATGGTCATACAGGTTACCCCTGGTAAGATCATCACAAAGAGCCACCTTCTCAATGCCCCTTTTGTTTACGATGACAAGCCCATGGCCATAATAGAAGTCGTATCCCTGGCCCAGGGCAATATGATTTACGTTTTTCAGTGTAAATGTGGTACACATAATATTGCTATTGTCCTCCAACGCCCCGCTCTATGGTCTCTATCCCGCCCATGTATCCCCTCAGTGCCAGCGGAACCTTTATGCTCCCGTCGCCCTGCTGATAGTTCTCCATGATGGCCACCAAGGTACGCCCTACCGCCAGACCGGAGCCGTTAAGGGTGTGGAGCAGCTCCGGCTTGCCGGTTTCGGGGTTGCGCCAACGGGCCTTCATGCGCCGCGCCTGAAAATCGGTGAAGTTGCTGCAGGAGGAGATCTCCCGGTATTTCTGCTGCCCCGGCAGCCACACCTCCAGATCGTAGGTCTTGGCGGCCGAGAACCCCAGATCTCCCGCGCACAGCGCCACCACGCGGTAGGGCAGCTCCAGCCGCTGCAGTACCGCTTCGGCATGGCCGGTCAGCTGCTCCAGCGCCTGCCATGACTCCTCCGGACGCACCACCTGTACCAGCTCCACCTTCTCGAACTGGTGCTGCCGTATCATGCCGCGTGTGTCCCTGCCGTAAGAGCCGGCCTCGCTGCGAAAGCAGGGGGTGTGGGCTACATACCTGCACGGCAGGGCACCGGGTTCGATGATCCGGTCCCTGAGGATGTTGGTGAGTGGCACCTCGGCGGTCGGGATCAGATAGTAGTCATGCTCCCCCGCCAGCCTGAACAGATCCTCTCCGAATTTGGGCAGCTGGCCGGTCCCGCGCAGGCTCTCCGCGTTCACCAGGTAAGGCACGTAGCTTTCGGTGTAACCATGCTCTTCGGTGTGCAGATCGAGCATGAACTGGATCAGGGCCCGCTGCAGCCGCGCCAGCGGACCGGAGAGCAGAGAGAAGCGGGAACCGGCGATGCGGGCCGCGGTCTCGAAATCCATCTGGCCCAGAGCGCTCCCCAGCTCCACGTGATCACGCGGTTCAAAATCGAAACGGGGAGGCTCGCCCCAGCGGCGGATCTCCACGTTGTCCTCCTCTCCGGCCCCATCAGGAACGCTCTCATGGGGAATGTTGGGGATCCCCATGCTGATGGCGGCAATCTCCTCCTGCAGCCGCTCCAGGCGCGCCTCCACCTCCTCCAGGCGGGCTTTCAGGCTGGATACCTTCTTCAGCAGCGGCTGGATATCCTCCCCCTTGGCCTTGGCCTGACCGATGGCCCTGGCGCTGCTGTTGCGCTCACTCTGCAACCGCTGGGTCTCCACCTGGAGCTGCTTGCGCTCCCCCTCCAGGCGGATGAGCTGCTCCACGTCCAGCCCGAACCCGCGCCTTCCGAGCTGCGCCGCGACCTGCTCCGGCTGATTGCGAAGTAGTTTCGGATCTAGCATCTGTTGTTCCTTGTTCTAAGCTGAAGCATCCTCCTGGCGCGCCTGCCTTGCGATACGCCAGTGGATCAGGAAAACCACCATGTCGACGAACAAAATAATCGCAACCCTGATCAGGGTCTGCAGGTTACCACGCTGTTCGGCGCGAATGGCGTGCCGCAGGCTCTCCTCACGCCTTCTGGTCAGCTCCTCTTCGGAGAGACGCTCTACCTCGGTGGTCCCCTTTCCGGACAGCCCGAAGGGCGGTGGATTGCCCAGCACCCGGAATACCTTGTTGTTCCGATGCCGGTCGTACTCCCACGAGCTGAGGGTAAGCTCCGGCTTCACCACCCCGACGACGGCATAGAGCCCGATACCGGAGGCTATCACGAAACAGACAACCGCCGTGAAACAGACCGCAAGCGCGTACACTTCGAGAATCGTCTTTTTCATACCGGGCTAGCACTCTTTCAAGGCGCGGGGTAATAAACCAGGGAGGTCTTCCTCAAATCGTGTGGGTAAAATGGTAAATCACCGCGTAGCGGCTCCGTCCTTGACAGGCGGAAGGCACGCCACATAATCGGTAGCCAGAAGGGGATTGGGGCTGTCTGGGCTGGGAAGTGGCGGATATAATTGCAACTGATGCGGCTATCCCAAAGTCTCCCCAACCCCCTTATGCCGACCATCTTCCGGCGTGCATTCCGCCTGTCAAGGATGATTTACCATTTTACCCACACGATTTGAGGAAGACCTCCCTGATTTATCACCTAGCCATTCACCCGCACCGGCCACCACACCGCGTGACCCGGTTTGATCTCATCCTCGAGATGTTCGAGTATCAGCTGCACCTTGTCCGTCTCGTCGAAGAACTCCACCACGATGGGCAGCTCCATGGAGAGATCCACCAGGCGGGCGCTGTGTATCCGGCCGTCGCTGCCGAAGCCGGTTATGCCGCGGAACACGGTCAGGCCGCGCAGCTTCCCCCAGTCGTGCAGGCGCTTGAGAAGCTTGTCGAGCTGCACCTCTCCCTCCAGCAGGTAGATACGCGCCATGGTCAGTTCCCAGCTCTTCATATGCTCCTCCCCAACAGTATGCCCAGCCAGGCCGCCAGCAGGCACATGGCGACGCTGAGCAGCACATTCATCAGCGCCTTGAGCAGCGCCCCATCCTCGATCAGGTTCAGGGTTTCGAGGGAGAAGGTGGAGAAGGTGGTAAACGCCCCCAGCAGCCCCACCAGCAGCGCCGCGCGCCATGCCGGCGAAAGCGTCAGCCGCTCGACCAGCAGGATATAGAGCAGCCCCATCAACAGCGAACCCGCTACGTTGACCACCAGCGTGCCCCAGGGGAAATCCCTGCCGAGACGCCCATAGACCCAGGTGGATATCCAGAAACGCAGCAGCGCGCCCGCCGCCCCGCCGCCGGCAATGGCCAGGGTCTGAATCAATATTCCGATCTCATTATCGCTGTACGGATCTTCCCAAGCCCGAGGGACCTGGCGGCAACTTACCGCCATGCAGCCGCTCCCCGGAAACAAGAGTATCTGTCAAGTACGGTTTCTCGTGAGAACGCCCGCACGATCTGGCGAAGAACCACACCAGAACCTTGCAGTATAGTGGCTTACATAAATTCGCTGCAAGGATCCGCCGCCCGCTTTCCGCAACAGTTCTCTCACTTGCCGCCGCGGACCCTGTCCAGCTCCCGCAACCGTCTCAGCTTCTCCCCAATCTTCAGCTCCAGCCCGCGGGGCACCGGACGGTAGTAGCTGCGCGGCTCCATCCCGTCCGGAAAGTAGTTTTCACCCGCTGCGTAGCCCTCCTCCTCGTCGTGGGCGTAGCGGTATCTCTTGCCGTACCCCAGCTCCTTCATCAGCTTGGTGGGGGCGTTGCGCAGATGGAGCGGTACCTCGCGGGAGCCATGCTGCCGCACGTCGGCACGCGCCTGGCTGAAGGCCACGTAAACCGCGTTGCTCTTCGGGGCGCAGGCCAGGTAGATTATGGCCTGGGCGATGGCCAGCTCCCCCTCCGGGCTGCCCAGGCGCTGTTGTGTATCCCAGGCGTCCAGGGCCAGCCGCAGGCCGCGGGGATCGGCGTTGCCGATATCCTCGCTGGCCATGCGCACCACCCTGCGGGCTATGTAAAGGGGATCGCAGCCCCCGTCCAGCATGCGGCAGAACCAGTATAGCGCCGCATCAGGAGAGGAGCCGCGCACCGATTTGTGCAGGGCCGAGATCTGGTCGTAGAAGGCCTCGCCCCCCTTGTCGAAGCGGCGCACTCCGCCACTGATCACCTCCCGGATGATCTCCTCGTCCAGGGCGCCGTCCCCGGCCAGATCGGCGCAGATCTCCAGCAGATTCAGGGCGCGCCGGGCGTCGCCGTCCGCTGCCCGGGCCAACCGGTCGCGCAGCTCCGGCGCGCAATGCAGATTGCGTCCCCCGAGTCCGCGCTCCTCATCCTGCAGCGCATTGTCGATGATGCCGCGCAGCTCGCCCGGCTGCAGCGGCTTGAGCAGATAGACCCGCGCCCGTGACAACAGCGCGTTGTTGAGCTCGAACGAGGGGTTTTCGGTGGTGGCGCCGATGAAGGTAACGGTGCCATCCTCCACGTAGGGGAGAAAAGCATCCTGCTGGGACTTGTTGAAACGGTGCACCTCGTCCACGAACAGGATGGTTCCCTGGCCCGAGGCCTCGCGCGCCTGCCTGGCTTGCGCAATGGCCGCCCGGATCTCCTTCACCCCCGACAGCACGGCGGAGATGCTCAGAAACTGCGCCCGGGCATGATGGGCGACCATGCGCGCCAGGGTGGTCTTGCCGGTGCCGGGCGGCCCCCAGAAGATCATGGAGTGCAGGTGATCCGCCTCGATAGCCTGGCGCAGGGGCTTGCCGGGACCCAGCAGATGGGTCTGGCCACGGAACTCCTCCAGGGAACGGGGCCGCATGCGATCCGCCAGCGGCCGGGGATCGGTCGGCCCCGGCGGCCGTTCCACAACCGGCCGCTCCGGGCTCATGCGGCCGATGCTCTACTGTCCATCAATGACATCCACCCCCCGGGGGGCGGTGAACCTGAACAGCTTGTCGGGCAGGGGCCTGTTGACCTTAATGTCACGAAACTGCAGGCGGGTGGTCTGCCCCAGCGCATCCACCACCTCCATCAGGCGCAGCCCCCTGCTGCTGAAACCGAGCCGAACGCTCTTGAAGCTGCTCTCCCCCTTTTTGGGACGCAGCTCCAGCCACTGCAGATCGGAGCCGTCGCGCTTCAGATCGGTGATGGAGAAATCCCTCTCCAGGGGGCGTTCACCGCTGAGCAGCAGCGCCGGAGTATCTCCGAGAGCGCTGCCGGTGGACTTGACGATCACCTGTTCCAGATCTGGATCGTAGTTCCAGATCTTTCCGCCATCGGCCACATAGAGCTGCCGGTATGGCTTGGTGTATTCGAAGCGGAACTTCCCCGGCCGTTGCAGCGCGAACACCCCTTCACTGGTCTGGGCAGGCTTGCCGTTCTCGTCGAAGCTGGTCTGGACGAAACCGGCCTGCATGGTCTTTATCCCCTTGTAGAAGGCGTCCAGATGCTCGCGCGCGCTGTTCGCCTCGGACGTGGTTGCCAATAGCGTCAGAATCAGCAGGGCCAATACTCCGTTAATGGTTTTCATGGTGTGGTTCCTGGGTAATGAATCAGGGAGGTCTTCCTCAAATCGTGTGGGTAAAATGGTAAATCATCCTTGACAGGCGGAATGCACGCCACACACTCGGTAACCAGGAGGGGATTGGGGCCGTCTGGCTGGGGACAAGCGGATATCCACCGCCGGCGCAAATTGCAACTGGTTCAGCTATCCCGAAGTGTCCCCAATCCCCTTCTGCCGACCATCTTCCGGCGTGCATTCCGCCTGTCAAGGACGGATCCGCTACGCGGTGATTTACCATTTTACCCACACGATTTGAGGAAGACCCAATCAGGATTCAGCATCCCTCCAACCGAATCCTGATTTATAACCCTACGTTTCATTCGCATTGCATGGTGACAAACGCCACCGCATACTCCTCTTCGTCGGAGAGGCTGAGGTGTGCCGACTTGATTCCATTACTGCAGACCACCTCTCCGGCCCGTTCGCTGAAGGTGAGCGACGGCCGCCCGCCACGCTCATGGCTCACGATAATCTGCCTCATGGTGATGCCGTCGCGGAACCCGGTTCCCAGCGCTTTCACCGCCGCCTCCTTGGCGGCAAATCTCTTGGCCAGGAAATGGGCGCGGCGGCGGCTGGCCAGAAACTCATCCCACTCCTGATCGGCCAGGATGCGCCGCGCAAAACGCTCGCCAAAGCGCTCCAGGCTGTCGTGGATACGCGCCACGCGCACGATGTCGGTTCCAATGCCGAATATCACCTCCCGCGCGCCTCCAGCATGAGGCGCTTCATCTCCCGCACCGCCTCCTCCAGACCGGTGAACAGGGCGCGCGCCACGATGGCGTGGCCGATGTTGAGCTCGCGCACCTGGGGCAGCCCCGCGACCCGCTTCACGTTCTGGTAGTTGAGTCCGTGCCCGGCATTTACCTGCAGACCCGCCTGCGCCCCCAGCTCCACAGCCTGCGCAATCCGCAGGAACTCCTCCTCCCTCTCCCGGCGGCTGGCCGCATCGGCATAGCGGCCGGTATGAATCTCGATTACCGGTACCTGGAGCCGCGCCGCCGCCTCGATCTGGCGCGGCTCCGGATCGATGAACAGGGAGACGCAGATCCCGGCATCCGCCAGCTGCCGGCAGCCATCGCGCAGCTGCTGGAACTGCCCCGCCGCATCCAGCCCCCCTTCCGTGGTCAGCTCCTCGCGCCGCTCCGGTACCAGGCAGCAGTTCTCCGGCCCGATCCTCCGGGCTATGGCCACCATCTCGTCGGTGAGCGCCATCTCCAGATTCATGGGGAGATCGAGAACCTCCCGGAGCAGCTCCACGTCCCGCTCCTGGATGTGCCGCCGGTCCTCGCGCAGGTGCAGGGTGAGCCCGTCGGCACCGGCCAGCTCCACCAGTTTGGCCGCCTGCAGCGGATCCGGATAGCGGGTGCCGCGCGCCTGGCGCAGGGTAGCCACGTGATCGATGTTTACGCCCAGCAGAATCTCGTCCATCACCATATCACTCCTTCAGAGCGCGGAACAGCTCCCGGCTGCGCAACGGCCTGCCCCCCAGGTAGTGGTTCAGAACCATGCGCATCAGGTGGCGCGCCTCCTTCAGGCTACGCCCGTCGCGCAGCTCCCCGGCCGCCAGCGCCAGCAGGGTGCTGCCCGCCACCTGCGGACCGGGACCCCGCTGCGCCGTCACCTCCACCGGGCCACGCTCGATATGATAACAGTAGCGGGCGTGGGGCTGAATCGGCCGCCCGCTCTGCACATCGTGATCCAGGATCATGCCGTAACCCAGCTCCTCCAGCAGCCGGCACTCGAAAATGCGCAGCGCCTCCTGATTGACCCCGCCCGCGGCCAGGCGGTTCAATGTATTGCGGTAGCTGTCGAACAGCGCGGGGCAGGCCACGTGGCGCCCGGTAAGGCGCAGCAGCAGTTCGTTGAGGTAGAAACCGCTCATCAGGGCCGCGCCGGAGAGCGGCAGCGGCTCGCCGTCCGGCTCCGCGCCGCGCATGGTGGCCAAATCACCACGGCCCTGCCAGGAGATCAGCAGGGGGCGAAACGGCTGCAACCTCCCCTGCAGCCCGGAGCGCCGCCGGGTCACCCCGCGCGCCACCATCCCGAACCGGCCATGGTGGCGGCTGAACACCTCCAGCAGACGGCTGCTGTTACGATAGGGGCGCTGGTGGAGGATGTAGGCGGGCTGCAGCTCCGGCCGCTCACCCTTCATCGCTGTACCCCAGGCTGCGCAGCGCCCGCTCGTCATCCGACCAGCCCTCCCTTACCTTGACCCAGAGCTGCAGGAACACCCGGCTGTCGAGCAGCCGCTCCATATCCCTGCGCGCCTGCGCGCCAACCCTTTTCAGCCGGCTGCCATCCCTGCCGATCACCATCCCCTTGTGGCTGCTGCGCTCCACCCAGATCACCGCGCCGATCTCGATGAGACCGCCACCACGGGGGCGAAATCTTTCGATCTCCACGGCAATCCCGTAGGGGAGCTCCTGGCCCAGACGGCGCATGAGTTTCTCGCGCACGATCTCCGCGGCCAGAAAGCGCTCGCTGCGATCGGTGATCTGCTCGGGGGGGAATACCGGCGGCTGTTGCGGAAGCAGACGCTCCACCACCTCTTCCACCCGCAGGAGATCGCTGCGGCGGGTCGCCGAGATGGGGAGAACCTCCTCGAAGCCGTACCTGCCGCCCAGCTCCCGCAGATAAGGCAGCAGACGGGACTTGTCGGCCACGCGATCCACCTTGTTGACCAGCAGGATCACCGGCGCCTCTGCCTGCCGGATCCGCTCCAGCACCACCTCATCCTCGGTACCCCAGCGCAGCGCCTCCACCATGAATATGATCAGATCCACATCCAGCAGGCTGGCGCTGGCCACGCGGTTCAGGTAACGGTTCATGGCGCTTTTTGCCTGCAGCTGGATGCCGGGGGTATCCACGTAGATGGCCTGCAGGCGCTCGTCCGATCTGATCCCCAGGATGCGGTGCCTGGTGGTCTGCGGCCTGCTGGAGGTTATGCTGATCTTCTGCCCGAGGATCCGGTTGAGCAGAGTGGACTTGCCCACGTTGGGCCGACCGACAATGGCGATGAAGCCGCAACGGTGGCCGGAATCACTCATGTCCGGCCAGGATCCGGAAGGCCTCCCGCGCTGCGGCCTGCTCCGCCTTGCGGCGGCTGCTGCCTCTTCCCTCCACTCGCTCCGGCAGGGCCGGGCTTTCGCACTTCACCACATAGATCCGGGCGTGCTTGCTGCCCTCTTCCCGGATGATGCTGTAGGAGGGCAGCGGCAGCCGGCGCGCCTGCAGAAACTCCTGCAGCCGGGTCTTGGGATCCTTCAGCTGATCCAGCTCCGGCAGCTCCTCGAAGCAGGGCCGGTAGAGGCGCAGGATCACCTCCCGCGCCCGGGGAAAACCGCTGTCCAGGCTGATGGCGCCGAAGACAGCCTCCAGCGCGTCGGCCAGGATGGAGCTGCGCCGGAAACCGCCGCTCTTCAGCTCCCCCTGGCCCAGCTTGAGATGCTCTCCGATGGCGACGCGCTGCGCTATCCCAGCCAGCATCTCCCGGTTGACCAGGGTGGAACGCAGCCGGCTCAGCTCCCCCTCGTTGCTGCGCGGATAGAGGTGGTAGAGCTCATGGCTGATCACATGGTCGAGCACCGCGTCCCCCAGGAACTCCAGCCGCTCGTAGTTCTCCCCCGCCGCGCTGCGGTGGGTGAGCGCCATCTCCAGCAGACGCCGGTCCCGGAACTCATATCCCAGCGCCCGGCACAGGCGCTGCAAATCGCTACTATTCGACGACAGTGCCAATTCTGCTCCAGGTGATTCCGCCCTCCACCGGATCCCAGTTCATCCAGACGAAGAACGCCTTGCCCACCAAGTTCTCCTCCGGCACCGCTCCCCAGAAGCGGCTGTCCCGGCTGTTGTCCCGGTTGTCCCCCAGGACGAAGTACCCCCCCTCCGGGACGGTGTACTCGAAGTCCCTGCGGAACCCGTTTTCGCGCAGCAGGATGTCGTGGGTGACACCGCCGATGGTCTCCCGGTAGCGCATCGCGCCGCTCATGCTGGCGCTGGCGCCGCCTGCCACATACTTGCCGACCGGCTCCCTGGGAATCAGCTCGCCGTTCACGTAGAGTTTCTTGTCAACGTAGCGGATATGGTCACCCGGCACCCCGATAACCCGCTTGATGTAGTCGATACCGGGATCCTCCGGATACCGGAACACGGCGATGTCACCCCGCTGCGGCTCGCCGATATCCACGATCTTGGTGTTAAGCACCGGCAGCCGCAGACCGTAGGCGAACTTGTTCACCAGGATAAAATCCCCCACCAGCAGGGTGGGCATCATGGAGCCGGAGGGGATGCGGAACGGCTCCACCAGAAAGGAGCGCAGCAGCAGCACGGCCAGGATGATGGGAAAAAAGGACTTGGAGTACTCCACCAGCAGCGGAACCTTCTCCTGCTGTTCGGAAGAGACCTCCGCCCCGCCCGAGGGAACCAGCACCGCACGGCGCCGGGGCGCGAAGATCAGTGCATCCAGCGCCCAGATCGCTCCGGTGATGAAGGTCGCCAGCACCAGTATTGCAGGAAAGTTTATGTCCACTACCTGTTACCTGTATCGAGTACCGCCAGAAAGGCGGACTGCGGGATCTCCACGCTGCCCACCTGCTTCATGCGCTTCTTGCCCGCCTTCTGCTTCTCCAGCAGCTTGCGCTTGCGGGTTATGTCGCCACCGTAACACTTGGCGGTGACATTCTTGCGTAGCGCCTTGACGTTGCTGCGCGCTATGATCTTGCTGCCGATGGCCGCCTGGATGGCCACGTCGAACATCTGGCGCGGGATCAGCTCCCTCATCTTCTCCACCAGTTCGCGGCCACGGCCCTGGGCCTGGTCCCGGTGGGTGATCAGCGCCAGCGCATCCACCACCTCGCCGTTGATCAGCACATCCATCTTCACCAGATCCGCCGGCTGGAAGCGCAGGAACTCATAGTCCAGCGAGGCGTAGCCACGGCTGACCGACTTCAGACGGTCGAAGAAGTCCAGCACCACCTCGTTCAGCGGCAGCTCGTACTGCAGGGATACCTGGCTCCCCAGGTACTGCATGTTCCTCTGCACCCCGCGCTTCTCGATGCAGAGGGTGATCACGTTTCCGACATACTCCTGCGGCACCAGGATGGTGGCGCTGATGACAGGCTCGCGGATCTCCTGCAGCAGGTTGGCGGCGGGCAGCCGCGCCGGATTGTCCACATATACGGTTTCACCCTTGGTGGTGAGTACTTCGTACACCACCGTGGGCGCCGTGGTAATCAGGTCCAGATTGTACTCCCGTTCCAGCCGCTCCTGCACGATCTCCATGTGCAGCATGCCCAGGAAACCGCAGCGGAAGCCGAAGCCCAGCGCCTGGGAGGTCTCCGGCTCGTAAAACAGGGATGAGTCGTTCAGGCGCAGCTTGGCCAGCGCGTCGCGCAGGTTCTCGTAGTCGTCCGAGCTGACCGGGAACAGGCCGGCAAACACGCGCGGCTTGATCTCCTGGAACCCCGGCAGTGGCCCGGCCGCCGGGCGGGCGGCATGGGTGAGGGTATCGCCCACGGGCGCCCCCTCGATCTCCTTGATACCGGCGATCACGTAGCCCACCTCCCCCGCCCGCAGCTGTTCGGTATCCTGCATCCTGGGCGAGAAGATCCCCAGCCGATCCACATGGTAGCTCTGCCCGGTGGACATCACGGTAATCTTCTCCTTCCTGCGCAGCACGCCGTGCTTGATGCGCACCAGGGAGACCACTCCCAGGTAGTTGTCGAACCAGGAGTCGATGATCAGGGCCTGCAGCGCCCCGTCACGATCCCCTTCCGGAGGCGGGATCCGCTCCACCAGCAGCTCCAGCAGCTCCGCCACCCCCGCGCCGGTCTTGGCGCTCACCCTGGGGGCGTCCCGGGCCTCGATGCCTATTATATCCTCAATCTCACCGCTGACGCGCTCCGGATCGGCGGCCGGCAGATCGATCTTGTTGAGCACCGGCAGCACCTCCAGCCCCTGCTCGATGGCGGTATAGCAGTTGGCCACGCTCTGCGCCTCCACCCCCTGGGAGGCATCCACCACCAGCAGCGCCCCTTCGCAGGCCGCCAGGGAGCGGGATACCTCATAGGAGAAATCCACATGCCCCGGCGTATCGATGAAGTTGAGCTGGTATTTGCGCCCGTCCGCCGCCTGGTATTCCAGGGTAACGCTCTGCGCCTTGATGGTGATGCCGCGCTCCCGCTCCAGATCCATGGAGTCGAGCACCTGCGCCTCCATCTCCCGCTCGCTGAGGCCGCCGCAAAGCTGGATGATCCGGTCCGCCAGCGTGGACTTGCCGTGATCGATATGGGCGATAATGGAAAAGTTGCGTATGTTGCCCAGCTCGCTCATCGACCAGCCTCACCAGAGGCGCTCGCGCCGGCGATCAATGGCCCCTTCCCGAACCGAAACAGGCAACCCGCAATAATCCGGCCGAAACCCCGAAAATCCACGATACAGACCACGCACACCATCCAGAGGGAAAACCCGGCCGATTTTACCTGAACCTCATCGCCGACCGAAATGGCGGGACAGGGCATCCTCGTCCAGAAAGTGGTGGCAGATCTCCTCCTCTCCGGCCATCAGCACCGGAACCAGCTCATCGAAACGCTGCTCGAGCCCGGGGTCGCTGTCCACATCCACCAGCTGCAGCGCAAACCCGTAGCGCCGCTGAAAGGGCCGCAGCGCACGGTGCATCTCCTCGCACAGGTGGCAGTAACTGCGGGTGTAGAGCGTCAGCTCCACCGGCTACTCCTTGTCGTCACCAGGCAGCGTGAGAGCCAGGAACAGGGGGCTGCCGCCGCGCTGCACCAGCAGTGGAACCGCCTTCTCCGCCGGCAGCCCCGCCAGGATCTCCCTGAGCTGGGCCGTACTTCTCACCTTCTTGTTGTCGATGCGCAGGATCACGTCGCCACGCCGCAACCCGGCCCGCCGCGCCGGCCCCTCCTGCACCTTCTTGACCAGCACACCGCCCTGACCCTCCAGCTTCATCTCCTTGCGCTGCTCCTTGCTCAGGTCGGCAATCACCGCCTTGAGGCGGTTCTCGATGCGGGATGAGGGCTCCGCCGAGGAGAGCTCCAGCTCCTCCTCGCCGGGAAGCTCCTCGATACCCACTTTCTTGGTGATGGTCTTGCCTTCGCGCACCACCTTGAGGGTGGCGGTAGTACCCGGCCGGACACGCCCCACCAGCGGCGGCAGATCGGAGGAGTAATAGATCTCGTTGCCATTGAACTCCACGATTATGTCACCAACCTCGAGGCCGGCCCGCGCCGCCGGGCTGTCCGGCAGCACCCGCGAGATCAGGGCGCCCATCGGCTTCTCCATGCCAAAGGACTCGGCCAGATCGCGCGTCACGTTCTGGATCAGCACCCCGAGCCAGCCGCGCGATACCGTTCCCTTGCTCTTGAGCTGCTCCATGACATCCATGGCCATATCTATGGGAATGGCGAACGACAGCCCCATGAACCCCCCCGTACGGCTGTATATCTGGGAGTTTATCCCCACCACCTCGCCATCCATGTTGAACAGGGGACCGCCGGAGTTGCCCGGGTTTATGGCCACGTCGGTCTGGATGAACGGCACGTAGTTCTCGCTGGGCAGCGCGCGCCCCATTGCGCTCACCACCCCCACCGACACCGACTGCTCGAACCCGAACGGGGAGCCGATGGCCAGCACCCACTCCCCCACCTTGAGCTCACCGGAGCGGCCAATCCTGGCCACCGGAAGGCCCTTGGCATCCACCTTCAACAGGGCCAGATCGCTACGCTTGTCGCGCCCCACCAGCTGCGCCTCCAGCTCCCGCCGATCGCTGAACTTGACGACTATTTCGTCGGCGTGATCCACCACATGGTTGTTGGTGAGAATGTAGCCGTCGCTGGAAACGATGAAGCCCGATCCCAGCGACTGGCTGTCGAAACTCCTCCCCTCCCCCTCTTCACCAAAAAAGTGCCGGAACAGCTCGCCGAACGGCCCATCCCTGGGGATCTCCATTCCCGGCGGCAGGGAGGGGTGCTCGCGCTTGATCTTCTGGGTGGTGCTGATGTTCACCACCACCGGGGAGTTGCTCTCAACCAGGCCCGTAAAGTCCGGCAGATCGGCTGCCCATGCTCCGGGGTGAAACAGAACCAAGCCAACCACCAGAGCGGAGAGGAGATGGCCACGAACGGGCCTGATATTTTTCATGACTTTCATCTATTGCCTATGCTATCCAGTTAAAATATCGAAACAAAAATCATATCCTGACAACAGGAATATACCTCCCCGCGGTGGGGGCTTGTTGCACCTTGCGCAAAATGACCGGCCGGTAGCGCGCATCGCGCCCGACCCGGCGCGAGAAACGGGACAACCAGAGCAGACCGCCCGCGAGCCCCAGCAGCCCCGTAACGATACTGCTCCCTTCCGCCGGCAGCCTGAGCCATGGCGCCAGCAGTGCGGAGCCGGCGAGCGCAGACAGTATCATCGCCACCAGCGGCACGATATACACCGCCAGCGAGCCTCTCAACAGAGCCTGCTCCTCTATGCCGATGATCACCTCGTCACCGCTTCGAACGGAGAGGGGGTCCACCACCTGCAGCGTGGCGCAGCGATCACCCATCATACGCCCCAGCGCCGCGACCCCGCACCCCTTGCTGAGCGAACAGCCGCTGCAGGCGCTCTTGCGACCGGCCTGCACCCAGGCGATCCCCTCTCCGGTATGGACAACAGTGGCCCGCTCCTCAATCACTCTGCGTCCGCCTCTGCACGGAACTGGCTATACGGCGCACCGTCTCGGCGGGCACCTCTCCCAGGGCGATCACCTGGTGGTCGTCCCGGGTAGTGCCGAATGCGTTCACCACTCCGAGGCTGGAACCGCCCCGCAACGGCTCGCCATACGATCCGAGCCGCTCGATAAATACCGATACGGAGGTAAGGCCGTCCGAATAGACCAGCTGCTCCATGGTCCCGTCCTCCTTCCCGGCGGAGTAGCGGCGATACATGCTGAGCTCGAAGCCGCGCGGCAGTTCGGCGGCATGCCAAAGAGGAGTCCCCGCCTCCGAAGCCGGCCGCCCCTCCGTCACATCATTACGAAAATAGACCACCTCCCCCCCGCTGACCTGGGGCTCCAGCAGCTCGGGGGCAATCCTGTCCAGGAAACGGACCTTCACGAACATGAACTGCTCGGAGACGCCTCCACCTTGCGCCGACGACCTGGATCTCAACAACAGGCCGGTCTCGGCGTCCAGCCACAGCTGGTAACCGTACCGCAGATTGTCCCTGGGCCGTATGGAGATGCGCTGCGTCTCGCGGCCCGCCACCCGGTCCCGGCCCGCGAGAGAGAGCTCGTAACAGGCCACCAGCTTGTCGATGCGGCTGGGGGTGAGGGAGGGAAAACCGCTCTGGGGATGGCCCCGATAGCGCTCCAGCGCCAGCGTCCTGCTCTCCGGAACCAGGTAGGTGATATGCTCGGCGCTGCGCACCACCTCCCGCTGCATGCCGTTGAGCAGCACCATCCGCTCCCGCCCGTCGCCATCCTTGCCGGCGCTGTGGATCACCCGCACGCTCTGCAGCTCGTCGCCCTGCAGGTAGACGAAGATCCCTTCATAACTGTAGCTGTGCGCCGCGCGGGACATCTTCTCCAGCCAGGCGCGCGCCTCCGCGAAAACCTCCCCCTCCGCGGCGCCAACCCCTGCCGTGACCAGCAGGGAGAGCCCGCAGACCAGCAACATGGTCCGCATATCCCTCACCCTGGCGGCCGCCGCTCTCATTCACCTCCCGCGGCACGCTGCGCCGGCGTGGCGGCATGCCCCACCAGCCGGGTGTAGGGGGGCACGCCGCCGGAAACAGCGTACCCGCTGTGGTTGATCAGGTAGCTCTCGAACCTGGGGTCGATCTGCTGCGGTGGAATCGCCGCCGGCCCCGGCGTCTCCATCTCCGAGACCAGCATGGCGCGGGGGATAGCCACCGTAGGTGGCGACTGGAAGGCGGGCGGCTCCATGGTGGCCACCGCCTGCCCGGTATCCTTCACGGGGACCACCGGCGCCGGCTCCTCCCCGCGGTTCGCCACCTGACCGGGAGTACCGGGATCACCCGCCGGATCCGGCTGCAGGGCGAGCACCATCACCACCGCCACCGAGGCCGCGGCGGCCATGCCGCCCACCTGCTTGAGCAGTGGAGCCGTCACCTGCGGCTTGCGCCAGCGCCGCGGCGCAAGCACCACCGGCTCGTTTTCCAGCGCCTGGCGCACCCGGCCGGTGAGGTCCGGGGCGATAGCTTCAGGCAGATTGTTGTGCAGCGCGTCGCTAATCAGGTGGTAGCGCTGCCAGCGCTCCGCCAGCTCCTCGCTCTCTCCCAGCTTCCCGATGACCCTCTTCAGCTCGGCAGCATCCACCTCGTCATCGACCAGCGCCGAGATCTGTTCATCTACTCTCTCCGTCATCTCGTTCACCAGTTACTCTTGAACCGAAATCACGACAGCAGCGGCCGCAACCTGCTGTCGATCGCCTCCCGGGCGCGAAAGATGCGGGAACGCACCGTCCCGATGGGACAGCCCATCGCCTCGGCGATCTCCTCGTAACTCAACCCGTCCAGCTCCCGCAGGGTGATGGCGGTACGCAGATCATCGGGCAACTCCTCGATGGCCTTGAATACCACCTGCTCGATCTCGTCCCGCAGGATCAGCCGCTCCGGAGTCGCGTTGTCGCGCAGCCCCGGAACCACCTCGTAACGCATCCCCTCCTCTGTATCTATATCGACACTCTGCGGACGCCGTCCCTGGGCCACCAGGTGATTCTTTGCGGTATTGATGGCAATGCGGTAGATCCATGTGTAAAAAGCGCTGTCACCCCTGAACTTGGGCATTGCCCGGTAGGCCTTGATAAACGCCTCCTGCGCAACGTCCAGCACCTCCGAAGGATCCTGAATGTAGCGCGAGATCAGCTTGGCAATCCTGTGCTGGTACTTGCCGACGAGGATATCGAAGGCCTTCTTGTCGCCTCTCTGCACCCGCGCGACCAGCTCCTGGTCACTGCTCTCTACCCCCATTCAGACCCGCCCTTGCACGCAGGTCCCTGCTGCATTTGTTCGATATGACATTGCGCTTGGGTTATAGTTCGCTGTAGTGTGAAGATTTTCACACACCTATTATTGTTTATTTGCTATGAGTACTGCAAACGGCGCCGATCCCCAATACAGCCATGATGTGCTGATCATCGGCAGCGGCGCGGCGGGCCTGAGCCTGGCCCTGCGGCTGGCGGGCAAGGCGCGTATCGCGGTGCTGTCCAAGGGAACGCTGCAGGAGGGATGCACCCTGTGGGCGCAAGGGGGGATAGCCGCGGTGCTGGACGGGAAACGGGACTCCCTGGAGTCCCACCTGCGCGACACGCTGAATGCCGGAGCCGGTCTGTGCGACGAAAGGGTCGCCCGCTTCACCATCGAACGAGGGGCGGAGAGTATCCGCTGGCTCATAGATCAGGGGGTGCCGTTCACCCAGGAGGGCGACTCGAGCTACCACCTGACCCAGGAGGGGGGGCACAGCCAGCGACGTATCTTTCACTCCGCGGACACCACCGGCCGCGCCATTGAAACCACCCTGGAGCAGCGCATCCGCCAGCACCCGGAGGTGGATCTGTTCGAGCACCATATCGCCATAGACCTGATTACCGCCAGCAAGCTGGGGGAGCATCCCCAGCGCGTACTGGGGGCCTACGTGCTGGACCGTAAACAGCACCGCGTGGTCACCTTTCGCGCCCGCTTCGTGGTGCTGGCCACCGGCGGAGCCAGCAAGGTGTATCTGTACACCACCAATCCCGATCTGTCCACCGGCGACGGCATAGCCATGGCCTGGCGCGCCGGCTGCAGGGTGGCCAACATGGAGTTCAACCAGTTCCACCCCACATGCCTCTACCACCCGCAGGCCAAATCGTTCCTGATCAGCGAGGCGGTGCGCGGTGAGGGCGGGCGGCTGCTGCTGCCCGACGGCACCCCATTCATGGAGCGGTTCGATCCGCGCGCGGAGCTGGCGCCGCGCGACATCGTGGCGCGCGCCATAGATCACCAGATGAAACGCCACGGCCTGGAGTACGTGCTGCTGGACATCAGCCATAAGCCGTCCGGATTCATCAGGGAACACTTTCCCTATATCTACCGGCGCTGCCTGGAGTTCGGCTTCGACATCACCCGCGAGCCCATTCCGGTGGTCCCCGCCGCGCACTACAGCTGCGGCGGCGTGGTCACCGACCTGAAGGCCCGCACCGACGTTCCGGGACTGTTTGCCGCCGGCGAGGTGGCCTTCACCGGCCTGCACGGAGCCAACCGGATGGCCAGCAACTCCCTGCTGGAGTGCCTGGTGTTCGCCGCCGCGGCCGGCGAGGAGATTCTCCGGCAGCTGGAGAGCACCCCCCAGCCGGGCGAACTCCCCCCCTGGGACGAGAGCCGCGTCACCGACTCGGACGAGGAGATCGTGGTCACCCACAACTGGGATGAGCTGCGCCGTTTCATGTGGGACTATGTGGGGATAGTGCGCAGCGACAAGCGCCTGGAGCGCGCCATGCACCGGGTGGAACTGCTGGGGCGCGAGATCCGCGAATACTACGGCAACTTCCGCGTCACCTCCGATCTGCTGGAGCTGCGCAACCTGGTGGTGGTGGCGGAGCTGATCGTGCGCTGCGCCATGGCGCGCAAGGAGAGCCGCGGCCTGCACTACACCCTGGACCACCCCCGGCCCGACGACAGCCAGCCGCCGCGCAACACTATGCTGACTCCCCCGTCCCCTCCATCCTGAGCAACACCCGCAAGCGGCGCAGGGTATTGCCATCCAGCATGTCCGGCAGGATCACCGCGGAGAGGGATCCGGAGGAGTCGGCGGGGGACAAGTTGAGCACCACCAGCCAGGCGGAGACGAAGCTGTCCGGCAGCAGGCGCGCCTCCAGCTCCTCGCCGCCGGCCAGGGTGACGCGCCACTCCCCGCTCCCGTCGCGCGCCAGGGCGACCACCGAGCGGCGCCGCTCCAGCAACGCCCAGCGCGCCACGCTGTGGCGCAGGCTCAACAGCAACAGCAGCGCCAGCAGGAGACGCAGGGACCAGGAGAGCGGCGCCAGCAACAGCGCGCCCAGCGCCCCGCCATGTATCACCAGCAGCAGGGCATACAGAATCCGTGACGGGCGCAACTCAACATACAGCGCGGCGGATCTTTGCGACAATCCCGGCCACCTCTCTCTGCGCTGGTTCCTCTCCCCCGAACAGATACCCCTGCAGCTGCCGGTCGGAATACTCCAGCAACCGCTCCAGAGCCACCCGCTCGCTGCCGGTCAATCCCGCCCAGGCTCGATCGAGGAACTCCTCCAGCAGCAGCTCCAGCTCGCGCGTCCCGCGCCGGCAGCGCCAGCGAATGCGCGCCTCCGCAGCATTCATGTCAAGCGCCCCAGGGAGAGCCGCTGGCGCCGGTCGAACCTGCACCGCACCCCAGGCGGACCGCCGCGATGATGCCGAATCCGGTGCCGGTGACGCGCAGCAGCAGGCCCACAGGAGATCCCCGCTACGGCAGGCCGCTCATGCCGCCAGCTCGGCCTCGATGGCAGCCAGCGCCCGCAGCGGTTCGGGAGCGGCGGTGACCGGCCGCCCCACCACCAGATAGTCCGCCCCGGCGCGCCGGGCGGCGCCGGGTGTCATGACCCTCTTTTGATCACCCCGCTCCGCGGCGGCCGGCCGCACCCCGGGGGTGACCAGGCAGAACTCCCTGCCATACAGGCTGCGCAACACGGATGCCTCGTGCGCCGAGCAGACCACCCCGTCCATTCCCGCCTCCCGCGCCAGCCCGGCGAGCCGTCCAACCGCCTCCTGCGGCGTGCCGGACAGACCCACCTCGCGCATGGCGCTTTGGTCCATACTGGTGAGGACGGTGACTGCGACCAGCAGCGGTCTGTGGGCCTGGGACTCGATGGCGTCACGCGCGGCCTCCATCATGCGCCTCCCTCCCAGGGCATGGACGTTCACCATCCATACCCCGAGATCGGCAGCCGCGGCGCAGGCTCCGGCCACGGTGTTGGGGATGTCGTGATACTTGAGATCCAGAAACAGCTCGAATCCGGACCCCACGAGCCGCTCCACCAGCCGCGGCCCGCCCCGGGTGAACAGCTCCTTCCCGACCTTCAGGCGACAGCGCCCCGGATCCAGCTGCCCCGCCAGCCGCAGAGCCTCCCGTGGCCGGGCAAAGTCGAGCGCGACAATGAGCGGCGGTGGGGGGAAATGGGAGTCGCGCATCTCTGGCCCGCGCCGGCTGCTACTTCTCCCCTGCCGGCTGCTGCGGCGCATCCTCCTTGCTGTTGACCTTGAGCAGCTCCAGATCGAAAATCAGCGTCTCGTTGGGGCCTATTCCGTTCCCGGCGCTGCGCCCGCCGTATGCCAGCTTGGAGGGAATGTAGATCTGCCATTTGGCCCCCTCCTTCATCAGCTGCAGCGCCTCCTGCCACCCCCTGATCACCCCGTTGACGGGTAGCGTGGACGGCTCGCCGCGATCGTAGGAGCTGTCAAACTGCTGGCCGTTTATCAGCGTGCCGCGATAGTTGACGGTCACCGTATCGTTGGCCTTGGGCTGCTTGCCGGTGCCGGCCCTGATAACCTTGTACTGAAGGCCGCTGGGCAGCTCCGTTACCCCTTCCTTTTCCTTGTTGGCGGCGAGAAACTCCTGGCCGGCCTTCTCGTTCTTCTCCGCAAGCGCTTTTCTCTCCGCCATCATGCGCTGCTGCACCGCCTTGACGGTGGCCTGCATCTCCTCGCGGGAGAGCTGCGGCTTGTCCCCCTTGAGGGCTTCCTGCAACGCCTCCAGCAGGATCTCCGGATCCACGTCCATGCCGTCATGTCTCAGGTTGGTTCCCACGTTGTAACCGATGATATAGCTCATTTTCTGCTTCTCGGTCTCCAGTTTGGCCGCAAACGATGCCAGGGGAACGGTGGCCAGCAGGGCCAGCGACAAAGCGGTTGAAAGTTTTGGTTTCACAATGATTTCCCTTTGGTTGAAATGACAATGTGCGCGTAGCACGTAGATAGACAGCCCCACCGGCTGGTGGTTCAGCCTCCTTCACGGGGTCCGGACAGCCCGCCGCTCCCGCACCGCCACGGCCAGCTCCTGGATCAGCTGCTCGCTCTCCTCCCAGCCCAGGCAGGCGTCGGTGATGCTCTGCCCGAAGACCGGCTCCCGCCCCGGAACGATATCCTGCCGCCCCGCTACCAGGTGGCTCTCGATCATCACCCCGATGATGCTGCGCGAGCCCTCCCCTATCTGTGCGGCGATATCACGCCCCACCACCAGCTGCCGCTCGTGCTGCTTCAGGCTGTTGGCGTGGCTGCAGTCCACCATAAGGCGTCCCGGCAGACCGGCCCGCTCCAGCTGCTCCACCGCGCTGGCGACACTCTCCCGATAGTAGTTCGGGCCGCTGGATCCGCCCCGCAGGATTATATGGCAATCCCGGTTGCCGGAGGTGGAGAAGATGGCCGACCGGCCCGCCTTGGTTACCGAGAGAAAATGGTGGGGGTGGGAAGCCGAGCCGATGGCATCGATGGCTACCCGCAGGCTGCCGTCGGTGCTGTTCTTGAACCCTACCGGGCAGGAGAGTCCCGAGGCCAGCTCCCGGTGCACCTGGCTCTCGGTGGTGCGGGCCCCGATGGCGCCCCAGCAGACCGTGTCGGCCACGTATTGCGGGCTGATCAGATCCAGAAACTCGGTTCCCGTCGGCACACCCATGTTCACCAGATCGGTCAGCAGCTGACGAGCCATACGCAGCCCCTTGTTGATCTGGAAGCTGCCATCCAGATCCGGGTCGTTAATCAACCCCTTCCAGCCCACGGTGGTGCGCGGTTTCTCGAAATAGACCCGCATCACCATGCAGAGCTCGCCAGCCATCTGTTCCCGCAGGCGTTTGAAGCGGCGCGCATACTCCAGCGCGGCCCCGGTATGGTGGATGGAGCAGGGTCCCATCACCACCAGCAACCTGTCGTCCGCGCCGGTCAGAATGTCGTGGATCTGCTCGCGGGTCCGGGCGACGGTCCGGCTGCCGGCATCGGAGAGGGGCAGCTCCCGGTGCAGCTGCTGCGGCGGCAGCACCTCCTTGATCTCCACGATACGCAGATCGTCGGTTTGATAACGCATTGCTCGAACCCGACCGTCAAAAATAGATCAGTATATCCAT
>WFXP01000002.1 GCA_015490535.1 Gammaproteobacteria bacterium
AACTATTCAGCATGGTATTGAAACAGGCTGGTAACTGTTCAGATCGCCCCTGAAATTCGTCAGTTCAAGGCGAAAAATGGGAGTTTACGAGGGTAAATGACCATTTTTCAACGCAGCAATGGCGGATTTCAGGGGTGAGCTGAATAGTTACGTTTCATCTTGCTTCAGTTTTCCCTTCAGCTCAAGCAGCGGGAGCGGCCTGCCTTGCCAAGAACGAAGCCGCTGCCTGGTGATCTACCATTTTACCTGCACGGTTCGGTAAAGCCCCCACTTTTTTTGTCATGCCCCCGTTTGAGGCTGTCCATTTTATGTGCCCGGTCGGTTACGCTTCTGGTCCGTTGCCGCTTTTGAAGGTACCGGCTGCGGTATCAGCATGGCGATGAAACGGGTTTGCCGCCCTGGCCAGGCAAAACATCCCCTGTCCGCGGTATATCGCCTCCCTGGTGGTGCGAAATCCTCCCCGAACGGGCAGGTATCGGTTGAGGGATCCGCGGGAAAAAGGATAACTGATGACGGATGTCGTGAATACGGCCGCAACATTACAGAATTGTCACGCGGTGGTAATCCCGGTGACATCTTTTCTCCGCTAAGGTAACAACGCCTCAAAAAATTCGCCCACGAAAAGTGGGTGTTAGGTTGCTCTGCGCGGTAATCCACGGCTTTCTGTGATTGGAGCGCCGTCTGCAATCGGAGCAGTTGGTTTGTCAACGTAGATACAGGGAGCGAAATAGTGATGAGTTTTCCAGCAAAGAGTCTTCTTCCCTTTTTTGTCGTGCTGGTGGTATTTGTTGTCGATATCGGAACAGCGGAAGCGATCCCCGCCTTTTCCAGGCAGACCGGTCACTCCTGTTCCAGCTGTCACAGCCAGCATTTTCCAACCCTCAACTCCTTTGGACGCATGTTCAAGGCCAACGGTTATACCTTGGCGGGTGGTCAGAAACAGGTGGAGAGCGAGGACATGTCGCTGCCGCAGAGCCTGAATCTGGCCCTGGTAGGAGCCCTCCAGTACGTCAAGGGTAAAGATGAAACGGAAGTGGGTTTTCCGGCGTCGCTTTCCCTCTATGCAGGGGGGCGCATGGGCAAAAAATCGGGCTTTCTTCTCGAGCTGCCCTTCGAGAAGACCGAAGTCGAAGCGACCGATAGCATGAAACAGGAGATCAAAGGTGAATCCCATGCCTCTCTGGCAAATTACGGATCCCTGAAATGGAACTTCGTCACCCCCTACAAGGGTATCAACCTGGGGGTCAATGCATACAGTTCCGAAGGGTCTGGCCCGGCTTACGGCTATGAGCTTCTGAGCACTGGTGCAATGGGAATGAGCGTGCCGCTGGGAGGTACCAACGCGATGGGCGCGATCGGTCTCCACAAGGAGCATGGCGCAACGCTTATGGGCAAGTTCAACCCCGGCGGGCACGGAGGCCCTGGCGCGGCTACCGGATTTGGTGTTTCCGCGCAGACCAGCAGCTGGTTTGTCTATGCCAGCCAGTATGTCATCAGCCAAAAGATTGAGCATATAGGAGATCCCGCTTTCGCCAACTATCTGCGAGCGGCCTGGACGCCGTCACTGCGGGGCTTTGACCTGGGCATGGGGGTTCAGATCTACTCTGGCAAGAGCAAGAAGGCGGATGGTACTGCTGTAGAAGCCAACGCCTATACCGCGGACTTCCAGGCCCAGGGAGCGGTGAAGGAGATGCCGCTGGGTGTTTACATCACCTACGCCAATGCGCCCAAGTCCTCCGGCGGCACCGAAAACTGGTACAACGGTTCCGATGAAGGGGATAACAGCGCCTTTTCCGTTCTTGGCGAACTGGGGGTGCTGGAAAATCTCTCTGTAGCCCTTGGTTACGTCGATGCCACGTACAACGATCATGACAGTGGGAAAATGAAAGGAAACTCGACGATTGTCGGGCTCAACTACCTGTTCGCCGCCAATATCCGCAGTGAACTCAAACATGTCACCATCGGTGGAGATTTCGATGATTCGACCACCATAGCCACTCTGCAGATAGGGTTCTAGCCCACGTCAGGCTGGCGGCTGGAGGGAGAGGCTTGTTGCCTCCTCCCTTCAGCCTCTGGTCTGGCAGATTGGGGCAGCCGGGTGGTGCCGGTATGCTCCATATCCTCCGCCTCCCTCACCTCCGCTCATCACGGAGACGGCAGAAACATTACAGAACTGTAATGTATTCGTAACCTTGATGACAGCATCCCTCCATTACCATCACACCACGGCTGTTGCCCTCCGTACTCTCGGATACGGGGTGAAGCATATGAAACGGATGAACCACATATCCTGTGGTCTCCAAGCGCTTCCCGATTCGCGTGCCGAAGTTGGTCCAGGGCCTAGCTGTGGGTGGCACGCTGCTTGATGTTCCCCATGGGCCGGGGCGGGCTGAATCGGCGGCTGCTACGGTAGCCGGTGCGGTCTTCAGGTTGGTGCGAGGGCGCGGATGAGTATTTGACGTAACTATTCAGCATGGTATTGAAACAGGCCGGTAACTGTTCAGATCGCCCGTGAAATTGGTCAGTTCAAGGCGAAAAACGGGAGCTTACGAGTGTAAATGACCATTTTGCAACGCAGCAATGGCGGATTTCAGGGGTGAGCTGAATAGTTGCTATTTGGCATCTACTTGACAGGGAGCCGGTCAATGGTTGCTTCTGGATTTAGAGTGGTAATGCTTGCAGATTCCGGCGAGCTGTCGAAAATAGTCTATAACGGCATAAAAGATGACTTCAATATCGTTCGCGTGCTCGTCGAAGAGAACGCCTCCTCAGCAGAGCTGGTAAGAAAAAGAGTCAAGCGCCTCGGGGCGCTGAAGACGGTGGGGCAGGTCATGTTCGTCGCCTTCAACAAGCTCATTCTGTACCTCTCCATGCCGCGGATCGAAGCCATCAAGAGGAGGCACAGGCTGAGTAGTGCAGACTATCCGGAGCACATTGCCACGGTGGTGAAGAGTGTCAATGATGGTGAGGTAATCGAACTTCTCAGAGAGATAAGGCCGGATGCAGTGGTGGTCAATGGTACGCGCATCATTTCCGAGCAGGTGCTTGCTGCAACCGATGCGGTCTTTCTCAACACCCATGTCGGAATCACCCCGAGATACCGCGGGGTGCATGGAGCCTACTGGGCACTGGTTCACGGCGATCACGCCAACTGTGGCGTCACCGTGCATCTCGTAGATACCGGGATCGACACCGGCGGGGTACTCTACCAGGATGCCATCAGGATTGGCCGGTTTGACAATCTCAATACCTATCCCTTTCGCCAGATCGCCAAGGCGATACCGTTGATGAAAAGGGCCCTGAAGGATGTTTCAAACGGAAGTGTAAGGGTGAGAAGAGGGGTGGAGCCTTCCCGCTTGTGGTCACACCCGACGTTGTATGAATATCTGAAATTCAGATTGTTGTACGGGGTGAAATAGCACGGTAATTCACCCCCTGCTGCCTGCCGGGGCCAAATAGGTGATCCTGATACCACTCCACCTCAGCCGCGCGCCAATTGCGCATCGCTTCCGGGAAACACTGATCGGGGTTTGGTGCCAATGCTCCTAACTGATTCTGGTATTCGGAACTTTCATTCAGACCCTGAACTGGCCTACCAGATCCTGTAGGTGGGATGCCAGCCGGGCCATCTCCCGGCTGGCGGCGGCCACCCGCTGCGCTCCCTGGGATGTCCTCTCGCCGATTCCGCTGATGGATTCGACATTCTGTTTGATTTCGTTGGCGACCTCTCCCTGTTCCCTGGCCGAGCTGGAGATCTGGTCGTTCATGTCATTGATGGTGGCAATGGAGCCGGTAATCAGCTCCAGTGACTGGCCTGCCTTTGCCGCCTGCTGGACGCTGACCTCCGCCTGCTGGTGTCCCTTGCCCATCACCTCCACAGCGTGTCTGGTGCCGGACTGCAGCCTTTCAATCATCACCTGAATCTCCTTGGTGGATTCGTTTGTCCTGCTGGCCAGGGTTCGTACCTCGTCGGCCACCACGGCAAACCCGCGCCCCTGTTCGCCGGCCCGTGCCGCCTCGATGGCGGCATTCAGCGCCAGCAGGTTGGTCTGCTCGGAGATATCCCGGATCACCTCGAGAACCCCCCCGATATTTTCGCTGTCTGCCTCCAGCTGCCTGATGACCTCTGCTGCGCTTTCCACTTCGTTCGCCAGGTTGTTGATGGCGGACAACGTATTCTGCACCACTCCTGAACCGGACCTGGCTTCGTCATTCGCCTTTCTGGCCGCCTCGGCTGCGGACAGGGCATTGTGAGCCACCTCGTTTACGGATGAGGTGAGTTCGCCGATGGCGGTGGCGACCTGCTCGGTCTGGGCATGCTGCCTGGTTACGCACTCCTTGCCCTCCTGGGAGATGGCGGACATCTCGTTCGCCGCCGCTGCAAGCTGGTCGGTGGACCCTGTGACATCGGTGACAATGGCCTGCAGCTTGTCCATGAATGTGTTGAAGCCGCTTACCAGACGGCCAATGGCATCTGTGCTGGCGGTGGAGAGGCGCCGCGTCAAATCACCTTCCCCGGTAGCAATCTCTTCCAGAGAATCGGCCACTTCAGAGATGCTTTTGTTGATGGAGCGGCCGACCGTAACCACCGCAGTGGTGAGTATCAGGAGCATCGCCAGACCAATGACGAGACTTGAGAAGATGGCTTCCCGGGAGGCCTTGCGGGTGCCATCGACCGTATCCAGAAAGTGTTTATACTCCCTTTCGCGATAGGTGAGCATTTTTTCTTCGAAGGCCTTCATGGCCTCCAGCATCCTGAGTGAGGCCGCCTGGCGCTCGGCCTCCGGGATGGTCCCGTTTATTATGCCGAGGGTGACGCTGCGTGCGGTGTCGTAGTAGGAATCGAAAAGGGCCTGCAGCTCGCCCACGGCGGAAGACTGCGCAGCCTCGATCTGCATGATTTCGCTGAACGCCTGCCGGATCTGCTCCGCCAGGCCATCAGTGGTTTCCGAGACCATCTCTTCGTCCTCAGTATATACCGCGATCCCCAGAAGATCCTTGATGCGGGTCATGCGGGCGACGTTTGCGTCAGTACGCTCCAGAACCGGAAAACTGATCTCCCGGATGTCCCCCAGGCGGGCCTCATTGGTTACCGCGACCCAGTAGCCGAACCCGAGATTCAGCGTGAATCCGAAAACGGCCACCGCGCCGATCAGCATGATTTTTGCGTTAACCGATAGTGAATTGAACCAGTTCATGGCAATGTTCCCGATCAATTAGATGATGGCCTTCGGCGCAACCCCGTTCCAGAACGCTGTTTCCCTTATTTTGCCCTGAACACCACCTTGACCGAATCATCCAGTGCTTCGGCATTGATGTATCCGAGACTGTTGGGTGTTTTCGCTACCCACTCCTTTACCGCGGCGTCATCTCCCACCACCTTCGGGGGTACCCCCTTTCCGGCGAAGACGCGCTTGGACCAGTAGCGTTTCAGCTTCTTCTGGCTCTTCCCGAGCACCTTGTCGCCAAATTCGATGCGGGCCGCGCTGCCGCTGTTCTGGTCGGCCAGCGCAACGCTGCTGCCGTCGGGAAAGGACTTTTCCTTCTGCAGGAACAGGGCCTTGATCTGGCTGGCGCTCAGGGAGTCCACGTTCGTTGCCTTGTTGGTGATCACCACGATTTCGGCAACGGCTGCCTGCGCCAGGAGGAGAAGAGGGATCCCCAGGATGGCGGGAATGGTTTTCCATATTCTGCTCGGCATGTCGGTCCTCCTAAAATACGACATCGACAGCGACCCCAATCCGGTTTACGCTGTCATCCACGGGTGCATTTTCAAACAGTCCCTGGCCTCTTTCGGTGTTGATTACACTGTACTCGAGCTTCAGATCCGCCGCGTCGGAAAGGTCGTAGCGCAAGCCGGCCGTCGTCATGTTCTGCTCATGCGGCGAGGCGCTTCCCGTGCCTCTTTCAAAGTATTGATAGGTCAGGTGCGGGAGCCAGTCACCGAACTGGTAGCCAAGGGTGGCATACCAGCTGCTGCCGTTCATTATCGCGGCTTCCATGTCGGTTTCCGCCCATTCGGCGTAGCCGATGATGTTGTTCCAGTCGATGCGCATGCCCAGGGCCGTCGTGGTGTGATCTTTCCCCTCCATCACGGGCATCGGCGTGTTGCGCATGATGCCCCGGTTGTAGTTGGCATGGAAGGTTATCTCCTCGTTCCAGTCCAGATGCAGCTTTATACCGGCCATGTTGCGCACCTGTGTTTCGCCCAGCGTGATCTCGCCGCCAAAGAGGTCTGCGCTCATGTTCATGTCACCCCAGCTATGCTCCCAGAGCGCGCTGCCACCGCTATAGGCTTCCCGGGTTATGTTGGCTCCGCTGTGCTCCTCGGTATAGAACAGCATCGGTGGACTGATCCAGGGATAGGCGTTGCCCACGGAGACATACTCGTTGACGATACCGATGGGGAATTTTATTTTTCCGGCCCGGAACGTGATCTTGTCGGTCAGGCCAACCGCAACAAATCCCCAGTCCAGGTGGGAGACGTAGCTGTCATCTTCCTGTGTGGCCAGGAACTGGCTGAAGATGGTGATGCGTTCATCGATGGGGGCGGTCAGATTGAGTCCAATCATGGTGCCGCGGAAGGAGCCATCCTTGCCGATCCCGGTATAGTTGTCGCCATTGAAGAAGTTGTCTTCGCTGATTTTCTGATACTTGGCGGACATAAATCCGGTCAGGTTGATTCGATCAGCCCAGTTGTCCGCCGCTGCCGGGGAGGAAAACAGGACGGTTGCAACCACTCCGTACAGGAAGGGCGCTGGCCTGAGTCCGGTTGAAGCCGCACGTTGAACTTTCATCTATCCACTCCTTAATCTTTATGGAACAACGATCTAGTGCTCTTTCAAGGTAATAAATCAGGATTCAGTTGGTCTGTCAGCGTTCAGGGCAAGGCGCTCCTCGCAGCGAATGGCCGTTGCCCTTTGCAAGAGGAGCAACGCCGCCATGGACGCTGACAGACCAACCCTCCGGGCGTCCCTGTGGTGTTCCGCTGCGGCGTTGCAGTGCTTGACAAGGGAGCAACCATTGCCTGCGCACTGCGCCTTGCCGCGAAACACCACAGGGACGCTGAATCCTGATTTATTACCTTGAAAGAGTACTCGCGGGGATATGCCCCTGTTCCTGTGACAGGTACAGCGTTATATCGGCCTGCCGGGCGATTGCTTTACCTGCGAATTACTCTCTCTTTTTTTGCGGGATCCGGAAGGGTTACCAATATGTAATCTTCCTGTCATCCCGGGGACAACGTGGGTTGGTTACCGTACTAAGAGGACAGAGGTGCGCGATTGGCGCGGGTGGTGGAATGTGCTATCGGTACATCGGCTAGTCACCGAACGCGAGCGACGCAAGACTGCAGGCGAATTCCCCCAAAACTCCTTGCCTGTGTGCGGCACCCAGGTTCTACACTTGGGGAGAATCGGGAGGTTTGGCGAGATGTTGACGGTCAATGGTTTGTCGAAGGCGGCCCGGATCACGCCGGATGCGGTGCGCCACTATGTGCGTATCGGCTTGCTGGTGCCATCGCGGGATCCGAAGAACGGCTACCGGCTGTTCGACGACGAGGCACTCAAGAGGGCGAGGTTCATCCGCCGTGCCAAAGGGCTGGGATTCACCCTGCAGGATATTCAGACCATATTTTCCTACGCTGACAACGGGCGTTCGCCCTGCCCGGAGGTGCGCGCCATCATACAGCAGCGTATCGCGGAGAACCGGGCCGGCGTGATGGAGCAGGGCGAGCTACTGGAGCGGATGGAGGATGCGCTGGAGCGATGGAAGAGCATGCCGGATGGTGAGCCGGACGGCGACGAGATTTGCCATCTGATCGAATCGGTGCCCCTGGCCCGGTAGCCCTCCGCCCTTTCCTTGCCGCCTGAATCTGGTTGCCGGAACATGACACATAAGGAGAACAGGAACGATGAACGACCCCGTATGCGGCATGAACGTCACTGAAGAGTCGGAGTTTCACACCGAGCATGAAGGGCGGATCTACTACTTCTGTAGCGAAATCTGCCTTTACAAGTTCAGGGCCGAGCCGCAAAAGTTCCTTGCTGACCAGGTGGAGCATGACCATGAGTGCTGCGCAGGGGGGGCGCACTCGCCGCGGGCTCCGGCTCCAAAGGAGACCGGCCCGGTGGACGAATCGGCCATCTACACCTGCCCGATGCACCCGGAGGTCGAGCAGGTGGGGCCAGGCAACTGCCCGAAGTGCGGCATGGCACTGGAGCCGAAGGGGGTGCCGGTGACGGCGACCAGGGTCGAGTATACCTGTCCCATGCATCCCGAGATTGTGCGGGATGAGCCGGGCAACTGTCCCATCTGCGGCATGGCGCTGGAGCCGCGTACCGTGGAGGAGGACACCTCGGAGCTGGATGAAATGACGCGCCGCTTCTGGATAAGCGCCGTATTGGCGATTCCGGTGCTGATCAGCGCCATGGCCGCCGAATTCTGGCCGGAGGAGATGGCGGAACTGGTGGATCCCGGCCTGCGCCAGTGGTTCGAAATGGTGGTGTCGGCCCCGGTGGTGATCTGGGGGGGATGGATATTCTACGTGCGCGCCATCCAGTCGGTAGTATCGCGCAATCTCAATATGTTTACCCTGATCGGGCTTGGCGTGTCGGTTGCGTGGACCTATAGCGCCATTGCGACCGTTTTCCCCCAAATATTTCCCGCGACGGTGTTCAACGAGGTGGGCGTTGTGCCGGTCTATTTTGAGGCGGCTGCGGTGATCACCACGCTGATCCTGCTGGGGCAGGTATTGGAGCTGCGGGCGCGCAGTCAGACCAACGCCGCCATCAAGCTGCTGCTGGGGCTGGCGCCCAAGACCGCGCGTATCGTTCGCGAAGACGGCAGCGAGGAGGATATTCCCCTGCAGCATGTGCAGGCAGGTGATACGTTGCGGGTGCGCCCCGGTGAGAAGATTCCGGTGGATGGTACGGTGATCGACGGCGAAAGCCACGTCGATGAGTCCATGGTGACCGGCGAGCCCATGCCGGTGGAGAAGAGAGCGGGAGAGCATCTGATCGGCGCCACGGTCAACGGCACCGGCACCCTCCTAATGCGGGCGGAGAGGGTGGGGGCGGACACCCTTCTGGCGCAGATCGTCAACATGGTTGCGGAGGCCCAGCGTTCCCGGGCCCCCATTCAGCGGCTGGTGGATGTCGTTTCCGGCTACTTTGTCCCCGCAGTGGTGGTCATCGCCATCATCACCTTCATCGTCTGGGGTCTGTGGGGGCCGGAGCCCGCCATCGCCCATGCGGTAATCAATGCGGTGGCGGTGCTGATCATCGCCTGTCCCTGCGCGCTGGGGCTGGCCACGCCCATGTCCATCATGGTTGGCACCGGCAAGGGGGCGATGATGGGCGTACTGTTCAAAAATGCCGAGGCGCTGGAAGAGCTGCGCAAGGTCGATACCCTGGTGGTGGACAAGACCGGCACCCTCACCGAGGGCAGGCCGAAACTGGTCTCGGTGATTGCCAGCGGGGGTTTTCAGGAAAACGACATCCTGCGTCTGGCCGCCAGCCTGGAGCGGGGCAGCGAGCACCCGCTGGCCGAGGCGATCGTACGGGGAGCGGAAGAGAGAGGCGTGGAACTGGTTCAGGCCGATGAGTTCCAGTCGGTGACCGGCAAGGGGGTGACCGGCGTTGTGGATGGTCGCAAGGTGGCGCTGGGCAATCTGAAACTGCTGCAGGGTCTCGATATCGATGCCGGCGATCTGCCGCGCCAGGCGGACAGTCAGCGGGCCGAAGGTCAAACCGTGATGCTGCTGGCGATCGACGGCAAGGCCGCCGGAATGATCGGTGTTGCCGACCCAATCAAGGAGACCACGCCAGAGGCCATTCGTGATCTGCACGGCGAGGGGATTCAGGTAGTGATGCTTACCGGCGACAGCCGCAAGACCGCCGAAGCGGTGGCCGCCAGACTGGATATCGACCAGGTTCAGGCCGAAGTGCTGCCGGAACAGAAGGCCGAGGTAGTGAAAAAACTCCAGGCAGAAGGCCGCACCGTTGCCATGGCTGGCGACGGGATCAACGATGCCCCGGCACTGGCCCAGGCCCATGTGGGCATCGCCATGGGTACCGGTACCGACGTGGCCATGGAGAGCGCCGGAGTGACCCTGGTGAAGGGTGACCTGCGCGGCATCGTGCGCGCCCGGCGCCTCTCCCACGCCACCATGCGCAACATCCGCCAGAACCTGTTTTTCGCGTTTGTCTATAACGCTTCGGGAGTGCCGGTGGCGGCCGGGGTGCTCTACCCCTTCTCCGGCATACTGCTTTCACCGATCATAGCCGCCGCGGCCATGAGCTTCAGCTCCGTATCGGTGGTTCTCAACGCCCTCAGGTTGCGCGGCGCAAAACTGTAGGCAACCGATCGGCGGCTTTATTTCCCGGCAACGGTTTACCAGGACGATCGATGGCAAGGTTTCGTCCGGGACTTCAGGAGCAGGTCGGAGCGAGGCCCGTCTTGCAGGAGATGGCCGTCCCGTTAGCGGAGTTTGTGATCGCGGTTTCACCCTTATTGCCCACCCGGTTCCGGGACGGAGGGAACCCTTGACCTGTGTGTAGCGCACATGTTCTATGCTTGTTCTGAGTGACCATTCCAGCCAGGGAAAACGGGTGATGAGCGGCATGGGCGGGTGTTCTTGTGGTGCTGGATCCAGCCAGGGAGTGTCCGGCCGGATGCTCCGGCTGTCTGCACCAGCCCGCATCGTTCTCCAGAGGATATCCAGACATCGATTCGCACACACGCGGCTTCCCCGCAGGGGGAGGGGTGTCGCGACGGCTATTTGGTTCAGGAGATACAACTTCGAGGAGTGGTGCAATGAAGAAGCAGATCGGAACGGGACAGGGGCGGACCAGGGCATCCCGAAAGGGCGCGGCTGGTTCTGCCAGGAGAAGGAGCACCACGGGACAGCATCCCGCAACCTTGAAAGGCAAGCACATATGCACGCCTGAGGAGCGGCACCGCATGATCCGCGAGCAGGCCTATTTTCTTGCGGAGCGGCGCGGCTTTCAGGAGGGGTTTGCCCTGGACGACTGGCTGCAGGCCGAGGCCATGGTGGATGCCGTCAATGTGGTGAGGGATGTCACGAGGAGCAAGGGCGATGGCATATAGGATTCTGTCTGTTTTGCTGGCCCTTTTGCTGTCCGGGACCATGGTGCTGGCAGCCGATTCCCGGCGCCATCAACAGGTGGATGGCATGGATGTCTATCTTGGCGTGATACCGGCGCAGCTTACCCGGGAGCATCCCGGCATGCATGGCAGCAAGGCGGACAAGGAGCACAGCTACCATGTGCTGGTCGCCCTGTTTGACAGCAAGACCCGCATGCGTATTACCGATGCCAGGGTAAAGGCCACGGTGTCGCTGCTGGGGATGGGTGGCAGCACCAGGAGGCTGGAGCCGATGCGGGATGAGCCGTTGAGTTACGGCAACTACTTCTTTCTGCATGAGCCGGAGCTGTATCGCATCAAGGTCCAGATCCGGCGCGGTGACAGCAGGCACGTTTCCGTAGCGGAATTTGTCTTCCGGCGGCCGCGGGACTGAGCAGATGCACGGTGAAGCCGGATACGCCTACGGGATGTGGATAGTGGCGGCGTTCAATGTCGGCATCTTCCTCTTTTTTATCCTGAGTTTTCTCAAGCCGCGCGGTGATCAGGAGTGGCGCAGCATGGGAGTGGTGGTTGCCTTTCTGGTGGCCCTGTTTGGCGAGATGTACGGCTTTCCCCTGACCATCTACCTGCTCACCGGGCTGCTGGGCGACGCCTATCCCGTGCTGCAGCCCTTCAGTCACAAATTCGGTCATCTCTGGGTGGTGCTGTTCGGCGGCTCGGATCTGGCCTGGGCGGTGGTGATGGGCTTAAGCCTGGTGCTGCTGATCATGGGTTATGTGCTGCTCTCGAAGGGATGGACCCGGATTCACGCGGCACATGGTGGCCTGGTTACCGACGGCGTCTATGCCTACGCCCGCCATCCCCAGTACACGGGTCTGTTTCTGATCATCACCGGTTTTCTGGTGCAGTGGCCCACCCTGCTCACCGTATTGATGGCGCCCTTTCTCATCTACGCCTATGTGCGTCTGGCCAAAAGGGAAGAGCAGCGCGCCGAAGAGGAGTTTGGCGAGGCGTACAGGGAGTATGCGCGCAAGACGCCAGCGTTTTTCCCGCCATTGCGCCAATGGAAAGCGTTTCTGACGGTTCGGGTTCGGGACGAAAGGGAACTTGGCCAGGAGTAGTGGTATGGAACATCGATTGAGGAGTCGCTTCCAATTGTCTTTGAACGTCAGGGTGCTCGGGCGTAACGGGTTGGTCCTTCAAGGCAGGACTCGAGACATCTCTCCGGATGGCATGTTTGTCTGGCTCCCCCGCGAAGCGGTGTCGGGTTACAGGGTGGTGGATGTCGAGCTGGTTCGAGGCGTCTGTCTGCATGGCTGGGTCGTGCGCGTGGAAGATGAGGGAATCGGCATCATGTTTCATTCAATCGGCAGCAGGGAGCAGGGTCTTCTCAGAAGATTTTTGTTACAGAGATGCGCGAAGTCGCGGCCGGGGCGTATTGCTGCCCACGGCTGCCATCGCATGAAGGAAAAACCGGGAGATGCTGAAAAGGAGCGAGGCAAATGAAACAGAAAAAGGCGGTACAAAACGAACTCGTGCAGGGGTTGCGGGCAACCGACCGGGAGCAGACAGTAGCCGCTGCCGGGCGTGAGATTCTGGAGCGCTTGCTGGCCGGCTACGACGGGCCGGTTGCCGTGCGTCTCTGGAACGGCGAGTGTATCAACGGTAACACGACCGCTCCTTGTACCGTGGTGGTCCATGAGCCATCGGTGCTGCGCCACCTGATACTGCATCGGGATCTGCTTCATCTGGCCGAGTGCTATATGGCCGGAGAGCTGGATGCGGAAGGGGATATGG
>WFXP01000003.1 GCA_015490535.1 Gammaproteobacteria bacterium
AACTATTCAGCATGGTATTGAAACAGGCTGGTAACTGTTCAGATCGCCCCTGAAATTCGTCAGTTCAAGGCGAAAAATGGGAGTTTACGAGGGTAAATGACCATTTTTCAACGCAGCAATGGCGGATTTCAGGGGTGAGCTGAATAGTTACAATCATCCTTGACAGGCGGAATGCACGCCGGAAGATGGTCGGCAGAAGGGGATTGGGGAGACTTTGGGATAGCCGAACCAGTTGCAGTTGGCGCAGGTGGTGGATATCCGCCACTCCCCGGCCCAGACAGCCCCAATCCCCTCCTGGCTACCGAGTATGTGGTGTGCATTCCGCCTGTCAAGGACAGAGCCGCTACGCGGTGATTTACCATTTCACCCACACGATTTGAGGAAGCCTAGAGGGTAAACCACCTTCACACTATATCGGCAACCGCATGGTCTATGTTGAGAACAGACTGGATGCCCCCGTGGGCAACGACGCGCCCGACGTGGATGGCTGGCTGGCAGCCCTCTCCGGACAGTACACGGAGCGGGAGCTGGCGCTGCTGCGCCGCGCCTGCGAGATGGCGCAGCGGGCCCACGGCGGCCAGCTGCGCGCCTCCGGCGAGCCATATCTGCACCATGTGCTGGCGGTGGCGGATATCCTGGTGGATCTGCGGCTGGACAGCGAAACCGTTGCGGCTGCCATTCTGCACGATGCGGTGGAGGACACCACGGTCACCCTGGAGGAGATCGGACAGGAGTTCGGCAGCTCGATCGCGCGCATGGTGGACGGGGTCACCAAGATTGAGCTGATCCACTCCCTCTCCGGCAGCGGCGCACAGCAGGCGGAGAGTCTGCGCAAGCTGCTGCTGGCCATGGCGGAGGATGTGCGGGTGGTGCTGATCAAGCTGGCGGATCGCCTGCACAACATGCGCACCCTGAAGCATCTGGCCCCTGAGAAACAGCGCCGCATCGCCCGCGAGACCCAGGAGATCTACGCGCCGCTGGCCAATCGCCTGGGGATCTGGCAGCTCAAATGGGAGCTGGAGGATCTGGCATTCCGCCATCTGGAGCCGGATACCTACCGCAGGCTGGCGCGCAGCCTGGACGAACGGCGGGTGGGGCGGGAGCAGTATATCGACGACGTTATCCAGCAGCTCTCCGCGGCGCTGCGCGAAGCCGGCATCGAGGCGCAGGTCACCGGCCGGCCCAAGCACATCTACAGCATCTGGCGCAAGATGCAGCGCAAGGGGGTGGGACTGGATCAGCTCTACGACCTGCGCGCGGTGCGCATCCTGGTCAACCAGGTGGCCGACTGCTATCACGCCCTGGGGGTGGTGCATACCCTGTGGCGCTACATTCCGCGCGAGTTCGACGACTATATCGCCACTCCCAAGGAGAACCACTACCAGTCCATCCATACCGCGGTGATCGGGCCGCAGGGCAGAACCCTGGAGGTGCAGATCCGCACCCATGAGATGCACCGCCACGCCGAGCTGGGGGTTGCGGCCCACTGGGTCTACAAGGAGGGAGGTGCCCGGGACAGCGGTTTCGAGCAGAAGATCGCCTGGCTGCGCCAGCTTCTGGAGTGGAAGGAGGAGTCCCGTGACGCGGGAGACTTCATCGATCGCTTCAAGTCGGAGCTGTTTCAGGATCGGGTCTATGTATTGACGCCCCAGGGGGACATCCTGGATCTGCCCCAGGGGGCGACGCCGCTGGATTTCGCCTACGCGGTACATACCGAGGTGGGACACCGCTGCCGCGGGGCCAGGGTGGATGGCCGTATCGTGCCCCTCACCTGCGAGCTGAAGAGCGGCCAGCAGGTAGAGATAATGACCACCCGCCACGGAGCGCCCAGCCGGGACTGGCTCAACCCCCAGCTGGGATACATAAAGAGCTCCCGGGCGCGCTCCAAGATCCTGGCCTGGTTCAAGCAGCAGGATCAGGAGAAGCACATCAGCGACGGCAAGCTGGTACTGGAGCGGGAGCTGCGCCGCCTGGGGGCCGCCGCCCTGGAGATGGACCGGCTTGTAAAGGAGCTCAAGTATCAGGAGCAGCGGGAGCTGCTGGCGGCCATCGGACGTGGCGAGGTGACCACCGCGCAGATTGCCGGAGCGGTGCACCGCCTGCAGCCTCCGGCCGTGCGGCGCGGGGAGCCGTCCAGGCCGCTGCGCGGGCCAAGGGAGCAGAAAGGGGGAGACATACGGATCCACGGCGTGGGAAATCTGCTCACCCACCTGGCCCGCTGCTGCAAACCGGTTCCGGGTGACAGCGTGATTGGATACATCACCCTGGGGCGCGGCGTGAGCATCCACCGCCGCGACTGCTCCAACATCCTGAATCTGGACAACGACAAGCGCTCGCGCCTGATCGAGGTGGAGTGGCGCAGCTCCGAGCCGGGGGAGAGCTACCAGGTGGAGGTGAACCTGCGCGCCGTGGACCGCTCCGGCCTGCTGCGTGACATAACCACCATCCTGGCTGCGGAGGATGTCAACGTGCTGTCGGTCAACACCGACACCGACCCCAAACAGGGGATCGCCACCATGAAGCTGACCCTCAGCATCCACGACACCGCCCAGTTGAGCAAGGTGCTGAACCGGATCGCCCAGCTGCCCAACGTGCTGGAAGCGTGGCGCCAGGGCTGATGCGCTTTCCGGAGCGGCTGGTGGAGGGGGTATTGCTGCGCCGTTACCAGCGTTTTCTGGCCGACATCCGGCTCGCCGATGGCAGCACCATCACCGCCCACACGCCCAACACCGGCTCCATGCTGGGGTGCAGCGAGCCGGGCTGCCGGGTCTGGGTTCGGGACAGCGGCAATCCGGCGCGCAAATATCCCTGGTCCTGGGAGATCAGCGAGACCCGCGAAGGGGTGCTGGTGGGAATCAACACCCTGCTGAGCAACCGGCTGGTGGAGGAGGGGATCCGCAACGGCGCGATTCCTCAACTGGCGGGATACCGGAGCATCCGGCGGGAGGTGCGCTACGGCAGCGGCCGCAGCCGCATAGATCTGCTTCTGCAGGGCGGCACGCACCGGCCCGACTGCTATGTGGAGATCAAGAATGTGACCGCGGCAGAGGGGGAGGTGGCCTTTTTCCCCGATGCTCCCACGGCGCGCGGCGTAAAACATCTGCACGAACTGGCAGGGATGGTGCGGCAGGGTAGCCGGGCGGTGCTCTTTTTCTGCATCCAGCGTGGTGACGTGCGGGCGGTGCGCCCCGCCTCCCACATAGACGGGAACTATGCGCAGACCCTGCGGCGGGTGGCCGCGGAGGGCGTGGAGGTCCTGGCGTACCGCGCGGATGTCTCCGTGGAAGGAATCCAGCTCTCCTCCGCCGCGCTGGATGTTCTGCTGCAGGATCGGTCCGCGTGAGAGGTATTAGGCGGCGCTGCTGCATGAGATGGTTATTATGGTAGCGCAACATTAACAAAATCGGTGCCCACCATCCAGGCGGTGGGAGACGCGGGACGGAGAAAGGGGTGGAATGACATGCCCATCGGCAAGACGGGCATGATGGGTACACAGCGCTTTGCTTGCTGTTCGAGGGAAGCAACGGAGCGTTCCCGGAAGGGGACGGTACCGTGGATCGCCATCCCGGGGAAGGCGACTTCGCCTGCCGTCTGGGGCCTCAGTGAAAATCGCGTGACCTGACCTCCAGCTCCCCCAGCCACCGGCTGCGGTCCTCCAGCCGGCCGGCGATGAGGTGCAGCACCCCCTCCTCCTGCTGCACGGTTCCGCTCACCACCAGCAGGCGCGCC
>WFXP01000004.1 GCA_015490535.1 Gammaproteobacteria bacterium
AAATCATCCTTGACAGGCGGAATGCGCGCCGGAAGATGGTCGGCAGAAGGGGATTGGGGAGAGTTTGGGATAGCCGGCCCGGTTGCAATTGGCGCAGCTGGTGGATATCCGCCACTCCCCGGCCAGACAGCCCCAATCCCCTTCTGGTTACCGAGTACGTGGCGCGCATTCTGCCTGTCAAGGACGGAGCCGCTACGCGGTGATTTACCATTTCACCCATACGACTTGAGGAATACCATCCTAATTTATTACCTTGAAATAGTACTAGCCCGAATGTTTCAGGCGGGCCAGGCGCTCACCCTGTCAAAAGAGAAGAGGGTCGCGGGTCAGGGCCACCGCCACGATGTAAGCGAAGGAGAACAGCGAGGCCGCCAGCGCCGCCTTGCGCACCGCCCAGCTGCCTTTGTAGTGGAAAAACACCAGACCGAAACCGATGTGCGCCAGCAGACCGCCCACCTTGGCGGTGAGCCACGGCGCCTGCAGGGGGTACTGGTGAATGATCATGGTCAACATGACCGCCGCGGTGAACAGCACCGTATCCACATAGTGTGGCACCTTGCGCGCCCAGGGAGAAGAGAGCATGGGAGAGCTCTGCAAGGTCCATACGCTGCGCAGCAGAAACAGGGAGATGGAGATCACCACACAGGTGACATGTACCGCTTTTATGTAAGGGTAAAATTCGGCTATCACGGCCCCCTACCGGCAGCAGCTGGTTGGCATGTATAGTAAACCGCCTGGCGCACCGGGCAAAAGAAACGGTTCGGCCCCGGGCCGCACCTCCGAGCCCCGGTGCGGGCGGAAAGGGAGCTTCCCGGTCCGGACCAGCTCCGGACACAACAAAGGCGCAGAAAACCGCGCCTTTGTTGCACCGTGAAGCAGAAACGGAGGATAGGCTCAGTGGTTCGCGGCCTCCTTCGCCTTGTCCGCTACGGCGCACGGATTCACCGCCTCCTTGACCTCCTCGGCTTTCTCCTTGGCCTTGTCCACCATATCGCTGGCCACACCCTTGGCCCCCTCCGCAACATTGGCAGCGGCGTCCTTGGCGCCCTCGACCACGTCTCCAGCCACACTCTTGGCGCCATCCACCGCCTCCTTGGCGCCCTCCACGGCCTCACTGGCCGCTTCGCCGGCCGCCTCCACAGCGCCCGCCGCAGTCTCCTTGGCGGCATCCACAGCGTCCGCCGCGGTCTCCTTGGCAGCGCCAGCAGCCTGTTGGGCGGTGTCTGCGGCCTTCTCGCACGCCGCCATCCCAAAGGCCAGCCCCGCCGCCAGCGCCACAGCCAAATACCTCCGAATCATCATTTTCGCACTCCTGTTGTATGTTTCCCAATCCTGTCAACCACTACTCAAGCAATCAACAATCCTTCGCCATATCGATTGCCCCAGCCAGACAATGCTAGAGGATATCATGGCGGAATACAATAGCATATTTGATACAATAAGTATGGAAATAGAATCGCCTAGACACGGATTTGACCCTCTAGTACTCCGTCAAGGTTATAACTTAGGATGGTCTTCCTCAAATCGTATGGGTGAAATGGTAAATCACCGCATAGCGGCTCCGTCCTTGACAGGCAGAATGCACGCCACATACTCGGTAGCCAGAAGGGGATTGGGGCTGTCTGGGCCGGGGAGTGGCGGATATCCACCAGCTGCGCCAATTGCAGCTGGTCCGGCTATCCCAAACTCTCCCCAATCCCCTTCTGCCGACCATCTTCCCGCGTGCATTCTGCCTGTCAAGGATGATTTACCCTTTCACCCATACGATTTGAGGAAGACCATCCTAATTTATTACCTTGACGGAGTGCTAGCGCAACAGCAGAAACAGGGCGCTTCTGCCACGCTGAATGTTGAGCAGGAGGGTATCCTGCCGCTTGATCGCCTTGCGCAGTTCTCCGAGACTGCCCACCGGCCGACGGTTGGCGGACATTATCACATCCCCCTTGCGCAAGCCGGCCCGCCAGGCGCGACTGCCGGGGGCGACATCCACCACCACAACCCCCTTGACGCGCTCGTAAAGGGGGGAGTTCTCCCCGATATCGCCCAGGAGCGCCCCATCCAGGTAGGGATGCAGCTCCTCACCCTTCATCTCGGTACGCTGCTCCTCCCCTATGGTGGCCCGCACGATACGCTCCTTGCCGTCCCGCAAAATCTTCAGCTCCACACGGCTCCCCACTCTTATTAGCCCGATCCTGTTGCGAACATCCGCGCTGTCCTCCACCACCCTGCCGTTGACCGCAATGATGATATCGCCGGTTTTCAGCCCCGCCTTCTCCGCCGCCGAACCCGGCACCACCGCGCTGATAACCACGCCACGCCGATCCGGTATGGCGAACGCCTGCGCCAGCTCGGGAGTCAGATCCTGTACCTGGACTCCCAGCACGCCCCGCTCCACCCGGCCGTGCTCGACCAGCTGCCGCATCACTTCGCGGGCCATGTTTATGGGAATGGCGAAGCCGATCCCGATGTTGCCGCCGCTCTGGGAAAATATTGCTGTGTTGATCCCCACCAGCTCGCCGCGCAGGTTCACCAGGGCCCCCCCGGAGTTGCCCGGATTGATGGAGGCATCGGTCTGTATGAAATCCTCGTACCCCTCGATCCCCAGGCCGGTCCTGCCCAGGGCGCTTACGATTCCGGAGGTGACGGTCTGCCCCAGCCCAAACGGGTTTCCGATGGCGACCACGAAGTCCCCCACCCGCAGGCGATCCGAGTCGGCCATGGGGAGGGCCGTGAGCCGGTCCTGCCGCACCCTGATCACCGCCACGTCGGTGGCCGGATCGGCGCCCACCAGCTCCGCCTTCATCTTGCGTCCGTCCCGCAGGGTCACCTCGATCTCGTCCGCCTTCTCTATGACGTGATTGTTGGTGAGGATGTAGCCCTTGCTGGCATCCACCACCACACCCGAGCCCAGGCTCTGGGTTATTCGCTCCCTGGGGCGCTGGGGAAGGTCGAAGAAGCGGCGGAAAAAGGGATCATTGAACAGCGGGTTCTCGCGGATCTGCACCCGGCCACGAGTGGCGATGTTCACCACCGCCGGTGTAGCTCTCTCCAGCATGGGCGCCAGCGTGGGCAGTTCCGCCGCCCCTCCCTCCACGACCGGGAGGGCGCTCCGGGCCTGGCCCGCCGCCAGCGCAAACAGCACCAGGAATAGGGTGTAGCCGGGTATCTTTCTCATCATCTACATGCTCCTGAAACAGTGTGGACCACCCTCCCCCGCAACTGTGACTAGGGCGGCGGCGACGGGTACCCTGCCCGGCCCTCCGTAACGATGCGGCGCGGCTCCCCCGCCCCCTCCCTCGGCGCATCGTGCGCCCGGGTTCCGGATTATTGCCGGGGCAACACTATTCAATGTGGATACCGGCCGGCGCCATTTCAACACATTCCGCCGCACAACCGGCGGAGCAGGGAACTTTACCCCCGCATTAGCACTCTCACCTGTCGAGTGCTAAAATAGATAGTATATGGTGCAATACTGAAAAAACAAAGGGAACGCTGTCATGAATAACGGTTGCTACCCCCTGCCCGCCGTAGCCGGCGGCAGCCTGGAGGCGTATATGAACAGGATCAACTCCATCCCCATGTTGAGCGCGGAGCAGGAGCGGGAGCTCGCCATCCGGCTGCACGAACACAACGATCTGGACGCGGCCCGCCAGCTGGTGCTCTCCCACCTGCGCTTCGTGGTACATGTGGCGCGCGGTTATCGTGGCTACGGGCTCCCTGAGGCGGATCTTATCCAGGAGGGCAACATCGGGCTGATGAAAGCGGTAAAGCGCTTCAATCCGGCCGTAGGAGTACGCCTGGTGTCCTTTGCCGTGCACTGGATCCGGGCCGAGATCCACGAATATATCCTGCGCAACTGGCGCATCGCCAAGATAGCCACCACCAAGGCGCAGCGCAAGCTGTTTTTCAACCTGCGCAGCTCCAAGAAGCGCCTGGGGTGGTTCAACAGGGAGGAGATCGATGCCGTCGCCAGGGATCTGGGAGTCTCCCCGCAGTCGGTCATCGAGATGGAGCAGCGCATGAGCAGCCAGGACACCTCGTTCGACCCGAGGGATGGTGACGACTGCGACTCGGGGGGGCAGGCACCGGCCGCATACCTGAGGGATCTGCGCTCCGATCCGGCCCGGGAGATCGAGCAGCAGGAGAGTGCGGAGTTCAACAGCGAACAGCTGCGCCGCGCCCTCTCCTCCCTGGACGAACGCAGCCGGGACATCATCACCCGGCGCTGGCTCAGCGAGCAGAAAGCCACCCTGCACCAGCTCGCCGAGAAATACCAGGTCTCTGCGGAGCGCATCCGCCAGCTGGAGAAAAGCGCTCTCCAGAGACTCAAGGGGAGCGTGCAGCCGGCGCTCGCGGCGGAATGAAGCCGGGAGCGCCGCTGGAGCGGCCTTGCGATTGGGACCGGTATGCCGGACTGCGGATTCAGCCCGCCGGTGCCACGGGAAGATCAATCCCGCGATTGGGCCTAGTACTCTTTACAAGGTAGCTTAGGAAGCCCTTCCTCGAATCGTGTGGGTAAGGTGTAAATCATCCTTGACAGGCGGAATGCAGGCCGGAAGATGGTCGGCGGAAGGGGACTGGGGAGACTTCGGGATAGCCGAACCAGTTGCAATTTGCACGGGTGGTGGATATCCGCCACTCCCCAGCCCAGACAGCCCCAATCCCCTTCT
>WFXP01000005.1 GCA_015490535.1 Gammaproteobacteria bacterium
AAATCATCCTTGACAGGCGGAATGCGCGCCGGAAGATGGTCGGCAGAAGGGGATTGGGGAGAGTTTGGGATAGCCGGCCCGGTTGCAATTGGCGCAGCTGGTGGATATCCGCCACTCCCCGGCCAGACAGCCCCAATCCCCTTCTGGTTACAGAGTACGTGGCGCGCATTCTGCCTGTCAAGGACGGAACCGCTACGCGGTGATTTACCATTTCACCCACACGATTTGAGGAAGACTATCCTAATTCATTACCTTGAAAGAGTACCAGAACAGTTTCGCACACCCCGGCTCAATCCGCATCACCCAGCGGCCAGGAGACAAGCAGCAGGAGGCCGCCCGCGGCTCCCAGCAGCCAGCTGGCCAGGGGCAGATCGCCCGGGCCGTGCAGTTCGTGGCCACCCATGCCAAGGATCAGTACCGCGCTCAGGATCAGGGTGCTGCCGGCGATGGCCCCCACGGTGCGGCGGTTGGAGCTGCGGATCTCGCGGCGCAGCCGGTTCAGCTCGGCCGACCTGTTGTTGGTTTCAAGGGTTCCCTGCTGCAGCTGCTTGAGCACCGAGTGGGCCAGCAGCGGGATCTCGGGGGTGAGCTCCATGATGCGCGGGGCCTGCTGGCGCAGGTTGCGCACGAAGGCGCGCGCCCCCACCTGGTTCTGCATCCAGCGCTCCAGGAACGGTTTGGCGGTCTTCCACAGGTCCAGATCCGGATAGAGCTGGCGGCCCAGACCCTCGATGTTGAGCAGGGTCTTCTGCAGCAGCACCAGCTGGGGCTGGATCTCCATGTTGAAGCGGCGCGCGGTCTGGAACAGGCGCAGCAGCAGGTGGCCGAACGAGATCTCCTTCAGCGGCCGCTCGAAAATGGGTTCGCACACGGCGCGGATGGCGGACTCGAATTCGTCCACCCGGGTTCCCCGCGGCACCCAGCCGGATTCAACGTGCAGCTCGGCCACCCGCTGGTAGTCGCGCCGGAAGAAGGCCAGGAAGTTCTCCGCCAGGTAGCGCTGGTCCTCCGGGTTGAGGCTGCCCATGATGCCGAAGTCCACGGCGATATAGCGCCCGTCGGGGGCCACGAAGATGTTGCCCGGGTGCATGTCGGCGTGAAAGAAGTTGTGCCGGAACGCCTGGGTGAAAAAGATCTCCACCCCCCGCTCCGCCAGCTGCTGCAGATCGATGCCCGCGGCCTTTATGGCCTCGATGTCGGAGATGGGGATCCCGGAGATGCGCTCCATCACCATCACGTTGCGGCGCACATAGGGCCAGTAAACCTCCGGTATGTAGATCAGCGGCGAGTTGTCGAAGTTGCGCCGCAGCAGGGAGGCATTGGAGCCCTCGCGCAGCATGTCCAGCTCGTCGAAGATGGTCTTTTCATACTCGCGCACCACCTCCACCGGGCGCAGCCGCCGGCCGTCGGACCAGTAGCGCTGTACCATGCCGGCCAGCAGGTACATGAGCTCCAGGTCGCGGCGGATGGTCTGCTCTATGCCGGGGCGCACCACCTTGACCACCACCTCGCGGCCGTCGTGCAGCCGGGCGGCGTGTACCTGGGCGATGGAGGCGGAGGCCAGGGGCGTGTCGTCGAACTGCCGGAACACCTCCCCCAGCGGCTTGCCGTAGGCCTCCTCGATAATGGCGCGCGCCTGCTCGCTGGGGAAGGGGGGCACGTCGTCCTGCAGGCGGGCGAACTCGGTGGCTATGTCGTCCGGCAGCAGGTCGCGGCGCGTGGAGAGGATCTGCCCGAACTTGACGAAGATGGGCCCCAGCTCCTCCAGGGATTTGCGCATGCGCACCGCGCGCGGAGCGTCCCGGTCGCGCAGCCAGTAGCCCGGCAGCAGGCAGGTGAGAAACCGCACGCGGCGGAACAGGGGGATAGTGAGCGCCAACTCATCAACGCCGTGGCGGGACAGCACCCGGGCGATCTTGAACAGCCGCAGGGTACGCCCCGGAGCCCCTCCCAGCACGGCTACTGCTCCCCGTCCCCGGTCAGGCGGCGCCGCAGCCGTTCCACCCGCGCCTCCAGCCGCGCGGTGTCGTCGCGCAGCCGCTCCACCTCCTCGGTAAAGGCGGCGAACTCCGTCTGGCCGGGCAGGATGCGGCTCTCCTCCTGCAGGTATTCGGTCACGTCCAGCTGCAGGCTGTGCAGGGCGCGCCTGCCCCACTGCAGGCCGTCGCGCACCAGATCGCCGGTGCGGTGGGCTATGAGATCTCCGGTGAAACGGGACAGCTGCTCCTCCCAGTCGATCTCCATGCGGTCCAGGATCCGCTTGAACTGCTGGCCGGTCTCCATGTCGCCGCTGATGGTCACATCGCCGGAGAACAGCGCCTTGCCCCCGTCACCCAGCCCCATGCGGGTGAGGGCCAGGGGGGTGCCGCTGATGGTGGTGTCCACCTCCTCTTCCCAGCTGGAGTGGAGGCGCAGGCCGTAGCTGCCGGGCAGGGCGTAGATGGTGATCCCCAGCCCGCGCAGCTCGATGGCTATCACCTTGCCCTGCAATCTGCCGAGGCGCCGCAGGCTCTCCGGATCCAGCCGCAGGTAGTAGTTGAGGGCGGTTTCCAGGGTGGTGAGCAGGGTGGAGGAGAGCATCTTCAGGATCCCCGCTCGGCCTCGCCGATCAGCTCCTCCAGGCTCTTGTCCGCCTCATCGGCCGGCCTGTGGAGCACTACGGTGCCGGCAATCTTGTCGTGGAACCCCTGCTTGCGCCGGTCCCACCCCACCCACAGGAAACCCAGCATGAAGGGGAGAGCCGAGACGAGGTAGGCGAAGTAGCGCAGCAGCGCCTGGCCCGCGCCGGGCAGCCGGCCGCTGGCCTGGTCCACCACGCGGCAGTTGAGCAGCATCTTGCCGGGGGTGGCCCCCAGCCTGACCCACAGCAGTACTACCACGACCAGCGGCAGAACCAGATTCACCAACAGGTCGATCCAGCCGGCGAACATGACCATCGATGCTTCGGGAGAGAAGTAGGCGGCCCCGTAGAACCAGTAGAGCGGCGGCAGGGTGAGCAGGGTGAACAGCAGGGTGTCGATGAGGGTGGCGGCCACGCGGCGCCAGAAACCGGCGTAGCGCACCTCCCCCGGCAGGTTCACAGCTTGAACCCCCGGTGGACGGCGACGATCCCGCCGCTCAGGTTGTGGTAGTCGCAGCGCTCGAAGCCGGCCTGCTCCATCATGCCGCGCAGGGTCTCCTGATCCGGGTGCATGCGGATGGATTCCGCCAGATAACGGTAGCTGTCCGCGTCGCCGGTGACCAGCTTGCCCATCAGGGGGAGGAGGGTAAAGGAGTAGGCGTCGTAGAGCCTGTTCAGCCCCGGCACCACCGGCCGGGAGAACTCCAGTACCAGCAGCCGCCCGCCCGGCTTGAGCACGCGATGCATGGAGCGCAGCGCGGCATCCTTGTCGGTGACGTTGCGCAGCCCGAAGGCGATGGTGATGCAGTCGAAGTGGTTGTCGGGAAAGGGCAGCCGTTCGGCGTCGGCCTGTACATACTCCAGGTTGCCAACTACACCCCTGTTGGTCAGGTTGTCGCGTCCCACCCGGAGCATGGACCGGTTGATGTCCGCCAGCACCACCTCTCCCTCCGGCCCCACCAGGGAGGAGAAGCGCGCCGCCAGATCGCCGGTTCCGCCGGCCAGGTCCAGCACTCGCTGGCCACGCCGCACCCCGGCCAGCTGAACGGTGAAAAACTTCCAGATGCGGTGAATGCCGAACGACATGAGATCGTTCATCAGGTCGTACCTGGAGGCTACCGAGTGGAACACACCGGCGACCCGCTGCGCCTTCTCCTCCACCGGCACCTGCCGGTAGCCGAAATGGGTGGTGCCGGACCGTCCGGACTGCTGCTCTGCCATCAGAGTATGTACCTGGTAAGATCCTCGTCCTGGGCCAGTTCGCCCACATGCCTGTCCACATAGGCGGCGTCCACGACCACCCGCTGCCCCTCCTGATCGGAGGCGCTGAAGGAGATCTCCTCCAGCAGCCGCTCCATCACCGTGTGCAGGCGCCGCGCGCCGATGTTCTCGGTGCGTTCGTTGACCTGCCAGGCCACCTCGGCGATGCGCCGGATCCCCTCTTCGCTGAAGCTCAGCTCCACCCCCTCGGTGGCGATCAGGGCGCTGTACTGCTCGGTGAGCGAGGCGTCCGGTTCGGTCAGGATACGCACGAAATCGTCCACGTCCAGGGCCTTCAGCTCCACCCGGATGGGCAGCCGCCCCTGCAGCTCGGGTACCAGATCCGAGGGCTTGGCCAGGTGGAAGGCGCCGGAGCCGATGAACAGGATGTGGTCGGTCTTCACCATGCCGTACTTGGTGGAGACGGTGCACCCCTCCACCAGCGGCAGCAGGTCGCGCTGCACCCCTTCGCGGGAGATGTCGGGGCCGCCCCCCTCGCTGCGCTTGGCGATCTTGTCCAGCTCGTCGAGAAACACTATGCCGTTCTGCTCCACGCTGTTGAGGGCGCTGGATTTTATCTCGTCGTCGTTGATCAGCCGCGCCGCCTCCTCGTCGGTGAGCACCCGGAACGCCTCGCTGACGGGGAGCCGCATGGTCCTGGTGCGGCTGCTGCCGATGTTCTGGAACATGCTCTGCAGCTGGCTGGTCATCTCCTCCATCCCCGGCGGCGCCATTATCTCCACGCCGAACGGCGCGGCGGACACCTCCACCTCGATCTCCTTCTCGTCCAGCTTGCCCTCGCGCAGCATCTTGCGGAACTTCTGCCGGGTGGAGGACTCCCTCTCCGATTCCGGCTGCGGCTCGCCGGCAAAGCCCACGCTGCGCGGCGGGGGCAGAAGGATATCCAGGATCCGCTCCTCGGCGGCCTCCTCGGCGCGGCGCCGCACCTTGCTCATGGCCTGCTCGCGGGTCATCTTGACCGCCGTCTCCACCAGATCCCGGATGATGGACTCCACGTCGCGCCCCACGTAGCCCACCTCGGTGAACTTGGTGGCCTCCACCTTCAGGAACGGGGCGTTGGCGAGCCGCGCCAGGCGGCGCGCGATCTCGGTCTTGCCCACCCCGGTGGGGCCGATCATGAGGATGTTCTTGGGAGTGATCTCGGCGCGCAGCTCCTCGCTCACCTGGCTGCGCCGCCAGCGGTTGCGCAGGGCGATGGCCACCGCCCGCTTGGCCTCGTTCTGGCCGATGATGTGCTTGTCCAGCTCCTGGACGATCTCTCTGGGGGTCATCTGGGACATGGGCTCAACCGGTCTCCAGCTCTTCGATGGTCAGGTTGGAGTTGGTGTAGACGCAGGTCTCGGCCGCGATGCCGAGGGAGTACTCCACGATCTCGCGGGCACCCAGCCCGGTGTGCTCCAGCAGGGCGCGCGCGGCGGACTGGGCGTAAGGTCCGCCGGAGCCTATGGCGATCAGGTCATGCTCGGGTTCCACCACGTCGCCGTTGCCGGTGATGGTCAGCATGGCCTCCCGGTTGGCCACGATCAGCAGCGCCTCCAGACGGCGCAGCATGCGATCGGTGCGCCACTCCTTGGCCAGCTCCACCGCCGAGCGCAGCAGGTGGCCCTGGTGCTTCTCCAGCTTGGCCTCGAAGCGTTCGAACAGGGTGAAGGCGTCGGCGGTTCCCCCGGCAAACCCGGCGATCACCTGATCCTTGTAGATGCGGCGCACCTTGCGCGCATTGCCCTTCATCACCGTGTTGCCCATGGAGACCTGCCCATCGCCACCGATGACCAGCCGTCCGGAGCGGCGTACACAGAGGATGGTGGTGCCGTGATACTGTTCCACTCCACGCGGTTCCATGCTGTCCCGAAATCGACGGCTGATTGTAACATCAACCTGAATGCCTGCCTAACGCCCCGCATCAGCAGACCGCAAAGCGGAGCGCTTTTTTATTGATGATTGGGAAACGGGGTTAAGGCATTGTTGCAGTATAACCCGCTCATAAACTCACATTTTCCGCCCTGAACCGACGGTTTTCCGGGACGCGGAACGGGCGGGCCCGGAGGAGTGGCTATCTGATCCATACGGTCTTGGCGCTGACGAATTCGCGGATTCCGTGACGGGAGAGCTCGCGGCCGTAGCCCGATGACTTTATGCCGCCGAACGGCAGGCGCGGGTCGCTCTTCACCATGCCGTTGACAAAGCAGCATCCGGACTGGATCCGGCGCGCCAGCCGTTCGCCCCGCGCCGGGTCCGCCGTCCAGACGCTGCCGCCCAGGCCGAACCGGCTGCTGTTGGCGATCTCCAGCGCCTGTTCCTCGTCCCGCGCCCGGATGATGCTGGCCACCGGGCCGAACAGCTCCTCGTGGTAGGCGCGGGTCTCCGGGGTCACCCGGTCCAGGATCGATGGCAGGTAGAAGGCCCCGGGCCCCTCCAGGGGGGCGCAGCCGGTTACCGCGACCGCCCCCTGCGCGATGCTGTCCCTCACCTGCCGGTGCAGTTCGTCGCGCAGGTCGGTGCGCGCCATGGGGGCCAGGGTGGTTTCATCCCGCATCGGATCGCCGGGACGCAGCGCCTCCACGGCGTCCCTGAACCTCTCCAGAAAGGGGTCGGCGATCCTTTCCAGCACGATGAACCGCTTGGCGGCGATGCAGCTCTGTCCGGCGTTGAGAAACCGGGAGGCGACCGCCTGCTGTACGGTGTGCTCCAGATCGCAATCCTCCAGGACGATAAAGGGATCCGACCCTCCCAGCTCCAGTACCGACTTCTTCAGCGCCCCGCCGGCGGCCGCCGCCACCTGCCGCCCGGCCGGTTCGCTGCCGGTCAGGGTGACCGCGTGGACCCGGGGATCCTCTATCACGCCCCGTACCTGTGCGGCGCGGATCATCAGGGTGCGGAACACCCCCTGCGGCAATCCCCCATCCCGGAACAGCTCCTCGATGGCCAGCGCACACTGCGGCACGTTGGAGGCGTGTTTGAGCAGGCCGCCGTTGCCGGCCACCAGGGCCGGAGCGGCAAAGCGGAACACCTGCCAGAAGGGGAAGTTCCAGGGCATTACGGCGAGTACCGTACCGAGCGGCTGATACGCCACGTAGCTGCGGCTGGCATCGCTCTCCACCGGCTCGTCGGCCAGAAAGCGGGGGCCGTGTCGGGCGTAGTAGTCGCATACCAGGGCGCACTTCTCCACCTCCGCCAGCGCCTCGCGGCGCAGCTTGCCCATCTCCCTGGTGATGAGCGTGGCCAGCTCCCCGGCGCGCTCGCGCAGCAACGCGGCGACATCCCCCAGTACGCCGCAGCGCTCGGCTACGGGCCTGGCCGCCCAGCCGGGAGCGGCCTGCGCCGCCTCGTCCAGCGCCCGCTCCAGCTCGGCATCTCCCCAGACCGGATAGCTGGCCAGCCGCCGGCCGGTGGCCGGGTCTATGGATTCGAAACTCATTTGCGGTTGTTCTCCTTGAGCGGAACGGTGCTGGTCACCCCTGAAATCCGCCATTGCTGCGTTGAAAAATGGTCATTTACACTCGCAAACTCCCATTTTTCGCCTTGAACTGACGGATTTCAGGGGCGATCTGAACAGTTACCGGCCTGTTTCATACTATGCTGAATAGTTACAGATCAGGAAGGTCTTCCTCAAATTGTGTGGGTAAAATGGTAAATCACCGCGTAGCGGCTCCGTCCTTGACAGGCGGAATGCACGCCGGAAACTGGTCGGCAGAAGGGGATTGGGGAGACTCTGGGATAGCCGGACCAGCTGCAACTGGCGCAGGTGGCGGATATCCGCCACTCCCCGGCCAGACCGCCCCAATCCCCTCCTGGTTACCGAGTGTGGCGTGCATTCTGCCTGTCAAGGATGATTTACCATTTTACCCACACCATTTGAGGAAGACCTTCCTGATCTATCCTTGAAAAGAGCACCAAACCTGCCGTCCATTATACCCATCTCCCGCCACCGTTGCCGCAGCACCCGGGGCGCCGCGTGCTACAATGTGGCGGTTTTCCCCGGAGTACCCTGACGCGAGCGTCCAATGGCGGGCAGTATTTGCCGATCATCACTCTGATTGGAGCACAAGAACAGATGGAGATCTACATGGTGGGCGGCGCGGTGCGCGACCGGCTGCTGGGCCTGCCGGTCGCCGACCGGGACTGGGTGGTAGTGGGCGCCACGCCGGAGCAGATGGTGGAGCGTGGTTTCATTCCTGTGGGGAGGGAGTTTCCGGTGTTTCTGCACCCGGAGAGCCACGAGGAGTATGCCCTGGCGCGCACCGAGCGCAAGGTGGCTCCGGGCTATCACGGATTCATCTTTCACGCGGCTCCCGATGTCACCCTGGAGCAGGATCTGGCGCGCCGCGACCTCACCGTCAACGCCATGGCGCTGGCCTCGGACGGCACCCTGATCGATCCCTGGGGCGGGCGGCGCGATCTGGAGCGGCGCCTGCTGCGTCACGTATCGGATGCATTTGCGGAGGATCCGGTGCGCATCCTGCGCGTGGCCCGGCTCGCTACCCGTCTGGCCGACCGGGGGTTCCGGATAGCCCCCGAGACCATGCAGCTGATGAGGCGCATGGTGGAGGCGGGTGAGGTGGACGCCCTGGTGGCGGAGCGGGTCTGGGGGGAGCTGCAGCGGGCGCTGGAGGAGGCGGCGCCGGCCCGCTTCTTCGAGGTGTTGCGCGAGTGTGGCGCCCTGGCGCGGATTCTGCCCGAGCTGGATCGGCTGTTCGGGGTGCCGCAGCCGGAGCGGTACCACCCCGAGGTGGATACCGGTGTCCACACCATGCTGGTGGTGAACCAGGCTGCCAGGATCTCTACCGAGCTCGCGGTGCGCTTTGCGGCCCTGGTGCACGATCTGGGCAAGGGGCTCACTCCCCGGGAGGAGTGGCCGCGGCACCGCGGGCACGAGCGGCGGGGGATGCCCCTGGTGGAGCAGCTCTGCGGGCGGCTGCGGATCCCCCGCAGGATCCGGGAGCTGGCGCTGCTGGTGACCCGATACCACCTCTATTTTCACCGCGTCGCGGAGCTGCGTCCCGGCACTCTGCTGGATCTGCTGCAGCGGCTGGATGCCTTCCGGCGGCCGCAGCGATTTGAGTGGTTTCTCGCCACCTGTGAGGCGGATGCGCGCGGCCGCCTCGGTTACGAGGAGCGCGAGCCACCGCAGCTGGATCTGTTTCGTGAGGTTCACCGGGCCGCGGCGGCGGTGCAGCCCGGCGAGCTGGTGGCGCAGGGGGTGGAGGGGGCCGCCATCGCTGCGGAGCTGCGCCGGCGGCGTCGGGCGGCGATCCGGGAGGTGCTGGGCCGGTGACGGAGAGGGCTCTGTCCATCGAGGGTCTGCGCAAGACCTACAGCAACGGGTTTCAGGCCCTCGACGGGATCTATCTGGATGTGGAGCGGGGGGATTTCGTGGCGCTTCTGGGGCCCAACGGGGCGGGTAAGTCCACCACCATCGGCATCATCTGCTCCCTGATCACGAAGAGCTCCGGCAACGTGAAGGTGTTCGGTATGGATATCGAGCGGCAGCGCTCCCCGGTGCGGCGCTGTATCGGCCTGGTGCCGCAGGAGTTCAATTTCAATATCTTCGAGCCGGTGGAGGAGATTGTCCTCAACCAGGCCGGTTACTATGGCATCCCGCGCCGGGAGGCGCGCAGGCGGACGGCGGCTGTCCTGCAACAGATGGGGCTGTGGGAGAAGCGGCGCGGCAGCGCGCGGGAGCTGTCCGGAGGGATGAAGCGGCGCCTGATGATCGCGCGGGCACTGATCCACAAGCCGCAACTCCTGATCCTGGACGAACCCACCGCCGGGGTGGATCTCGAGATCCGCCGCTCCATGTGGGAGTTCCTGCGCGAGACCAACCGCAGCGGGGTGACCATCATTCTCACCACCCACTACCTGGAGGAGGCCGAGTCGCTGTGTGACAGGGTGGCCATCATCGACCGGGGGAGGATCGTGGAGCATGGCCCGGTGAGCGATCTGATCGGCAAGCTGGATGTGGAGACCTTCGTGCTCAACACCCGTGCGCCGCTGCGGAGGGCGCCCGCGCTGGGGGACTACCCGGTCCGGCTGCTGGACAGCCGCACACTGGAGGTGGAGATCTCCCGGCGGCACAGCATCAACGTGCTGTTCGAGCGGCTCTCCGTGCAGGGGATCCAGGTGCTCAGCATGCGCAACAAGGCCAACCGGCTGGAGGAGCTGTTTCTGCGCCTGGTGGATCGGGGCGGCCGGTGAGCAACCGGGTCGCCCTGTTTACCATCGTCAGCCGGGAGGTGCTGCGGTTCATGCGCATCTGGCTGCAGACGCTGCTCCCGCCGGTGGTGGTGACCGCGCTCTACTTCATAATCTTCGGCAATCTCATCGGCCCGCGCATCGGGAGCATGGATGGGTTCGACTACAGCCAGTTCATCATGCCGGGGCTGGTGATGATGGCGGTTATCACCAACTCCTACTCCAACGTGGTCTCCTCCTTCTACAGCGCCAAGTTCCACCGCAGTATCGAGGAGATGCTGATCTCGCCAATGCCCGGCTACCTGATCCTGCTTGGTTATACCCTGGGGGGAGTGCTGCGCGGGCTGGTGGTGGGGGTGCTGGTGATGGCGGTGGCGCTGCTGTTTACCGAACTGCGTGTGGAGCATGTCTGGATCACGGTGATCATAGTGGTGCTGACCGCCACGCTGTTCTCCATCGGCGGTTTTATCAATGCGCTGTTTGCCAAAAGTTTCGACGACATCTCCATCGTCCCTACCTTCGTACTCGCTCCCCTTACCTATCTGGGCGGCGTGTTCTACTCCATAGACATGCTGTCGCCGTTCTGGCGTCAGATCTCCCTGGCCAATCCGATCCTCTATATGGTAAACGGGTTCCGTTACGGAGTCCTGGGGGTGTCGGATATCGGCATCGGGGTCGCAATTGGTCTGATCGTGGCGATGGTGCTGATCGCCTTCGGGGTGGCGCTCGCGCTGCTGGAGCGCGGGGTGGGGATCCGGAGCTGAGCCCGCTTCCGTACCGCCCCCGGGTGGCGACCCCGAACCGTTCCCCAAATCGTGTGGGTAAAACGGTGGTAACTATTCAGCTCACCCCTGAAATCCGCACGCCATTGCTGCGTTGCAAAATGGTCATTTACCCTCGTGAACTGCCACTTTTCGCCTTGAACAGGGGCGATCTGAACAGTTACCGGCCTGTTTCAAGACCATGCTGAACAGTTAGAAATGGTGAATCATCCGCGGTCGGTGAACTCAACGGATTGGTCTGACTCTGACCCCATCGATCTCATTGGCGTCCCCAAGGGGATTCGAACCCCTGTTACCGCCGTGAAAGGGCGGTGTCCTAGGCCTCTAGACGATGGGGACAGAGAGCGGACAGCCAAGGGGCTGGCCGCTGGCCAACCCTGCACAACCTGGTGGAGCTAGGCGGGATCGAACCGCCGACCTCTTGCATGCCATGCAAGCGCTCTCCCAGCTGAGCTATAGCCCCGAAGGAGCGCGCATTTTACGTACTATGGAGCACCAGGTCAAGCAGTGTCTGTCCGGGTCAACTCCCCGCGGTGTCCAGTCCTATTTTGCTGATGGGGCCGACCATCTGCCGAAGCGCACCCTGTCCTTTGAGGAGGGCCGCCGCCGCGCGGAGATTTGCCGTTTTACCCCGCGCGATTCGGGAAGTTCCTGCATTTGTTGCAGTTCACCGCTCTGCGCTGAGTGTGGCCCAGTGCGCCTCTATATCCTCCGCGGCAGGGGTTTCGGCAGACCGGTAACGCACTACTCCATCCGCACCGATTAGCAGCTGGGTCGGAGTCCCCACTATACGGTACGCCGCGCTCACTCTGCCTCCTGAATCAAACAGGACCGGATACCGCATGCCATGTTCTTCCCGGTAGCTGCGCGCCGCTTCTACAGAATCGTTGATTCCCACGTTTATGGCCAGGACCGCCAGCCTGTCGGCAAATCTCTCCTGCAGCCCGTTTATCTCCGGGATCTCTTTGAGGCAGATGGGACACCAGGTGGCCCAAAATATCAAGTATAGCGGTTTCTTGCCCAGATAGTCCGTCAGCCGCACCATCTGGCCGTCCAGGGTGGCCAGAGAGAAGGCGGGCGCCTCGTCACCAACCTTGGCGGCGGCAGAGAGCTGTGGCGTGGCGAGGGTCAGCAGCATGGCAAGAGTCAGCACCAGCCGCCGGGTTATATCCTGATCCATCTTTTCTCTCCTGTCGGAACGGGCCTGGGTCCCGACTGTTTCACTCCGAATGTTCACCAGGGAACACGATGGCCCTAGTACTCCGTCAAGGTTATAACTTAGGATGGTCTTCCTCAAATCGTATGGGTGAAATGGTAAATCATCCTTGACAGGCGGAATGCACGCCGGAAGATGGTCGGCAGAAGGGGATTGGGGAGAGTTTGGGATAGCCGGACCAGTTGCAATCGGCGCAGGTGGCGGATATCCGCCACTCCCCGGCCAGCCGGCCCCAATCCCCTCCTGGTTACCGATTATGTGGCGTGCATTCCGCCTGTCAAGGACGGAGCCGCTACGCGGTGATTTACCATTTCACCCATACGATTTGAGGAAGACCCAATCCGGATTCAGCGTCCCTCTGGATCCTAACTTATAACCTTGAAAGGGTACTAGCGAAAGGGCCGCTTTTGGCGGCACTTCGCTGCTGGTCGCCTGTATTCCGCTCCATTTTGCGTGATTATGGTGACGCATGTGGCGGAATTCGGGCGACCGGGGGAGGCTTCCGGGTTTTCTTGCATTTTCAATGAGTTGCCGTCTCTGGCAATGGCGGTGCGTCCCTGCACCACGCGTCCGCTGCAAAACGTGGTTTTTCAACAGCCTGTCAGTGATCGTGCTTGCCCATGGGTACCGGCGGCTCCCCCACCTTGCGCTCGGTGAGTTGACGGGCAACCTTCTGGTCCTCTTCCCAGGCGGCCTTCGCAATCTGCTCGGGGGTTACGCCCTCCACCTTGATGGACTCAATCTCTATCATGTGGGCGTTGGGATAGATCCAGCCGGTTACCGTCGCCATTTTGCCGATTACCGCCCCGTGGGCGCGGATTATGTCGTGGCCGGTGGCGTTGTTGACGAAGTTCCAGAAGGTTCCGTCGGCCAGTTTCAGCCCCACATCGTGACCACCAAACAGGTTGCACTGGGCATTGGCCCCGGAGAGTTTTTTCAGGCTGCAGCCGATACAGATGAGCTCACCCTTGATGGTTATGGTGTCCAGCCCCTTCTCCCTGTCCCAGCCCCCGGCAAATGCCGGTGCCGCCAGCAGCATGGCAAGAGGTATAATCCAGAGGCGTTTTCTGGTTGCTCGCATGTTCATGTCAAAGCTCTCTCCTTGTGATGATTGACGTTACAAAGGGTACAACACGGGATCCAGCCCCGCCAGCAGCTGGCGGGGCTCAGTCGGTGACGATGGTACGACGACCAGCGTCATTCCACCGGCGTAGCGTACCGCCACATGGGACTCATCCACGGGCAGTTCGCCCGGCAGCAAAATAAGGGTGGCCAGCTCGTCGTCCTTGCGATAGACGATGTGCAGGCCGGAAATTCCCCGGATCCTGCAGGGATCGGCGTAGGTGGCAAACCAGCCCTCGGCCACCTCCAGCCTGATCCCGAGGAGCGCCAGCAGCTGGGCAGGATCGATGCTGCGCGTGCCGCTGAGGGCTTCCGGCTCGATGGCCAGGTGGTGCAGGATATCGGAGGCTAGCGCCAGGGCCTCCTGCTGCCTTGCATCAGATCTCACCCCTATCAGCGCCACGCCCAGCAACAGGAGGGCGGTAACGGAGCCGGCCATCAACCAGCGCCTCCCCCTGGCGGAAGCGGGAGCTAGTGCCGGTAACGGTGGCAGCTCCACCGGCTTCTGGACGGCGCGGCGCAGCTCCTCCTCCAGGCTCTCCACCCGGAGGGAGAGCTGTCGGCACTCGGCGCACCGCTCCAGATGCCGCTGCAGCTTCGGCGATCTCCGTTGCGGCTCGGCCAGCAACTGCTGCCGGCAGTGGTGGCAGTTCATGATGACCTCTGCTCGTTGCTGTAGACCGTCCAGGTGGCGCGGGGGTGGGCTGCGATCAACCGTTTTCTGGCCCGGGCAATGCGTGACAGGACGGTGCCCCGCGGGATTCCGAGGATCCCGGAGATCTCGTCAATGGAAAGCCCGCCGGCAACCTGCATCAGCAGGGGGGTGCGAAACAGTTCCGGCAGGTCACGAATCGCCCGCTCCAGATCCATCTGCAGCGCCGGACTCTCGCGACGTGCGTCCGGCAGCGGCCTGGCCTCGTCCAGCGCCTCATGGACAGGAGCACGCCGGCGGCGCAGCCTCAAAAACTCCCGGTGCAGGATGGTGAACAGCCAGGCGCGCGCCCTGTCCATTCGCTTCAGGGTTCGAAAGCCCTCCCAGGCACGCAACCAGGTCTGCTGCAGCAGCTCCTCGGCCTCGTAGTGAGAGTCTCCCAGATAGCGGGCGAAACGCCACAGATCCCCGCTGTGGGTATGAAACATCTGCTCGAACCTGCCCCGTGTCCGGAAAAGTGGCACTGGTACATCCCTTCTCTGAACCGTTACCTTGAATAGAGCATGGTTCGGGTGATTTGATTCCCGGGATACCGGAACATTGGGCGGAGATCCCTGCTCGAACGCCGCGGTTTACAGATCGAGGCGACAGAACGCAGGCAGCGAACCGGCGCACGACGGCTGAATACGATATATGTCGCTGTCAGGCTAGCACTCCGTCAAGGTAATAAGTTATGGTAC
>WFXP01000006.1 GCA_015490535.1 Gammaproteobacteria bacterium
CCGGAGGAGGTGGCTCCGGATGCCGATTTTTTCGAGGAAGGCTGGATCGACTCCCTGGGACTGTTTCGCCTGGTGGTCGAGGCGGAGCAGAGGCTGGGGATCAAACTCCCGGGGGAAGCGCTGCTGGACCAGCGAGCTACCTCGGTGGCGGGTTTGACAAAGCTGTTCCGACAGGCAGTGGATGAGCCATGAGCGTCTCGATCCGTTCTGGCCGACTGGAGGATACCGACGCCATCATGCGGTTCATGGATCGCCACTGGCGCAAGGGGCACATCCTCTCCCGCAGCCGGGAACTGCTGCTGCACGATTTCGCGGATGGAGAGGGGCTGAATTTCGCCCTCGCCTGGCGCGACGGGGATCTGGTCGGGCTGTTTGGCTTCATGAGATACAGCCGTCGGCCGGTACCCGACCTGGCAGGCTCGCTGTGGAAGGTGGTGGAGGGGGAAAAGACGCCCTTGCTGGGCCTGAAACTGCGCCAGTTTGTCATCGACAACGTGCCACATCGCTTTTTTGCCGCTCCCGGGGCCGGTCCCCAGACCAGACCCATCTACCAGGTGCTCGGCATGAACTGGGCGCGGATGACCCACTGGTTCATGCCCAATCCCCAGCGGGATCCGGCCGGCTACCGGCTCGCCAAGATCGAACCGGGAATGGTGGCCGAAATCCGGGAGGAAACGCTGCTTCCCTGCTGGTCGCTGCAGGAGGTGCGGGATATGGAGGCGCTCGAGCGATTCCCTTTCGCCCGTTTCGATCACATATTGCCGTTCAAGGACGCCCACTACATCCGGCACCGTTTCCTCGCCCATCCCATCTACCGCTACCGGGTGTGGCACATCGAATATGGGTCGAGCCAGGCGTTATACGTGACCCGTCTCGCCCGTCACGCAGGCGCTGCCGCCCTGCGGGTGGTGGACTACTACGGTGACGACGGGTGTCTGCCGGTGATGGGCGCCGTCCTCCGGCAACAGCTGCGGGAGAGTGGCGCGGAGTATGCCGACTTCATCGCGTTGGGTTTCGATCTCTCCTTGATGTCCCAGGCCGGCTTCACCGCGCTCGATCTGGATCAGGAGCGGACCATCATTCCGAACTACTTCGAGCCGTTCGAGCAACGCAACGTTCCCATCTACTGTGTCTTCGATCCGGTTCCCGAGGGTTCCGGATTTCGCATGTGCCGGGCCGACGGTGATCAGGATCGCCCCGCCGTCCTGCCGGCGGCGGAGGATCGTCTGATGACGAAATAGTGGCGCCTCGCCCGCTTTTTCCCGTTGGCGATCGACAACCAAAGGGGCAAGCGGGACGTTAAACCGGCAAAGAGAGCCTAGTGGGTAACAGTTGGCATTGGCCTTGCAGGCATGGCTAGTGCTCTTTCAAAGTGATAACAGGAGGGTCTTCCTCGAATCGTGTGGGTGAAATGGTAAATCACCGCGTAGCGGCTCCGTCCTTGTCACCCACACGATTCGAGGAAGACTCAATCAGGATTCAGCGTCCCTCCGACTGAATCCTGATTTATCACCTTGAACGAGCACTAGAAGAGAACTGGATGATGAAACCGGTGTTCGAACCGACCCGGTTACCGCGATGACAACCATGCCATACGAGTGGAACCACATAACCGTCACGCCGCACACCACCATCCGCGAGGCGCTGCTCAACCTGGATCAGAGCTCCATGCAGATCGTGCTGGTGGCCGATGCATCGGGACGGCTGCTGGGAACCGTCACCGACGGGGATCTGCGTCGCGCCCTGCTGCGTGGAGCGACCCTGGAGAGCCCTGTGCAGCAGGCGATGAACAGGGAACCCTGTGTTGGATGGCAGCAGGAGAGTCCGCTGGTGTGGCGACAGCGGATGCAGCGGAACTCCCTGCGGCACCTTCCTGTTCTGGATCGGGACAGGCGACTGGTGGATCTGATCCATGACAGGCCGGAAGGACCGGTACAGTGGTCCAACCCGGTGGTGCTGATGCTGGGCGGTCTGGGAATGCGGCTGCGCCCGCTGACCCAGAAGGTTCCCAAACCGATGCTGATGGTGGGGGACAAGCCGATCCTGGAGACCATTCTCGAACATGTCGCCGAGCAGGGCTTCAGCCATTTCTATTTCTGTATCAACTACCTGGGTGAGATGATCCAGGACCACTTCGGTGACGGCTCCCGCTGGGGGGTGCAGATCGAATATATCGAAGAGAAGCAGCGCATGGGTACTGCCGGCGCTCTCGGCCTGCTGGAAAAACCGCTGGAAGAGGATTTTCTGGTGATGAACGGCGATCTGCTCACCAAGGTGGATCTGGGCGCCCTGCTATCGTTTCACCAGGAGCATCGACACGAGGCCACCGTCTGCGTGCGTGAGCATCAGCAGCAGGTTCCCTACGGGGTGATGGAGATGGGCGGAACCCGCATCACCCAGCTGGTGGAGAAACCGGTCTATCGCTATTTCGTCAATGCCGGGATCTACGCCCTCTCACCCCGAACGCTGCAACATGTCCCGAAAAACAGACCCTACGACATGCCTCAACTGCTAAACCGGTTGATCATGCAGCAACAGGCGGTGGGCGGTTTTCCCCTTACCGAATACTGGCTGGATATCGGCCAGCTACCGGACTTCAAACAGGCGCAGGCCGATTTCGATCTGCACTTCACCCGCATCGCCCCGGAGGAGAAGGCCTATGCCTGACATACTAGGCTTCATTCCGGCACGCGGCGGTTCCAAGGGGATCCCGCAGAAGAATCTGTTTCCGGTAATGGGCAAGCCACTGCTCCAGTACACCCTGGAGGCGGCCACGGAGAGCCGCCATCTGACCCGGCGGATGCTTTCGTCGGAGGATTGGGAGATCCGGGATTTCGCCGCCCGGCATGGCGTCGATACCCGCTATATCCGGCCGCGGGAGCTGGCCAGGGATGAATCCACCACCATCGACGCGGTGCTGCACGCCCTGCAGTGGCTGGAGGAGCGCGGTGAACTGCCGGATACCGTAGTGCTGCTGCAACCGACCTCACCGCTGCGCACCCACCAGCATATCGACGCCGCTATCGAGCAGTTTCAGCGCTCCGGCTGCAGCTCCCTGGTCAGCGTTCACCCCATGACCGAGCACCCCTGGAAATGTATGGAGCTCACGGAGCTCGGCTGGAGATATCTGGTCCGCTCGCCACAGGGAGTTACCCGCCGCCAGCAGTACAGCAACAACTTCTACACCATCAACGGCGCGCTCTACATCGCCACGCCCCGCTTCATTCGCGACACCCGAGGGTTCGTCGCCGAGGGAGAGACGGAGCTGTTCTTCATGCCCCCTTCCGCCGGGGTGGATATCGACGAGCTGCCCGATGTCCTCTGGACCGAGGCGCATCTGAAACTGGCGCTCTCCGCCTGAAACATGGATCCACTCCTGGCGCTGATCGGTCGTGACCAGCCGCTGTTCGAAGCGGATGTGCGCGAGCATGAGGAGCAGCTGCGCGAACTGGTGGGAGGCGCATCCTTTCTGGTCATCGGTGGAGCGGGATCCATCGGGCAGGCGGTAGTCAGGGAGATCTTCTCCCGTTCTCCAACAAAGCTGCATGTGGTGGACATCAGCGAAAACAGCCTGGTGGAGCTGGTGCGCGACCTGCGCAGCTCCATCGGCTACATCCCGGGGGAGTTCCGTACCTTCGCGGTAGACGCCGGCTCTCGGGAGTTCGATCTCCTGGTGGAGAACGAAGGGCCCTACGACTACCTGCTCAACCTGTCGGCCATGAAACATGTGAGGAGCGAGCGGGATCCATACACCCTGATGCGCCTGATCGACACCAACATCTTCAACACGGAAAAAACTCTGCGGCATGCCGTTCGCCAGGGCAGCAAAAAATATTTCTGCGTCTCCACCGACAAGGCCGCCAACCCGGTCAACATGATGGGGGCATCGAAGCGGATCATGGAGCTGTTTCTGAGCCATCACAGCCACCGGATGCCGGTCTCCACCGCACGCTTCGCCAACGTCGCCTTCTCCGACGGCAGCCTGCTGCACGGATTCGATCAGCGGATCCGGAAACGCCAACCCATATCGGCGCCCAGCGACATCCGCCGCTACTTCATCACCCCCAAGGAGTCGGGAGAGCTTTGCCTCCTCTCCTGTCTGCTGGGAGAGAACCGGGATCTCCTCTTCCCCCGGCTGGACGACCAACTACACCTGATCTCCTTCGAGGAGATCGCCAGGCGCTACCTGGCACGGCTGGGCTACGAAGCGTGGCCCTGCGAAAGCGAACAGGAGGCGCGCACCCGCGCCGACCAGCTGATTCCGCGCGGCAGGTGGCCCTGCTTCTTCTCCCCCAGCACCACCAGCGGAGAGAAGGAGAGAGAGGAGTTCTTTACCACGGATGAGAGTCCGGACATGGAGCGTTTCTGCTCCATAGGCGTCCTCACCCTGCCGGAATGTGGAGATCCGGGGTTGCTGGAGCGGTTTCGCAGGGAGGTGGAGAGCATCCGCCGGCAGCCCCGCTGGAGCCGTCAGGAGATCATCCGGCTGTTCAACGATATGCTGCCGGAGTTCCGGCACAGGGAGACCGGCTGCCATCTGGACGACAGGATGTAGCCCGCCGCCCTAGACCTCATGATTGAACTTGCAAGTCAGTTCAATCATGAAGTCTGATGTTTTAGTCAATAACTGCGCCAGAAAACACCTTCTGGCACAGTTGCTTGCAAGTTAAAACATATCAGTACTCTTTCAAGGTTATAAATTAGGATTCAGTTGGTCTGTCAGCGTTCAGGGCAAGGCGCTCCTCGCAGCGAATGGCCGTCGCCCTTTGCAAGAGGAGCACCAACCCACCGGGAGTGGGTTGGGAG
>WFXP01000007.1 GCA_015490535.1 Gammaproteobacteria bacterium
CACCGAGGTGAGAGGGCTGGCACCGGTACCCCCGTCATGACCGGAGATGGTGATTAGGTCGGCATACGCCTTGGCCACCCCGGCCGCGATGGTGCCCACCCCCGCCTCCGCCACCAGCTTGACCGAGACCAGCGCCCCGGGATTGACCTGCTTGAGATCGAAAATGAGCTGGGCCAGATCCTCGATGGAGTAGATGTCATGGTGCGGCGGCGGCGAGATGAGGGAGACGCCGGGCTTGCAGTAGCGCAGCCTGGCGATCAGCTCGTTCACCTTGCCGCCGGGCAGCTGCCCCCCCTCGCCCGGCTTGGCCCCCTGGGCTATCTTGATCTGGATTACCTCGGCGCTGGAGAGATAGGCGGGAGTGACGCCGAAACGCCCCGAGGCCACCTGCTTGATCTTGGAGCGCCGGACCGTTCCATAGCGGGCCGGATCCTCGCCCCCCTCGCCGGAGTTGGAGCGCCCACCCAGGCGGTTCATGGCCTCCGCCAGGGTCTCGTGGGCCTCGGGGGAGAGCGCTCCCAGGGACATGGCGGCGGAGTCGAACCGCTGCACGATAGCCTCCACCGGCTCCACCTCCTCCAGGGGGACCGGGCTCTCCGCCGGACGCAGCCGCAGCATGTCGCGGAACGCCAGCGCCGGACGCTCATTCACCAGCCTGGCGAACTCCCGGTAGTGCTCGTAGTCACCGCTCTGCACCGCACGGCGCAGGGCCCGCACCACGTCGGGGTTGTAGGCGTGCTCCTCCCCGCCGTGGATATATTTCAGCAGCCCCCCCTGCTGGATGGAGCGGCGGGGATCCCACGCCTCGCGCACCAGGGCGCGCTGGTCCCGCTCCAGGTCATCGAAACCGGCCCCCTGCAGGCGGTTGGTGGTGCCGCGGAAGCAGAACTCCACCACCTCGTCGTGCAGCCCCACCGACTCGAACAGCTGCGCGCCGCGGTAGCTGGCTATGGTGGAGATCCCCATCTTGGAGATGATCTTGTACAGCCCCTTGTTGATTCCCTTGCGGTAGTTGTGCATCAGCCGGCCGCAGCCCTGGCCGCCGATCTCGCCGGTGCGCTGCAGATCCAGCAGGCACTCGTAGGCCAGCCAGGGGAAGATGGCGGTGGCGCCGTAACCGATGAGCACCGCGAACTCGTGCGGATTGCGCGCGGTGGCGGTCTCCACCACGATGTTGGCGTCACAGCGCAGCCCCTCGCGGATCAGGGTGTGATGCACCGCGCCGGTGGCCAGCAGGGCGTGGACCGGCACCCGGTCGGGGCCGATCTCCCGATCCGACAGGATCAGCACCACCTTGCCCCCCTTGACCGCGGCCAGCGCCTGGTCACAAATCCGCTGCAGCGCCTCTTTCAGGCTCCCCTGGGCGGAGTAGTTGAGATCGATGCGCCAGCAGGCGTAGTCGGGATCCTCCAGCTCCTGCAGCTGCTGGAACTTGCTCACCGACAGCACCGGGGAGTCCACCAGCAGACGGGCGGCGTGATCCTCGGTCTCCTCAAACAGGTTTTTCTCGCGCCCGAAGCAGCTCTCCAGGGACATCACGATCTGCTCCCGGATGGGATCTATGGGGGGGTTGGTGACCTGGGCGAACTGCTGGCGGAAATAGTCGTACAGGGAGCGCACGCGGCGCGACAGCACCGCCAGGGGCGTATCGTCTCCCATGGAGCCGATGGCCTCCTGTCCCGCCTCGGCCAGCACCCGCAACACCTGGTCACGCTCCTCGAAGCTCACCTGGAACAGCTTCTGGCACACCCGGAAGCGCTCCGGATCCATGGGCTTGGCGCAGCGCTCCTCCTCCTCGAGCTCCGATCTGAGTCGCCGCGTGTGCCTGCCCAGCCACTGCTTGTAGGGCTTGCGCTCCTTGAGCCGCTGCTCGATCTGCTCCGGCAGCAGCAGCTCGCCGGTTTCGGTATCGGCGGCCAGCATCTGGCCGGGGCCGAGACGCCCCTTGGCCAGCACCTGTTCGGGGAGGTAGTCGTATACGCCAATCTCGGAGGCCAGGGTTATGTGCCGGTCCTTGGTAAGCACCCAGCGCGCCGGACGCAACCCGTTGCGATCCAGCACACAGGCGGCGTGGCGGCCGTCGGTAAGCACGATCCCGGCGGGGCCATCCCACGGCTCCATGTGCATGGAGTTGTACTCGTAGAAGGCGCGCAGATCCGGATCCATGGTCTCCACGTTCTGCCAGGCGGACGGAATCAGCAGGCGCATGGCCCGGAAGATATCCATCCCCCCCGCCAGCAGCGCCTCCAGCATGTTGTCCAGGCTGCTGGAGTCGGAGCCGCTCATGGAGACCATGGGGAGCACGTCCGGCATGGGGATGTGGGGGGTCTTGAACTTGTGGCCGCGCGCCACGGACCAGTTGCGGTTGCCCTGGATGGTATTTATCTCGCCGTTGTGGGCAAGGTAGCGGAACGGCTGCGCCAGGCGCCACTCCGGCCAGGTGTTGGTGGAGAAGCGCTGATGGAAGACGCACAGCGCCGACTCCAGCCGCTCGTCGTTCAGGTCCGGGTAGAAGATGGGCAGGTTGGCCGGCATCACCAGCCCCTTGTAGGAGACCACCCGCGACGACAGGCTGGGAACGTAGAAGGTATCGTCCTCCGCCAGCGCCTTTTCGGTGCGCCGCCGCGCGATGTAGAGATGGCGCTCGAAGGCGGTCTGATCCATATCCGCGCCGGCGTTGACGAAGATCTGCTCGAAACGCGGCAGGGATCTGAGCGCCTCCTCGCCGCATGCCGCCTCGTCAGTGGGTACCTCGCGCCAGCCCGCTACCTGCAACCCCTGGGCCTTCAGCTCCCGCTCCAGCCGGACACGCGCCCGCTCAGCCAGCCCCTGGTCCCGGTTCAGAAACAGAATCCCGGTGGCGAAATAGCGCTCCAGATGGATCCTGCGCTCCCCGGCCACGGCGCGCATGAATCTTTCCGGCATCTTCATGAGCAAGCCGCAACCGTCGCCGGTCTTGCCATCGGCAGCGACGGCGCCGCGGTGGGTCAGGCGCGCCAGCGCCTCGATGGCGGTCCTCACCAGCCAGTGGCCGGGGATACCGTCCATGTGGGCGATAAGGCCAAAACCGCAGCTGTCCCTCTCAAAGGAGGGGCGGTAGAGGCCAGCGGGTCGGTTGCTCTCTGGGTTCATTCAGCAGCGCTTCTGTCAGAACAGGGCCGGCCGGCGAAAACCGGGTTTCCGCGGCGCAAAAATAGCAGGGAATTATACTACCAGGCGCAGCTCCCTTCAACGCGTGCTCCCCGTGATACCGGGCGCCCTGGCTACCTAGTATTCTTTCAAGGTAATAAATTAGAATTCAGCGTCCCTGTGGTGTTTCGCGGCAAGGCGCAGTGCGCAGGCAAGGGTTATTCCCTTGTCAAGCACTGCAACGCCGCAGCGGAACACCACAGGGACGCCCGAAGG
>WFXP01000008.1 GCA_015490535.1 Gammaproteobacteria bacterium
CCAGATAGATGAAGCGCCCCGCTTCGGGCCGCCTGTCGTAACGGACATCGGGGTCACGATGCTCGTCGGTCAGGTTGTCGATGCCGCCGAACAGCTTGAATCTGTCGCCAACCGCCTGGGTCAGTTTCAGATCCCAGGTGGTCCAGGCGGGCGACTCCAGAAGATTTTCCGCATCATAAAACTCCCGGCTCTGGTAGACGCCCCGCAGGGCCAGCACGGTTCCCCACGCTTCGTGGCGCCAGTCCGCCCCCAGCTTGATCTGGTGGCGGGGGCGCCCCTTGAGGGTTTTCCCCGTGTCGCGATCCCTGCTGTCGAGCAGGGTATAGCCGCCTTTCAGCTCAAACCGGCCCGCATGAAGGCGGCCGCTGATCTCGGCCCCCTGGGTCAGGGCGCGGGCCACGTTCCGGTAGTCGTAGATGTCCAGGCCGGGGATGGAGCGGGCGGGGTTGAAGCGGGTGTCGATGAGATCCTCGACGCGGTTGTGGAAAAGGGTGATTCCGGCATGGAACGACGCCTGTCGCGCAAACTCGATACCGAGCTGGTAGCTGTCGGAGCGCTCCGGCCGCAGCTTGTCGCTGCCGAGGATCATGTAGCCCACCTGGCTGTGGTCGAAGACGAAGAAACGCTCTTTCAGGTTGGGCACCCGGTAGCCGCGGCCAATACCCAGGCGCACGTTGGTGGTGACGCCGGAGAACCAGTCCGGTGTGTACATGGCGTTGATTCCGGGTGCGGCATGGAAACCGAAATCACTGTCCTCCTGCACGCGGATTCCGGGGACGATCTCCCACCGTTCACCCACCAGCATGTCGTTCTGCAGGTAGGCCTCGATGTTGCTTCTCTTTTTTCCGTCCACCTCCGGCGTGCGTCGGGAGCCCGCCCCCTGATATTGATCCATGCGCTCCCTGCCAAGCAGCAGGCCGAGGGTGAGCCGGTGGTCCCCGGCTACAGGAGTGTCCCACTGCAATTCAGCGCGCCAGGTGTCGGTCTCCGTGGTACGCTGCTGCTCGATTTCCGGAGTGGCGATGACATCCTGCCGGGTGACATTCCGCCAGTTTTCGCGCAGCAGCCAGCCGCGCAGCCGGCCACCCCCATCCAGTTTGCGTTCGAAACCCAGCGTGGCGCCGGTACGGCTGGCATCCTCGGTTTTTCTCTTTTTGAGCTTGCCGACACCGGGAATAAAATCTGAAAGGGTGTTGTTGCTGATCTCTTCGCGGTAGAGGCGTGGGGCGATATGGATTTCGGTCCGTTCGTCCGGGGTCAGGGCGAGGCGCAGGTCGAGGTTGTTTTTGCTGCCTTTCTCTCCTTCCGAGCGGAAGGTGTCCGGATCGAGGGTGTAACCCTCCTTGCTGCGCAGGTCGGCGTTGAACTGCAGATATCCGCCGGGCCGCTTCAGCGCCAGGCGCGCGGCCAGGCGGCGCGCGCTGATGTCGCCGGCATTGCCGCTCAGGTTCTTGCCGCCATGGCTGCCGCCGTCCAGGCTCAGATGGTAGCTCGAGGGCCGGGAGGGTCTGCGGGTTATGACATTGATGACGCCCCCCATGGCGCTGCTGCCGTAAAGCGCCGAGGTGGCGCCCTTGACGATCTCGATGCGCTCGATATCCAGCGCGCCGATCTGGCTGAGATCGACCGAAGAGCCGGTGCTGGGGCTGACCGGCTCGCCATCGATCAGCACCAGCACCCGGTCGGAGTCCAGCCCTTGCAGCCACGCCTGAAATCCGGTTTTGCCGTGGACCGGTTTGAGCAGCAGGCCGGGTACATCCTCCAGCGCCTGCTTCAGATCGCGGGCGTGGGTCGTTTCGATCTCCCCGCGATCCACCACCTCGGTGCGCACCTGCGCCTCCAGCACCGGTTTTCCGGTGCGGGTGCCGGTGATCACGATGCTGCGCAGCAGCGTGGTCTGGCCGGGATCCTGCTCCGCCGATGCGGATTCGGACAGAGCCAGGGCTGATACCAGAAAAAACAGGGTCAACAGAGCGAAAAGATCCACAAAAATACCTCCTTCAACAAAGGCGCCAAACCGGATTAATGTGGCTGGCTACCTTTGCCCGGAGGCTGGGTGGCTGGCGTTGCCGGCTCTGTCGTTACTTGGTCAGGATGAGTTTCCCCTTGCTGGTGATGCGCAGGCGATAGAGATCGCCCCGGTGGTCGATGATCAGCTCGCGCACTCCGCCGAAAAGCTGTGCCGTGGTCATCCGCGGCGGCTCTTCCCGCGCCGTGTCACGAGAGCGTTCCGCGGCGCCGCGCTCGTGGTTTCCGGTTCCGGTCATGTCCGCTCTTCTCCCACCCGGATGGCGCCGCTGTCCGGAAGGCCGGGAAAGCGGTGCGCTTCGTCGCCGTTCCCGGCCGTGGCCGTACGCATCTCCACCCTCATGTGGCACTCCGCGCAACAGCCGTTGCAGGACAGGCTGTGGGCGCAGCGCCTGGCGACCAGCCGCCATACGCAGTGCTTGGTTGCGCAATCCAGGCAGCGGAAGTCCGCCGGATGCAGCAGGCCGCTGGAGAGCAGCCGTTGCAGGGTCCGGGAGGAGAGTTCCAGGCGAACGCTGTCGCCGCCGGAGACCGGGGTGGTGATCTCACTCATCGGAAAACAGCTCCTCGAGCCCCCTGGAGAAGGCTGCCAGACTGGATTTCGGCAGCAGCTTGAAAGTCTTGCCATGCTGCTTGCAGTAGCGCACGATGCGCTGTACCGCGTCGTGACTGACGCAGTCCAGAGGGCAGAGCACCACATCAGCACGGGGCAGCAGCTCCGCGAGCCGCTGGCTGCTCTCCTCCACTCCCCCGTCGTGATGGATGAAATGGCCGTTGTTACGCTCCACCAGCATGCGGAAACGGGCCTGTTGCCGGTTCCGTCCACCCACGTAGAGGATGCAGCGTCTGCAGAGGTCGCTGTTGTGTCCGGCGCAGCTCTCCTCCCCGCAGGAGGAGGGGCGGTCCGGCTCTCCCCTAGTGGCGGGTCCGTCCATCTTCTGCTGCAGGGTGTGAATGGTCGCGGCGGCGGCTTCCGCCCGGCTCCGCCACTTTTGCGCGGCGGCTTCGGCGCGCTCGGCCCGCCGGGTTGCCTTGCGCAACCTCCGTTCCCGCTCTGCCAGAAGGGAACGAAGCTGCCGGAGCTGCGCGCCGTTTTCCAGCTCTTGCAGGCGCGACCGCGCTTCGGAGAGCGCGCGCTCAGTCTCCTGCAGGGATGCCGTCCGCTCGTTGAGACGCCGGACCGCCTGCTCTTTCTCCTGCGCGCGGCGCAGCAGCCGGGCGCGGCTTTCGGCCAGTTCCTGCTCCAGCTCCGGAACGCGCCGGCGTAGCCGGTGCAGCGCCTGCATGTCGATCCGGACGGATGCGCCGGAAAGGTGGGAGAGCATGTGAATCTCGCCATAGATCCGGAACAGCAGATCGTCGGGGGTGCGGGGATCGGTGACGGCGGCCCAGTAGGCGCCCGCTACCTCGCCCCTGGCCACCGCCTCCCTCCACAGCGTTTCCCGCTCCTGCCGGGTCTCGGCCCGCTCGAAGCTCCGGATGCTGGCCGTGTATTTCCGGTCGAGGTACCTGTTCACCAGGCGGGACGCCTTCGGATCGCTCCCCATGAGGCTGACCAGGTGGATGTGGAGCGCGTAGTCGCAGGCGCCCCTCAGGTTCCGGAACCCTGTCTTGCGGCATAACCGGCGCAACTCCTCCAGATCGAGGCAGGTGCCGACGATGCTGCAGTGATGGCGGTGCTCCAGCTCCCGGATCTTTATCCGCCGGGGGGCGGACGGGTTCGTTCCCGGAGAGGGGGAGACGAGGGAGAGAGCGCGGTTCCTGTATGTCATCTGCCTGAAACGGTTCCTCGAAGGTGGTTTATGCGAATGATAGCCATTCTCGCCAAAATGTCAACACTAATGCGAACTATTATCGTTTGCATTGGCTTTATGCATGTGATAAAACATGGACCCAGCCAGCCAGACAAGCCTTTGCTGTTTACAGCCGGGCCTGTAGTAAGCCAGCCATTCGGCCCGCTCCGGGACAGGGAGAGGGCGGCTTGCATTTCATATCTATTTCAAGGTAACAGGTAGAGGATTCGCGAAGTGAACATAAAAAGTGGCTTATCTATAGGGGTTTATGCCGTTGCCGCGGCGGGTCTGGCCCTTCCGGCGGGCGCCGCGGAGAACGGCACGGGCGATGGCGCGGAGTCCGGCACGCTGGACAGGGTGATGGTGATCGGCAATCCGGCCAATATCGACAAGATTCCCGGTTCTGCCCAGATCGTGACCACGGAGGATATCCGGAAACAGAATTATGACGACATAAACCGGGTATTGCGCAAGGTTCCGGGGGTCTATGTACGGGAGGAGGACGGTTTCGGCCTCTTCCCCAGCATCAGCATTCGCGGCGCGGACACCACCCGCAACGCCAAGATTACCGTGATGGAAGATGGGGTGATGATGGCGCCCGCGCCGTACTCCGCCCCGGCCGCATACTACTCACCCACTGCGGGACGCATGAGCGGCCTGGAGGTGTTGAAGGGAACCAGTCAGATCAGGTTCGGTCCCCATACCACCGGCGGTGTCATCAACTATCTCTCCACCCCCATCCCCACCCGGGAGACCGCTTATCTGAAAACCGGCTTCGGCAGTTTCAACGAGCTGCGTACCCACGCCTATGCGGGGAATACCTTCGATTCGGACAGCGGCCAGTTTGGTCTGCTGGTGGAGGGGTACAAACGCCGTAACGACGGATTCAAGAGCATAGACCAAACCCCCGATTTCCGCGGCGGGGACGAGACCGGTTTCGACAAGACAGACTCCCTGATCAAGCTGTCATGGGAGCCCGCCACGGAGATCTACCAGCGCATCGAGCTGAAATATGGCAGCAGCAAACTGGATGCCAATGAGACCTATCTCGGTCTGACCGACGAGGACTACCGGAAGGATCCGTTGCGCCGCTACGCAGCTTCCCGCTTCGATAACATGGATTACGAAATGGTCCAGACCTCGCTGCGCTACGCCGTCAGCCCCGGTGACAATCTGGATATCATAACGACCCTGTACAATAACGATTTCAGGCGCAACTGGTACAAGCTCAGCAAGGTGGATGGCGAGAGTCTCGCCAAGGCGATGGCTGCAGCCGGCACCTCACGGGACTGCATGTTGGGCAACGCCGCCTGCGAGTTGCGGGTCAAGGCCAACAACCGCAAGTACAACTCCCGCGGGGCGGAGCTGGTCTCCTACTACCGTTTCGGCACGGAGGGGGCCCGGCACGAGCTCAATGCGGGGGTGCGCCTGCACCAGGACTGGATTCGGCGTTTCCAGTGGGAGGACCGGTATGCGCAGAACGCCAACGGCACCATCTCCGGCAAGATAGCGGGCATACCGGGAACGGCTGGTGATCGCCTGCAGAAGACCGAGGCCCTGGCGGTGTTCGTTCAGGACACCATCGAGATGGGCCGGTTGACGGTGGTGCCCGGTGTCCGCTACGAAAAGCTGGACCAGATCTCCGAGGATCCCAAGGGCACCCTGCAGGGTCCGGGAGGGACCAAGGGGCGGGATGGAAAGAACAGCTTTGACATGGCCGCCGGTGGGGTGGGTGCCGCCTGGCGATTCAACGAGCGCTGGACCGGCTTCGGCGGCGTGCACACCGGCTTC
>WFXP01000009.1 GCA_015490535.1 Gammaproteobacteria bacterium
GCTGAAGGAGTCCCGGCAGCGGGAGGAGGATGGCGGCGGGCGCTAGTGCTCTGTAATAGATTAGGAAGGTCTTCCTCAAATCGTGCGGGTAAAATGGTAAATCATCCTTGACAGGCGGAATGCACGCCACATACTCGGTAGCCAGAAGGGGATTGGGGCTGTCTGGCCGGGGACAAGTGGATATCCACTACCTGCGCAAATTGCAACTGGTTCGGCTATCCCAACGTATCCCCAATCCCCTTCTGCCGACCATCTTCCGGCGTGCATTCCGCCTGTCAAGGATGATTTACCATTTTACCCGCACGATTTGAGGAAGACCTTCCTAATCTATTACAGAGCACTAGCGCCCGCCGCCATCCTCCTCCCGCTGCCGGGACTCCTTCAGCAGCCGCTCGATCTGCTCCAGGCGCTGCTCCATCCGCCGCAGCTGATCCTGCACCTGGGTCTCCCCCTTGACGATCCCGCGGTTCACCAGAAAGGCGGAGATATTGGCGGTCACCAGCGCCAGCAGCAGCACGCTCAACACCAGCAGGATGAACCCTACCAGCCGCCCCTGCTCGCTCACCGGAACCACGTCGCCGTAACCCACCGTGGTAACCGTGGCCATGGCCCACCAGATCCCCTCCCACGGAGTGTCGATGCCGGGATCGATATATGCAATCAGGAAACCGGCCACCAATACCACGAACAGCATGATGAACAGGCTGTTGCCCAGGTGGTGCTGCGCCAGCACCTGGCGCCAGGTGCGCGAAACCCGCAGCAGCAGACCGAACATCAGCACCAGACGCAGACCACGCAGGATCCCGGCCAGCGGGGTGTCACCCCACAGTAGGGGAAAACCGGTGACAATGATGGCCAGGTTGATCCAGTTGGTCAGCAGATAGCGGCGCCGGTCGCGCACCAGGCTGGTAAGGATTGCGGTCTCCGCCACAAACGCCAGCCACACCAGCCAGTCGGCCACCCGCGAGACAGAGGGCGGGATCAGCCGGCCGCTCTCCAGCGCCCACTGCAGCAGGATCCAGAGCACCAGGATCAGCATGGGCCACTCGAAACGCTGCGCCCAACGCCGCGCCGCTCCGGTCTCGTGCGGATCCACGCCCCCCAGGCCGGCCAGCCACCGGTAGTGCGCTTTCATCTGCATCGCCGGTAGATACTATCTGCCTGGCAACAGGGAGACCCCGCCCCCGGTGCGCGCCAGGCGCGGCAGATGTCCGGTCAGCCCCATGGCGTGCCGGATGAATCCGCGCTTGATGGGCGGCAGGACGTCGGTGAGCGTCAGCCCCAGATTACGCGCCCAGCACAGCGGTGTAAGTTCGCTGCCGAACAGCCGCTTGAAGCCATCCATGGCGCCCATCATGGGTATGTTGTCGCTCTTGCGCCAGCGCTCGTAGCGGCGCAGGGTGGCGGGCTGCCCGATGTCCCGCCGGCTGCTCCAGGCCTGCGCGATCACCTCCACCAGGGTGGCGGCGTCCGCCAGTCCCAGGTTTACCCCCTGGCCGGCAAGCGGGTGGATGGCGTGCGCCGCGTCTCCCGCCAGCACCAGGCGCGGGCGGATGTACCGGCTGGCGTGCTGCAGCCGCAGGGGAAATGCCGCCCGCTCCGCTATCCACTCCACCCGCCCCAGGGTATGCTCGAAACTCTGACCGAGCTGCTCCATGAAGGGGCCCTCCTCCATCTCCAGCAGCTGTTCGGCATGCTCCGGCGTGACGCTCCAGACTATGGAGCTGTGGCCCTCGGCGAGGGGCAGGAAGGCCAGCGGCCCCTCGGTGGTGAAGCGCTGCCAGGCGGTGTCGCGGTGGTGGCGCTCGGTTCTGGCCACGGTGATCACCGCGGTCTGCCGGTACTCCCAGCCATGGGTGGTGATGCCGGCCTGGCGGCGCACCCAGGAGTCGCGCCCGTCCGCGCCCACCAGCAGCGCCGCGCTCAGCTCTCGCCCGCCCTCCAGCGCCACCTCGACCCGCTCCTCGCGGAACTCCAGGGCGTCGATGCGCGCCGGGCAGATGAGCTCCACGTTGGACAGCTCCGTGAGCCGTTTCGCCAGGGCGGCCTGGATCACCCGGTTCTCCACGATGTGACCCAGATTGGGCTCGCCGACATCGGCCGCCGAAAAGTACACCGAGCCGGAGCCGGTGGCGTCCCAGACATACATATCGCTGTAGGGGTGTACGCGGCGCCTCACCATCCCCTCCCAGGCGCCCACGTTGTCCAGGATGTGCTGGGAGGCGCGGGTGAGGGCGCAGGTGCGGATCCCCCAGCTCTCCCTGGGCCAGCGCTGCCTGGCCTTGTGCAGATCGATCACCGCGATGCGCAGCGGGCTGTCCCCCAGCGCCGCCGCCAGCGTTGCGCCCACCATGCCGCCGCCGCAGATGATCAGATCGTGGGTCCGGTTCCGTTTCACAGGGGTACTCCTCTCTCGAGGCGCGACAGGCGCCCGATGCGGCCCATCGCCTGGCGCGCCAGAAGGTGTTTCAGGGGAGGCAGCAGATCCAGCGCCACCAGCCCGGCGTCGCGCAGTGCGGTCAGGGGGAAGATGTTGTTGGAGAAGGTGCGCACCAGGCTGTCGGTAAACAGGGTGGTGCGCAGATAGTCGCCGCGCCGTGCCGTGCCGTAGCGCTCCAGCACCGCCATCTCCCCGATATCCTGACCGCTGGCGTGGGCATCGGCCAGCACCTCGGCGAGCGCCGCCACATCGCGCAGGCCGAGGTTGAATCCCTGGCCGGCCACCGGGTGCAGCAGGTGGGCGGCGTTGCCCACGATGGCCAGCCGCGGCCGCACCCGTTCGCGCACGTGCATCAGGGAGAGGGGGTAGGCCACCCGCCGGCCAATCTCCAGGAAACGGCCCAGACGGTTGCCGAACCGCTCCTGCAGGCGCTGCAGGAACTGCCGGTCGCTCAGGGCGAGCAGCTCGGAGACCTGCCCGTCCCGGGCGGTCCAGACCAGCGAACAGCGCCCTTCGCTCATGGGCAGCAGCGCCAGCGGGCCGGTATCGGTGAAGCGTTCATAGGCGACGTTGCGGTGCGGCTGCTGCGGGGTGACGTTGGCGATTATCGCCGTCTGCCTGTAGGGGGCGCGCCACAGCCTGATCCGCTGCTGTTCGCGCACCACCGAGTTGCCCCCGTCCGCCGCCACCAGCAGGCGGGCGCGCAGGTCGCGCTGCCTGCCGTCGTGGTCCACCAGCAGCCGCACGCGGCGCGGGCCTATGTCGAAGGATTTGAGCCGCGCCGGGCAGAGCAGCTCCGGATCTTCCTGGCGCGCCAGCCGCCGGGCGAACACCTTGCCGAACACGCGGCTCTCCACCACGTAGCCCAGCGCCTCCACCCCTTCGTCCTGCCGATCCAGGCGCGCCGCGCCGAACCGGCCCCGGTCGGAGACATGGATCCGCTCGATGGGGGTGGCTCCCTCCCGCTCCAGCGCCTGCCAGATCCCCATGGCGCGCAGGATCCGGCTGGAGCCCCAGGAGAGCGCGATTACCCGGTCGTCATAGCTGGGCTGGGCGTCGGAGCGCAGCTCCACCGCCTCCACTATGCCGGTGCGCAGACCGCTCCCGGCCAGGGCGCAGCCCAGGCTGGCCCCCACCATGCCGCCACCAACAATAAGAACATCATACTGTTCCGATTCACTCATGGCTCATGAACGCCTCTATCTCCTCCACCGTGCGGGGCAGTCCCGCGCTCAGGATCTCGTGTCCATCCCTGGTCACCAGCACATCGTCCTCGATGCGGATCCCGATGTTCCACCATTTGCGATCCACACCCCGGCTCCCGGCCGGGATGTAGACCCCCGGCTCCACCGTCATCACCATGCCGGGCTCCAGCATGCGCCAGCTCTCACCCACCTTGTACTCGCCCACGTCATGCACATCCATTCCCAGCCAGTGGCCGGTACGGTGCATGAAGAAGCGCTTGTAGCTCTCCTTCCGGATCAGGGTGGCGACCCTGCCCCGCAGCAACCCAAGCTCCACCAGACCCTCGGTGATCACCCGCACCGCCGCCTCGTGCGGCTCGTTCCAGTGCCTTCCCGGGGCGATGGCGGCGATGGCCTCGCGCTGGGCCGCCAGCACCACATTGTACAGCGCCCGCTGGGCGGGCCGGAACCGGCCGCTCACCGGGAAGGTGGTGGTAACGTCGGCCGCGTAGTTCTGGTACTCCGCGCCGGCGTCCACCAGCAGCAGATCACCCCTGCGCAAACGGGCGCTGTTGGCGGTGTAGTGCAGGATGCAACCGTTGCCACCCGCCGCCACGATGGAGCTGTAGGCGGGGGAGCGGCACCCCTCGCTGACGAACTGGTGCAGCAGCTCCGCCTCGATCTGGTACTCGTGCAGGCCGGGGCGGCAGAGCCGCATGGCGCGGCGGTGGGCCTGGACCGTGATACTGGCCGCGCGGCGCATGGCCTTTATCTCGGCGGCGCTCTTGATGAGCCGCATCTCGTGCAGCAGGTGCTCCAGGGCGGTGATGTTGTCGGGGGCGTGCACCCCGCTGCGCGCCCTGCCCCGCAGGCGATTGATCCAGCCGATCAGGCGCTGGTCGAAGTCGCGCACCCGCCCCATGGTGTAGTAGACCCTGCTGCGGTTCTCCAGCAGACCGGGCAGGATGTCGTCGATATCGCTGATGGGGAAAGAGTCGTCCGCGCCGTACTGCTGCACCGCCCCCTCCTGTCCTGCCCGCGCACCGCTCCACTGCTCCATGCGCGGATCCCGCTCACGGCAGAACAGGATGTACTCTCCGTGGCTGCGCCCCGGGATCAGCACCAGCACCGCCTCCGGCTCCGGGAATCCGGTGAGATAGAACAGATCGCTGTCCGGACGGTAGGGGTACTCGTTGTGCCGATTGCGCAGGCAGACCGGGGGAGCCGGCAGGATGGCAATCGCTCCCTCGCCCATCATCTGCAGCAGGCGCCGGCGCCGCCGCGCGAATTCGTCGGGCCTCAATGGAGGGTGCCCTCCGGAGCGCCGGGCCGCCCTCCGGCCAGCTCCGCCTCCAGCAGCAGCACGCCGGTACGCAGATACTCCACCAGCTCCGTGTAGGAGCGCTCGTCCTGCTCGCTCTCCTCCAGCTGGTAGCTGGCGACGCTGCTCATCTCGGTGACATCGTGCAGAAACTCCCGGCCATCCGCAGAGAGCCGCTCCAGGCGCCGCGCCCCCCCGTGCGACAGCCCGAACAGAAAACCGTGGCACCACTGGCCCAGGGCCTCGATGCGCTGCGCCACCGGGCGGCTCTCGTCCGGCAGCAGGGGGGAGAACCGCAGATCGTCCCCCTTCAGGCCCGCCAGGGTCTCCGCATACAGCTGCCGCAGCAGCTCCTGCAGCGCCTCCCCCGGCTCCAGTTCGGGAAACAGCCGCCGCACCCAGCCACGCCCGTCGAGAGAGCCGAGGCTGCACAGCGCGCCGCACAGGGCGCCATGGCTCTCCGCCGGACCCGGCGCACCGCCGCGCCCATCCAGATGCTCCTCCATCTGCTCGAAGGTTACCGAGCCTCTCATCGTCATCCCGCCGTGCCTGGTACGCCGATATCGTACCACCTTTTCCGCCACCCATTGACCCCAACCGTCCAACCGTTCTATATTTACGGGGATTCCCGTAAGCCACCTCGCACGTTATGGAACGACTGGAACTGGAACAGCTGGAGGCCAGCATTCACGATCTGCTCCGCCTGATCGAGCATCTCAAGAGCGAGAACCGCTCCCTGCTGTCGGAACGGGCCGCTCTCCTGGAGCGCACCGAGAAGGCCCGTCACCGGGTGGAGATCATGCTGGGCAGGCTGAAGACGCTGGAGCAGGAGTAGATGGGCGAACCCGAGATCGTCACCGTAAACATCCTGGACAAGGAGTACCGGATCACCTGCGGTGAGGGGGAGCGGGAGGCGCTGATCGCCTCGGCCTACCACCTGGATGCGCGCATGAAGGAGATCCGCAGCACCGGCAAGGTGGTGGGGCTGGATCGCATCGCCGTGATGGCGGCCCTGAACATCGCCCACGAGTTCCTGCAGCTGCGCAGCGAAAAGGAGGCCCTGACCCGGGAAGCCAACGGCCAGATCCGCAAGCTGCACAGCAGGATCGAGGAGGCGGTCAACAAGGCGATGAGCAAGTAGCCTGGTACTCTTTAGGTGATAAATCAGGAAGGCCTTTCTCAAATCACGCGGGTGAAATGGCAAATCACCGCGTAGGGGCTCCCTCCTTGACAGGCGGAACGCACGCCACGTACCCGGCAACCAGGAGGGGAGAGGGGCTGTCTGGCTAGAGACCGGCGCGTACCCACTGCCTGCGCAAATTGCAAGTGGTTCGGCTTTGGCGGATTTCAGGGGTGAGCTGAATGGTTACCCCGGCGCCGCTGCCGCGCTGCCCCGCAGATAGATGCGCAGCGCCCCCAGAAAATTCCACCCCAGCAGCGCCTGGGAGCAAAACAGCATGAGTGCGGCGAGCCGGGTGAAGGGGACGGGCCACACCACTGCGGCCAGCAGCAACAGCAGGGCAATGGTGTGCAGCCGAAACTGCCAGCGGCTGCGTCGCGGGGGGATCAGCTCCCTCATGTTGGGAATCCTCTCCCACCGACCCTCCGCCTGCATCCGGTTGTTGAGGTGCAGCCAGATCAGAAACGGCACGATCTTGTAGAGCATGCCGCTCACCACCGACATGGCGAATCCCGCTACCAGCAGCACCCCCAGCAGCAGCTCTCCGGCAGGGGAGCGATAGAGTGGCGCGGCGCTCCACAGCAGCAGGGCCGACAGCAGGCTCACCAGACCCACCCGCCAGAAATCCAGGTTGACATCCGCTAAAGCCCTGCTGCGCCGCCTCTGGAGCGACAACGTCGCGGCGGCGAACAGGAGGTACCCGGCCGCAAGCCCCGCCCCACCGGCAAGGGAGCAGAGGCCGGCCTCCGGGAATAGCTGTCCCGCGCTCCACAGCAACAGGGAGAGAAACAGCGCGGCCGCCAACCAGCGCATCAGGTGCGGCGGATACGCAGGGGTCAACTGAAACATGGGAACCACCTGATAGGCCACGGCCACCACCAGTAACCCCACCCAACCGAGCAGCCCCCACACCAGATGCAGATCGGCAAGATGGCGCGGCACCACGTACCAATCCCCTGCGTAGCCCCCCGCC
>WFXP01000010.1 GCA_015490535.1 Gammaproteobacteria bacterium
AGTGCGGGTGGCGCGGGAGGTGGGGTACCGTTACCTGTGCAACTCCGAGCTGGGGCTCAACCCACCGGGATGTGATCCATTTTCCCTGCGGCGCATCCCGATTACCAGGGGCATGGATCTGGATACCTTCCGGCGTCTGGTGACGGGTGACAGATGGGAGATGGGGCGCCGCCGCGCGCGTCAGCTGGTTCTTGCCGGCATGAGGAGAGTGCTCGGCAACCGCCTCTACGTGAGGCTGCGTTCCGGAATGGTGGAGCGAGCATGACGATCCTGTTCTGGGCCTGTTTCGGTTTCGTGCTCTATACCTATGCCGGGTATCCGCTGCTGATGATGCTGTGGGCGCGGCTGCGCGCGCCGCGGCACCGGGAGTCCCGGGCCCACCACCCGACGGTAACGGTGGTAATAGCCGCCCGCAACGAGCAGGAGCGGATCGGCAGGCGGGTGGAGAACATCTTCTCGCAGAACTATCCCCAACAGCGGTTGAATGTCATAGTGGTGTCGGACGGCTCCATAGACGGCACGGTGGCGGTACTGGAGCGGATGCGCCATCCGCGGCTGCAGGTAATCGAGCTGACCGCCAACCATGGCAAGGCGGCGGCGCTGAACCGGGGGGTGGCCGCCGCCTGTGGCGAGATTGTACTGTTTACCGACAGTCGCCAGTGGTTCGCCCCCGATGCCATCCAGCGTCTGGTGCAGCCGTTCGCCGACCCCGGCGTCGGTGGGACGACCGGCGAGCTGGTGCTGTGCGAGTCGGGGGAAGAGGGGGAGCCCAAGGGGGTAGGTATCTACTGGCGCTATGAGAAGGCCATCCGTGCCGCCGAGAGCGCCGTCGATTCGGTGGTGGGCGCCACCGGCGCCATCTACGCCATCCGGCGGGAGCTCTACCGGGAGTTGCCCCGCGGGCTGATCCTGGACGACGTGCTGACGCCGCTCAATATCACCGCGCAGGGCTACCGGCTGAAAATGGTCCGGGAGGCGCAGGCCTATGACCGGATCAGCAGCTCCGCGGGGGAGGAGTTCCAGCGCAAGGTGCGCACCCTTGCGGGGAATGTGCAGCTTCTGTCCATGGCGCCGTGGGTGATGAATCCGCTGCGCAACCGGATCTTTTTCCAGTGGTTTTCCCACAAGATGTGCCGTATGATCGCGCCGTACGCGCTGCTTGGAATGCTGCTTCTGCCGTGGTTCCTGGGTGGCGCCGGTTTTCTCGCCTTCGGGCTGCTGCAGCTCCTGGTCTACGCAATGGCGGGTATGGGGACATACGCCATCCTGGGCGGCAGGAGCGCCGGTCCAAACGCCGTTCCAGCCAGCTTCCTTATGCTGAATCTGGCCGCGATCGCGGGCCTTCTGGCCGCCATTTCGGGAAGGGCGGAAAAACTTTGGAAAAAACAGTAAAAATCTGCTAAGTTTAGGGGTACAAGAAGGGTGGATGGTGGTTTGGTTGGTCGAGCGGATGGTAGCTTGGCGCGACTGTCACGGTTGTGGTCGGCAAAGCAAGACAGGATGTCTTGATTCCAAATGGCGGGCGGCATGAATCTGGTTGTCGAAACAATAATATTACTCCGTCAAGGTTATAACTTATGATGCAGAGCTTCCCGAACCGGCCAAGGCAAGGCGTATTCCGCAGGGAATGGCATGCCCTTTCCAAGGAGTGCAACGCAGCATTGGCCGGTTTGGGAAGCTCCCTTCGGGCCGGTCAGGAAGCGGTCATCTGCGGTGTTGCGCTCCCTTGAATTAGCTATGGCTAGTCCTGCGGTCGCGCGCCTAGCAGATGACCGCTTCCTGACCGGCTGCATGCTAAGTTATAACATTGACGGAGTAATATAAGGCGACCAGAAAGCTTTTTTGCGAATCATAGCCATATAAGATTTGTCTGAATATGGGGCGCGGGCGGAGCGATCCGCGTGCGTGGTCGGGCGGTCTCTTGGAGTCTGTCTCGAGAGGGCCGTCGTCGCGCTAAAAAAACTGCAAAAAAAAGACGTAGATGGCGTCCGTTCTGTTCTTGACGACAAGGATTCCCTACCCGCCGTGGGAGGGGCACCAGATCAGGACCTTCAACCTGTTGAAAGCGGTATGCTCCCGGCACGATGTCCATCTGCTGTCGTTCGCGCGCAGGGATGAGGAGATATCCCACGCCGCCGCGCTGCGCGATATGTGCGCCTCGGTCGAGTTGATAGAGATTCCCCTGGAGCACAGCCGGTTGCGGTTTCTTCTGGATCTGTTCCTGGGGGTCGCCACGGATCGGCCGTTCGTGGTGCGCAAATATCATGCTGCGGCAATGGAGAGGGCGCTGCGCCATCTCGTGGAGGTCAACTCTCCCGATCTGGTGCATCTGGATATGTTGCCGCTGGTTCAGTACGCTCCCGTGGCGCAGGGAGTACCGCTGATCCTCAACGAGCACAATGTGGAGTCGCTGCTGCTGCTGCGGCGCGGGGAGAGGGCCCGCTCTCCCGCGCACAGGCTGTTTTTCTGCTCACAGGCGGGAAAGTTGCGGCGCTTCGAAATCCAGGCATGCCGAACCGTGCAACGGGTTCTGGCCTGTTCCCCTGATGATGCCGCCATACTCCAGGAGATGGCCGGAATCGACAGGGTGGATGTGGTAGCCAATGGGGTGGATGTGGACTATTTCGCTCCCCGGGAGGTGCCGGAACGGGATCCCCATAACATGGTCTTCGTGGGGGGTATGACATGGTTTCCCAATCGCGACGGAGTGGAGTTTTTTCTGCAACGTGTGATACCTCTGGTGAGGCGGCGGATTCCGGACGCCACCTTCACCGTGGTGGGAAAGGCGGGCTCGCTCACCGTTCCGCCTCATCTGAGGGAGAGCGTTACGTTGACCGGGTTTGTGGAGGATTTGCGTCCCTGGGTGTGGCGCGCCGGTCTCTATGTGATACCGTTGCGCATAGGAAGCGGCACGCGCCTGAAGCTGCTGGAGGCGATGGCCATGGCCAAGCCCATAGTCTCCACCACCATCGGATGTGAAGGGGTGGCGGTGCAGCATGGTCGGGAGCTGCTGATGGCGGACGGGGAGCAGCAGATGGCGGCGGCCATCTGCAGGCTGATGGAGGATCAGGAGATGGCGGCACGACTGGGGCGCGAGGCCCGCGCCAGGGTGGTGGAGCGTTACGACTGGCGGCGACTGGGGGGGGAGCTGCTGGATCTCTACCAGCAGCTGCTGCAACCGGATGAGGAGGAATGCTCCGAACTTCGCGCCACCTGCCCCTGATCCTGCTCCTGGGAGCCTCTGCCACCTGGGGATTTGATTACACTCCGGGGCTCTCTACGGTGCCCTATCCGTTTCCCTCCACCCCCATGCCGGAGATTGGCAAACCGTACCGGGAACCGCTGTTCAATACCACCGTCATCAGGATCACCGATGTTCGCAACGGGTCGTTCCCGGCGCGGCTCAAGGGGCTGACCAACGAGTACTCCCGCTACGATCCGGTAAATGCGGACGGGTCGCTGCTGCTGCTGCGCGGTACCGACGGCTCCTGGTATCTCTACCATCTGCGGAGCTCCCGCCTCGGCAAGAGGCTGTTCGACAGGCGGGGCGATTTCGAGCCCCGCTGGCACGGTACCGATCCGGATCTGCTGTTTTTCGTCACGGGCAGCCGCTTCTATCGCTATGACGTACGGCGTGGGACAAAGAGTCTGATCCACGACTTCAAGACCACCTATCCCTCGGCCAGCTTTGTCAGGAGCGGCAAGGGGGAGAGCTCGCGGGACAGCCGCTACCGGGCCTTCATGGTGGTGCAGTACGACAATCGCAAACCTGCGGGACGGCGGCGAACCCTGCTGGACATGGTGACCTTCGACACCGAGGAGAAGCGGGTGGTGGCAAGCTACCGCAAGGTGGCAGGCCGCATGCCCGCCACGATTCCCCGCACGGTCACCGTCTCCCAGTCGGGGCGGTATGTGCTGGTGGAGTATATTCCGGAGATCAGGATCTATGATCTGCAATGGGGGGGAGAAAGGGTGTTTCCCGGTAGCTTCGGTCATGGCGATCTGGCCCTGGACCGGCGGGGCAGGGAGGTGTTCGTGGCCCAGGAGACCGCCACCGATCACATCGCCATGGTGGATCTGGCCACGCTGAAGCGGACCGATATTATGCAGATCCCGTTTCGCCATCCCCGCCTCGGCGGGGTCAGCTACCCCGGTTTCCACATATCGGGCAACTCCCTGGAGACCCCGGGGTGGGTGCTGGTATCCACCTACGGCGGCGCGGAGCGCCCTTCCTTCTGGTCCGACGGCGCCATCTTTCTCCTGGAGCTGGTCAGGAACGGCCGTCACTGGCGCGTGGCCCACACCCGCTCCCGCACCATGCGCGGCAAGGGCAAGGACTACTGGGCGGAGGCGTTCGCCGCCATAGATCGCAGCGGGAGGCGGGTGTTCTGGCCCTCCAACTGGGGCGTTTCCGAGCCGGGCTACGTGGACCTCTACCAGGTGTTACTGCCCGACTCCTGGTACCGCGATCTGGGCAAGGGGCGTTGAATCCGCCGCGCAACCATTCGGCTCACCCTTGAAATCCGCCGTTTCTGCATTGAGAAAATGACCATTTGTGCTCGTAAACTCACATTGGGTCTTCACCAAATCGTGCGGGTGAAACGGTAAATCATCCTTGACAGGCAGAATGCACGCCACACACTCGGTAGCCAGAAGGGGATTGGGGAGGTCTGGCTGGGAACCGGCGGATATCCACTATCCGCGCGAATTCAACTGGTCCGGCTATCCCAAAATCTCCCCAATCCCCTTCTGCCGACCATTTTCCGGCGTGCATTCTGCCTGTCAAGGACGAGGCCGCTGCGCGGTGGTTTACCGTTTCACCCGCACGATTTGGTGAAGACCCCTCACATTTTCGCCTTGGGCTGACGAATTTCAGGGGCGATCCGAACAGTTGCCGGACTGTATCCTACTCGTAGTCGGTCCGGTTCACATATCCCCGCGAGCCTTCGTACGAGATCACCCTGCCCGGTACGCCCACCACCACCGCATTGTCGGGCACATCCTTGGTAACCACGCAGTTGGCGCCGATGGCGGCGTTGTTGCCCACCGTCACCCTGCCGATTATCTTGGCCCCGGGCCCTATGTAGACATTATCGCCTATGGTGGGGACCCCCTTGCGCTTGCCGCGGTTGGTCTGGGCGATGGTGACCACGTGGTTGAGGTTGCAGTTCTTGCCGATGGATGCGTCGGTGTTGACCACGATACCGCCATAGTGGGCGATGTAGAAGCCGCTGCCTATGGGGGTGGCGGGCGATATGGAGATGCCGTACTTGAAACTGTAGTGGCGGTGCAGAAGCCTGGCCAGGGGGTAGAGCGTGTATTTCAGAAGGGGGCTGCCCCGCAGGTAGCGGCAGCTGCGCAGCAAAAAACAGTAGCGGAAGCCCGGTTCCCTGAGCAGATTCCGAAAGAACCCCTGGCAGCCGCGCCGGCCGGTGATACGGTAGAGATCGGAACACACCAGGAACCTGTAGTGCCGGAACTCCACCGCCGCGCTACTCCTCCTGGAACAGGTCGGTGCACTCCGCCGCCAGCCTCTTGCGATCTATCTTGCCATTGGGGTTGCGCGGCAGCAGCTCGCGGAACAGCACGGCGCCGGGCACCATGTAGCCGGGAAGGCGCCCCTTGCACACCGCGATAATGGCCTCGGCACTGGGTTCCACCCCCTTTGCCGGTGTGGCCACCAGCGCGATCCCCTGCCCCAGCACCGGGTGGGGCACCCCGATGGCCACCGCCTCGGCAACCAGTCCGGAGTCATACACCACCTCCTCTATCTCGGTGGGGCTAATGCGGTACCCGGAGCTCTTCAGCATCTCGTCACGGCGTCCCAGGAAGTAGAAGTAGCCATCCTCGTCCCGGTAAACAGTGTCCCCCGACCAGACCGCCATCTCCGGCAGGGGCAGTCCGGAGTCCTGGCAGCGGAGCGGGCGGAACCTTTTCGCCGTCTCCTCTTCGTCGTTCCAGTAGCCCAGGGCCACCAGCGAGCCCCGGTGTACCAGCTCTCCCGGTTCGTGAGGGGCGCACGGGGAGCCATCCTCACGCAGCACCATCACCTCCGCGTTGGGGATCGCCTTGCCCATGGAGCCGGGGCGCCGGTCGATCTCCGCCGGTGGTAGCCAGGTGGAGCGGAACGCCTCCGTGAGCCCGTACATCAGGATCACCTTGGTCCGCGGCAGCGCGCTGCGCAGCTCCTGGAGGGTGGCCTGCGGTAGGGCGCCGCCGGAGTTGGTGATGTAACGCAGGTGTTCGCCGACACTCTCCGGCCAGGAGAACTGGGAGAGCTGGATCCAGAGGGGCGGAACTCCCGCCAGACCGGTGATCCGCTCCTGCTCCACCCTGTTGACGACCTCCTTGGGAAACAGGTAGTTCATGAGTACCGCGGTCGCCCCCTTCAGGAAGGAGGTGGTGACCTGGTTCAGGCCGTAGTCGAAGCTGAAGGGCAGCAGACAGAGGAGGCGATCCTCGGCGGAGATCTCCAGATATTGCGCCACGCTCCCCGCCCCGGTGACCAGGTTTCTGTGGGAGAGCACCACCCCCTTGGGACGGCCGGTGCTGCCGGAGGTGTATAGGATTGCCGCCATGTCCACGTCGATGCTCCTGTGGCCGGGACGTTGCGGCGCCTCCAGGAGCTGGTGCCAGGGCAGTATCTGGAGTCGGGGACAAGAGGGAGCGGAAGGCGCCTCCTCCTGATCGGCCAGTATCACGGTGCGCAGTGCGCGGCACTCCTCCAGGGTGTTCTTGAGTATCCCGTACCGGTCGAGCGAGGTGACGAGCGTGGTTACGCCGCAGTCGCACAGGATGTGGCGCACCTGTTCCGCCTTGAGCAGCGGGTTTATGGGTACGAACACCCCCCCGGCGTTGGAGACGGCGAACAGGGAGATCACCTTCGACAGCGATTTGGGCAGATAGATCCCTACCCGCTCATGCCGTTCGAGGCCGCTCTCCATAAGCCCCGCCGCCACACTTCTGATGCTGGCGGCCAGGGAGGCGTAGCTGATCTCCTGCCTCCTGTCCACCAGCGCGATGCTGTCCGGCCGTGTCTCCGCCGTTTGTAGCGGGATGTGGTGAAAGAGCATGGGTCGCGTCACTATATCTCTCCGGGAGCGGGAAGTGAACGGGCCGTCAAGCCATCGTTTCGATTTCGGACAGCTTTCTCTCCCACTCCAGGGCGCTTTTCACAATGAACTCCAGGTCGTCATACTGTGGTCTCCAGCCGAACAGCCTGCGGATGCGGGTTGCATCGGCGATCAGCCTGGGAGGATCTCCGGCGCGGCGCTCCTCCTCCACGATACAGAGGGGGGCGCCGTGGACCTTCTGGACCATATCCAGCACCTCGCGCACGCTGTAGCCGTGACCGTAGCCGCAATTCACCAGGGTCGAATCCCCCCCTTTGCGCAGGTACTCCAGGGCGTCAAGATGGGCCCGCGCCAGATCCTCCACGTGGATGTAGTCGCGCACCCCGGTACCGTCCGGGGTGGGGTAGTCGGTGCCGAAGATGCTCACCTTCTCCCGTTTGCCCACCGCCGCCTCGCAGGCCACCTTGATCAGCAGGGTGGCGTTGGGGGTGCGCTGCCCGATGCGCCCCTCGGGATCGGAGCCGGCAACGTTGAAGTAGCGCAGGATCACATGTTTCAGATCGCTGACCGCGGAGAGATCGCGCAGCATCCACTCCGACATCAGCTTGGAGGCGCCGTAGGGGTTGATGGGGGCGGTGGGGGTCTCCTCGGTGGCCAGACCCTCCTCCGGGATCCCGTAGGTGGCGGCGGTGGAGGAGAAGATGAAGTTCCTCACCCCCGCCTCCTGGCAGCACTGCAGCAGGTTGCGCGTGTTGCAGGTGTTGTTGCCGTAGTACTTGAGCGGCTGCTCCACCGACTCCGGCACCACCAGGTGCGCCGCGAAGTGCATTACCGTATCGATGTCATGCTCCGCCAGCAGCCGGCCCACCAGCTCCCGATCGCCGGAATTCCCCACCACCAGCTCTCCATACAGCACGGAGTCCCTGAAACCGGTACAGAGGTTGTCCAGAACGACGACATCTTCTCCCGCCTCCCCCAGCTGGCGGATCACGTGACTGCCGATGTAGCCGGCTCCCCCGGTGACCAGAATCTTCTTCCCCATTTTTTCCCCTGTTGAAATTGGTTATTCGTGGAGGCGAAGCATATCATCAACTTGCCTGGGCAGGAACCTGGTGCTCTTTCAAAGTAATAAGAAGGATCCAGAGGGATGCTGAATCCGGATTGGGTCTTCCTCGAATCGTATGGGTGAAATGGTAAATCATCCTTGACAGGCGGAATGCACGCCACATACTCGGTAACCAGAAGGGGATTGGGGGTGTCTGGCCGGGGAGTGGAGGATATCCACCACCTGCGCACATTGCAACTGCTCCGGCTATCCCAAACTCTCCCCAATCCCCTTCTGCCGGCCATCTTCCGGCGTGCATTCCGCCTGTCAAGGACGAAGCCGCTACGCGGTGATTTACCATTTCACCCACACGATTTGAGGAAGACCCTCCTGATTTTGAAAGAGTATCGGCCCGGGTGTTTCATCCGCGGATGTGATGGCAGCGCTGCGTGGGCGCTGATTCGCGGTCGGGCCGCATGTCACAGGCGCAGCTGGTGGAGCTGCCGGCAGGCGGTGAACAGCAGCAGGCAGCGCAGCTCCCGCCCCGGCCACAGGCGCCGCACTCCGGCGGCGTAGAGCTCCATCTGCGGGCGGTAGCCCTCGGCTAGTGCGGCTACGGTGGCCGGGGTGGCGCTGCGGTGGGTCTTGTAGTCCAGCAGCGTGATGCGCCGCTCCTCCAGGAGCAGCCGGTCGATGGTGCCGTGCACGGTTCTGCCCTCCTGCCGGTAGAGCAGCGGCAGTTCGTTGTAGCAGGCGTTGTAGCGCTGGTCGTCGAACAGCTCCCGCAGCCGCGGATCGCCGGTTACCGCCACCGCCTCCCGCAGGCACTCCTGCAGCAGCTCCTGCTGGCACTGCGCTCCCTGCTCTGCAGCGAGACGCTCCATCAACTGTTCCGGAGGAATCCTCTCCGCGCCGGTGAGCAGCTCCAGCATGCGGTGGATGATCACGCCGCGCAACAGGCCATCCTCATCACCACCCGCCGCGGGGAGAGGGTGGTGCGCTTCCTTGCTCGGGGCGATTTCGCGCGTCGCGGGCTGCAGCCGAAGCGGTTGGCGCAGGCGGGGATCCGGCTCCGCCGGTGGTCGCCCGGGAGCGGGAGCCGGGCGGGATGGCTGCGGCATGTGGCCGGATTCACACAGGATCCGCTCCTCGCCGGCCTCCTCCGGGGGGATGCCGAACCGCTCCAGGATCTCGCCGTACCATCCCAGGGAGTCGCCCTGGACCGGGGCGCAGGCGGACAGGTACAGCAGCTGCCGGGCGCGGGTGACCGCCACATAGAGCAGGTTGGCATCCTCCCGCTGCTGCTCCAGCGCATCCCGCTCCAGAAGGGAGGCGGTGAGCGGATCATCGGCGTTGGCGGTTCTCCTCAGCAGAAAGTGGCTTGGTCTGCGGCTGTCGGCCGGCCACTCCACCAGGGCGCGCCACCCTCTCTCCCGGCCGGCGCGGCTGGCGCTGTCCACCAGGAACACCACCGGCGCCTCCAGCCCCTTGGCGGCATGGATGGTCAACAGGCGCACCTGCGGTTCGCTGCCGCCGGCCGGCGCCTCGTCGGGCGCATCCTGCTGCAGCTCACGCAGCTCCTTGATCCGGGTGAGAAAGTGGGCCAGGCTGGGGTAGCGGCCGCTGTCCACCTCCAGCGCCAGCTGCAGAAAGCGCTCCAGGTTGGCGCGTACCCCGGCACGCAGATGTGGCGGAGAGGCGGCCTGGTAGCGGGCCAGCAGGTTGCCTTCGCTGTAGATGCGCTGCAGCAGGTCGTGTACCGGCAGCCTGTCGCTCGCTCCGTGCCAGCTCTCCAGCCAGCGGCGGGCGCGTGCCAGCGGAGTTCCCTCCGGGGCGGAGATCTTCATCAGCCGCTCCCACCAGCTGTGCTGCTTCCGGCCCGCCAGGGTTGCCAGATCCTGATCGCTGCAGGCGAACAGGGGGGAGCGCAGCACCACCGCCAGGGAGAGGTTGTTGTAGGGGGTGGTGAGCAGCTCCAGCAGGGCCTCCATGTCCCGGATCTCCTGGCTCTCCAGCAGGGTACCGCGGTTGGCGCCCAGAAACGGGATCCCCGCCGCGCGCAGCGCCTCCTCGATGGGGGGCAGATGGGTGCGCCGGGCGGTCAGGATCATGATGTCGCCGTAATTCAGCGGCCGCGCCTGGTCCGCGGTACCGATCGTTACCGGCTGCTCGACCAGGTTGCGGATGGTCCGCGCGATCTGCTCCCCCTCCTGGGTATGGCGCTGGTCGGTAACGGTGCGGCGTGCTTCGCGCAGCGGATCCCGCAACTCTTCCACCGCCGGGGGGGCAGGGGGGCGTGCCGGTTGAATCAGGGGGAGCAGAACCACGCGCCCCCACAGATCACGGTGGTGGGTGTCGTGGGTGTGGAACTGCCGCAGCGAGTGGCGCAGCCGGCCCTCCCCGAACAGCCGGTTGACGAACTCCATCACCGCCGGAGCCGAGCGCCAGGAGCGGTCCATGGGGTAGCCGCGCGCCCCCAGGTGGTCGCTCAACCAGTGGTGGGCCGCCTCGAACAGCCGTGGCTCCGCGCGCCGGAAGCGGTAGATGGATTGCTTGCCATCCCCCACCAGGAATACGCTGCGCGGGCGCTCCGGATCTCCGGCCGCCATCTCCTCCAGCAGCGGCAGCAGCAGCTGCCACTGGGTGTGGTTGGTATCCTGGAACTCGTCCACCAGCAGATGGTCGATGCGCTGATCCAGCTTGTACTGGATCCAGTGGGCGTTGTCCCTCTCCGAGAGGAGCCGGTAGGTGCGCCACTCCAGGTCGGCGAAATCCAGCAGCCGCTGCTGCTCTTTCAGCAACTGGTAGTGCTCCACCAGGCGCTGGCCGGCCAGATACCAGGCGCCGGAGATCTCCTGGGTGTGGCACGCCGCGATCCGCTCCCCGATCCCCTTTACGACCGCGCTCAACTCCTGGTGCAGCCGCAGGAACCGCTCCTCCCCCTCGTCACCCATGGCCTTGCGCCGCGAGGCGGTGGAGCTGTATTTTCGCGGTTCCCCTCCTCCGGTCAGGAGCACCTCCCTCACGGAGTCGAACAGCTCCGCCGGATCCTGCTTCCGGAGTGCCTCACCGAGCGCGTGGGAGAGCCTCTGGCTGGTTTTCGTCCGGTGCCGGGAGAGCAGTTGCGCATACTCCTCGAGCCGCGGGCGCGCGTCGATGAGCGGCGCCAGCGGATCCTCGCCCGGCTCTATGCCCAACTGGCGCTGCAGTTCCTCCCGTGCGTAACTGACGGGGTCATCCCGCCCCGCGGTAAACGCCCACCAGTCACTGCGATGCAGCAGGAAGCTCTCCAGCGCCTTCCTGGTGTTGAACAGCCCCTTGCAGTGGATGAACAGGATCTGCAGCGCCTCCGCCAGCGCCGAGTCCGGCTGTGCGGTAGCCTCCGCAAACAGCGCGTCCCATGCCTCCTGCTGCAGGGCGGAGTCCGCCTCCAGCAGCTCGAAGCCGGGTGGCACCTCCGCCTCCAGCGGAAAACGCTGCAGGATCTCCATGCAGAAGGCGTGAAAGGTGCTGGTACGGACCCCTTGCGGCGCCTGCAGCAGCTCTTCGTAGAGGGAGCGGGACCGCCTGAGATGCGCCGGTTCGGCGGGTACGCCCATCTGCTCCAGCAGCGCGCGGAGCTTGGCCTCGTCCGCCGCCGCCATCTGGTAGAGGCGCTGGATCAGCCGCTGCTGCATCTCGGCGGCGGCCTTGCGGGTGAAGGTGATGGCCAGGATCCCGTCCGGACGGGCGCCCGCCAGCAGCAGGCGGACCAGGCGCGTTACCAGCAGCCAGGTCTTGCCGGTTCCGGCGGAGGCCATAACCGTGGCGTTGGCGGAGGGATCTGCAGCGGAGAGCTGGGTCATGCCGCTGTGATGATAGCAGATTCTTCCGGGCTTACCTTCCATTTGCGGTTGTTGTTTTTAGGCATTGTCAAAATATGGACATGGTGTTGTTCCACTGTCGGGTTACTGGTATGATTTGCCCGTCCACCCGGGGTGGGCGTTAGTTGTTGAAATGATAAGAAAATAATGTTCAGGAAGAACGGGCTGTCATCGCCACGGAGGGTTGTGCACCGGGAGGTGCGGACAGGATGTCAAAAACCGGACGGATTCCGGAACCGGGAACAGCGTGAAGGATATGCGCAGGGATGACGGGCCGCAGGGAGGAGCGGCGCTGGCTGGAGGGCCAGGCAGGAGTGTTGTTAAGCGGCATGACGCCGCTTTTTTTAATTCAGTTGGTTCAGCCATGCCTGCCGGTGGCAGGCTCCGCTTCCCACCACTGACGCCGGCAGATTCCCGTCACGGGACAGCGCCCGCAGCAGATCTCGTCACCCTGGGCAGGGAGCGCGGCCCCCCCGTGAATATCCCGCAGCAGGGTATCGAGACGGCTGGCTACCGCCTCACCGATCTTGCGCAGCTCCTCCCCCTCCAGAACCGTTTGCGACCGCACCCCCCTGTTCTCCAGCAGCAGGTACTCGGCGCGGGCCACCGTTTCTTTCCGGGCCTTGCCGGTCAGCATGCTGTAGAAGGGTAGCTGAACCGCCTCCCCCGCGAGCAGCTCGTCACGTTTTGCCACCTCACCGGTCTTGTAGTCCACGATGGCCAGCCCCTCGGCTCCCCGCTCCACGCGGTCGATACGCCCCTTGAGGTGGCATCCCGTGGCCTGATGCACCACCTCCAGAGCGCACTCCACCCCCTCCAGCCGGAACCGTTCCCCGCGCCGGATTTGCCACTCCACGTATTGGGGGATGATCGCCAGCCACTGCTGCAGCCAGCCGCGATGCATGAAATTGTCCTCCAGATCCCGCGCGAACACCCTGCGTGAGATCTGCTCCAGCATGGCGGTGGCTTCCTGGCTGCGGGAGGGGTCCAGTGGGCCGTCAAAGGGGCCGGGCAGGCCAGCTACGTCGCTGTGGAACGCCTCCAGGCAGAGGTGCACCCGCGCCCCGTAGTCCGACTTGGCCAGCGCCTCGCGGATCTCTTCCGGGGGCGCAAGCCGCAGGCAGCCGGCGACGAAGAAGCGGTAGGGGCACTCCACCAGCTGCTGGTAGGCGCTGGCGGAGATAGAGTCCGGGATCAGCGTGG
>WFXP01000011.1 GCA_015490535.1 Gammaproteobacteria bacterium
ACCTGATCACAGACCTGCCGGATGTTTTCCGGTCGTGTGTGCAGAACCATGCTGCAGATCCCCATGAACGTTTCTCCTCCTTTTGTTGCAGTGGAAAAAACCGTGCCTTTCCCTTTATCCCTCCTCACATGGCTCCGTCTCGCCGTTCGCCGTCGCGGCATGGGGTTGAAATACGTATCGCCGCCTCGGGGCAGGGTGCGACACAGGCGCCGCATCCGGTGCAGGCGTCACTGTCGAACTCGGGTCTCGAAAAGCCGCCGACGATCAGCCTGAAACGGATCGCGCCCGCCTCGCACGCATCTCCGCAAGCGCGGCACATCACCCCCTTACTGGCCAGGCACCCTTCGGAGAGGAGGGCCTTCAGCGGCCATGGCGGATCCCCGTTTTCGTTCAGGGCACCACTTTCGCAGACCCGGACACAGTCGCCACAAAAGGTGCAGGCGCCTTGCTGAAAGTCCACCACCGGCAACCGGCCCCGCCCGAACTTCAGGATCCGCTCGGGGCAGATCTCGATGCACTTTCCGCAGTTGTCGCAGCGGTCATCGAACAGGCTTTCGGGAACGGCCCATGGAGGTCTGATGGGGGTATGGCGTCCGCGCAGATCCCCCTGCAGGAACCGGGTGCGATCGATAGCGGGTGCTTGGCTCATCGTGAATCCCCTTACGACAGCCGGTACGTTCTGGACGCTTGCCACGACTCTTACGCCTAGTAATTATAGGCGTATAAATCGTAAGTGATTTTAACCCTAGGTTATGTGTGGTTTATTGGCATTGATCTACATCAAGGAGGGTTCTGTTTTTGCGCGTCCTGACTTTCAGCGAAGGGGGTGGTCGTTGCCAGAGGGGGGAAGAGGCGCGGTAGCGCACCTGCAGGTGAGGCGAGAACACCTCCGTGTTCCGGCATGGAGATGTTCAATGAGAATGGAGTGTACCGAGAGGGAAGATCAGGGCGCGGTCTCCAGCACCACTTCCCGTGGTGTCTCTCCCTCGAGCCGATAGCCGCGCATCTCCAGCACCCCCTTTGTATCCAGCGAGACGATCAGATACAAGGCGTCGGGATACTGGGCTTCCCGCAGGTCGGTAGCGGAGGGGGCGGCCGGACCGTGCGGGTGGGAGTGGTAGATGGCAAACAGCTCTTCACCCCGTTCACGCATGTCGCGCATGGCCTCGATCAGGCCTTGCGGATCCATCTGAAACAGTCGGCCGGGTTCGGTGGCGACGTTGGTCACCGGATAGACCTTCACCGGTCGGCCGTCGCGGCTGGAGACGAGGCCGCAGACCTCCCGCTCCGGTGACTGCTGGGCCTGGGTCAGCAGCTGGTTGACCAGCGTGCGGGGAAGAACGGTGATTCGATCAGACATGATGGTCGTGGCATTCACGAATCGACTCCTTGCAGCAGACGGGACACCGCGGATCCCTGCGCAGTGCGATGGTACGAAACTCCATGTTCAACAGATCCACCAGCAGCAACCGGCCCGTCAGGGTACGGCCCACTCCGAGCAGCACCTTGATGGCCTCGGCCGCCTGCAAACTGCCGATGACTCCCACCAGGGGGGCCAGCACGCCGTTTTCGCTGCAGCTCTCCTGGAGCTCCCCGCCATCCCGGTAGAGGCAGCGGTAGCAGGGAGCATCGCTGCCGTCGTTGGGAAACAGGCTCACCTGGCCTTCCATGCGGATGGCGGCGCCGGAGACCAGCGGCGTCCCGGTTTGCACACACACCTCGTTGAGCGTGTAGCGGGTGTCGAAGTTGTCGGAGGCGTCGATCACCACATCCGCCTGACTGACCTGGGCCCATAGCTCCTCACCCTCCAGGCGGTGACCGATGGGGGTCACCTCCACCCCGGCGTTGAGCCGGTGCAGGGTATCGGCGGCCGATTCCGCCTTGGGGCGTCCCAGATCACCGCTGTCATGGATGATCTGGCGCTGCAGGTTGGAGAGATCCACCCGATCGAAATCGGCGATCACCAACCGGCCTACGCCGGCTGCCGCCAGGTACATGGCGGCCGGTGAGCCCAGCCCCCCCAGTCCGATGAGCAGGGCGCGGGAGGCCAGCAGCCTGGCCTGCCCTTCGGCATCGATCTGTGGCAGCAGCAGGTGGCGGCTGTAGCGGAGAAGCTGTTGATCGTCCATGGCCGGGATTATACCGGCAAGCGGCCCGCGGTGACACGCTCGAGTCCGGCCAGATCGGTATGGCACGCAATCTCCTGGTAGCCGGAGCGCAGCATGAACTCGCGCACCGCTGCCCCCTGATCGAAACCGTGCTCCAGCAGCAGCCAGCCCCCGGGCCGGAGATGGTGGCATCCCCCGCGAACCAGCAGACGGATGGCATCCAGGCCGTCGCCTCCCGCCGCCAGCGCGGTTCGTGGCTCGAAGCGCAGATCTCCCTGTTGCA
>WFXP01000012.1 GCA_015490535.1 Gammaproteobacteria bacterium
GGCAACACTTCGCATCTATTTTAGATGAGGCAAAAAGAGAGGGCGCTGTTTGCATTAAAAAAAGGGATGGTGAGGCATTTTATATAAAGCCTGCTGTACCAAAAAAATCACCTCTTGATGTTAAAGGTGTAGATCTTGGTATAAGTTCATCGGAAATTGTAGATATTATCAGAGAAGGCAGAGAGAGAAATTACAGCTAACGTAACTATTCAGCATGGTATTGAAATATGTTGGTAACTGTTCAGATCGCCCCTGAAATCCGTCAGTTCAAGGCGAAAAATGGGAGTTTGCGAGTGTAAATGACCATTTTTCAACGCAGAAATGGTCATTTACCCCCGTGGGGTTTTCGCATGTGGATTATCGCCATCGAGCTGGGGCTGGTTCTGTTTCTGGTACTGTTGATAGCCTGGGCTATGCGATCAGGATAGCGGCGGCCACCCTGCGCCCCTCCGCGGCCAGGAGGTTGTAAGTGCGGCACGCGGCGGGGGTATCCATGTACTCCACCCCCATGTTGCGCCTGACAAAGGGCGCCATCAGGCGGGGGTCGGGGAACCGCAGACGCCGGCCCACTCCGAGCAGCACCAGCTCCGGCTCCAGCCGGGCGACCATCTCCAGATGCTCTGCTGTGAGCTGTTCCAGGCAGCCCGGCGGCCAGTTGCGCAGCAGTCTGTCGGGCGTTATCACCAGGCTGTGGGTGAGAACCTCCCGGCCGGCATCGTTGGCTGGCGGTTCTCGGTCCGCTGCCCCGATCTGCAGCGCCGGGGGGATGTTCAGGACGATCTCCCCCTGTCCGTAGGAGTGGATGGTGTAGCCGCTCGCCGTTTCCAGCTCTATCTTCATCTCTCCGTCCGTCAGTTGCGCCGGGTCACTTGGCCTTCAGCCCAGGCCGTGAGCGCCTCCCGGCCCATCTGGCGCATCTCGTCAATAATACGCATCTCGGCAGCATCGGCTTCTCTCAAGTCGCCCCTTTCATCGTCAACAGCCAGCAACAAAGACTCCATGCGGGCTCTCAATCCCGGATTGGCATTCAAACGCTCCAGGAATACTTTATCGCTTAAACGGTTATTGGCCATCTGAGGACTCCTTGGTTGGTGGGGATGACTCAGGTTATACCACATCGGTTTGAATCGCACCCATGTTCGGAAAGAGGGATGGCTTTTTCGGCATCCTGTTAGTATCATCCAGGGATTTTACCGGACGGGCTGAATCTGAAATGCAGGAACTCAATTCCATCTATTCCCGTATCGAGGAGATGCAGAAGCGCACCCGGGCGCTGAGGGGGTATCTTTGACTTCGATGCCAAGCGGGAGCGGCTGACCGAGGTTGAGCGGGAGCTGGAGGATCCGGGGGTCTGGAACGACCCCGAGCGGGCCCAGGAGCTGGGCCGGGAGCGGGCGCGCCTGGAGCAGGTGGTGAAGGTGATCGAGGAGCTGGAGTCGCGCCTCGGGGAGACCCGTGAGCTGCTGGATCTGGCTGCCGAGGAGGATGACGAGGATACCGTTCAGGCGGTCGCGGCCGATCTGGAGGAGCTGGAGCAGAAGCTGCACGAGCTGGAGTTCCGGCGCATGTTCTCCGGTGAGCAGGATGCCAGCAACGCGTTTCTCGACATCCAGGCCGGATCCGGCGGCACCGAGGCGCAGGACTGGGCGGAGATGCTGCTGCGCATGTACCTGCGCTGGGGAGAGCGGCGCGGGTTCCGGACCGAGCTGATCGAGGCCTCCCCCGGCGAGGTTGCGGGCATCAAGAGCGCCACCGTCAAGTTCGAGGGTGACTACGCCTTCGGCTGGCTGCGCACCGAGACCGGGGTGCACCGGCTGGTGCGCAAGTCGCCGTTCGACTCCGGGAACCGCCGTCACACCTCGTTCGCCTCGGTGTTCGTCTATCCGGAGGTGGACGAGAGTATCGAGATCGAGATCAATCCGGCAGATCTGCGTATCGACACCTACCGCGCCTCCGGGGCCGGCGGTCAGCACGTCAACCGGACCGACTCCGCGGTGAGAATTACCCATCTGCCGACCAACATCGTGGCGCAGTGCCAGAGCGAGCGCTCCCAGCACCAGAACAAGGCCCATGCCATGGCGCAGCTGAAGGCGAAGCTGTATGAGCTGGAGATGCAGAAGCGCAACGCCGAGAAGCAGGCGCTGGAGGAGTCCAAGTCGGACATCGGCTGGGGCAGCCAGATCCGCTCCTACGTGCTGGACCAGTCGCGGATCAAGGACCTGCGTACCGGCGTGGAGAGCGGCAACACCCAGGCGGTGCTGGACGGGGATCTGGACCAGTTCATCGAAGCCAGCCTGAAACAGGGGCTGTAACTCCCGAAGGAAGTCATGAGCAAGGAAAAAACAGCCGAACGGACGGTTGACGAACAGGAGCAGATCGCCCAGCGGCGCAGGAAACTGGCGCGGCTGCGCGAGCAGGGCAACCCCTTTCCGGCCGATTTCCGCCGCGACGTGGTGGCCGGTGAGCTGCACGCCGAATATGGTGAAAGGGAACCGCATCTCTTCGAGCAGCAGCCCATCCGGGTAAAGGTGGCCGGGCGCATCATGACCCGCCGCATCATGGGCAAGGCAAGCTTCATGCATCTGCAGGACATGTCGGGCCGGATCCAGATCTACCTGCAGCGCGACGCGCTGCCGGAAGGGGTGTACCAGGAGTTCAAGAGCTGGGACATCGGCGATATCGTCGGCATCGAAGGGGTATTGTTCAAGACCCGCACCGGAGAGCTGTCGGTGAAGGCCGAGCAGGCGCGGCTGCTGGTCAAGGCGTTGCGCCCCCTGCCGGACAAGTTCCACGGTCTCGCCGATCAGGAGATCCGTTACCGCCAGCGCTATCTGGATCTCATCATGAATGAGGTGAGCCGCGAAACCTTCCGGCTACGTTCGAAGATTGTCAACACCATCCGCCAGTTCCTCATCGAGCGCGGCTTCCTGGAGGTGGAGACGCCCATGATGCAGGCCATTCCCGGAGGCGCCATGGCACGCCCCTTCACGACCTACCACAATGCGCTGGACATGGAGCTCTACCTGCGCATCGCCCCGGAGCTCTACCTGAAGCGGCTGGTGGTGGGGGGATTCGAAAAGGTGTTCGAGATCAACCGCAACTTCCGCAACGAAGGGTTGTCCACC
>WFXP01000013.1 GCA_015490535.1 Gammaproteobacteria bacterium
CGGGCGCTCGAGCCGGAGAGGACGAAACGCAGCCGGTTGGACTCCATCAATCGGTGCACCTCGTCCAGTAACACGGGAGCCTTCTGTATCTCGTCGATGACCACCCAGCTGTCCGGGGACAGCACCGCCAGCTCCCGATGGAGAGCCTGCGGATCTTTGTTCAGACGCAGCGCCTCTCCAGTATCGAGCAAATCATAAACGGTCGCTTCCGGGAAACGGGCGCGGATCCATGTGGATTTCCCGGTAGCACGAGGACCGAACAAAAAGATGGATTGAGTAGGTGTGGACAACAATCTTGTAAACATACCCATCAATATTACCGTAATTTTGTATATATATGTAGCATTTTTTCATTATCCTGGATTCTGCAGTTGGACGTAGTGAAGAGCGCGTTTGCAGGGGCAGGGCAAGGCGCAAAACCGGAGAGAGCACACAGCCTTTTCCACTCTTGCGCAATGGTTGCCAAAAGGGTCCCCCTGTCATATACTGAACATAAATACAGTGATTATATATTCTGTATCATGAAACCACTCACCCACAGACAGCAGGAGATCCTCACCCTCATCCGCGAGCATATCGGGGCCCGTGGGTTCCCGCCCACCATCGCCGAGATCGCACAGGCCATCGGGGTGAGATCCGCCAACGGGGTCCGTGACCACCTGCGGGCGCTGGAGCGCAAGGGGGCCATCCGGCTGCAGCCCGGCGTCTCTCGTGGCATCCAGCTGCTGGAGGAGAACGACGGCGAAGAGTCCCTTCCCGTGATCGGGCAGGTGGCTGCGGGAGCGCCCATTCTCGCCGAGCAGCACATCGAGTCCCGCTGCCCCATCCCGGCCGATCTGTTCCGGCCGAAGGCCGACTATCTGCTGCGGGTGCGGGGGATGAGCATGCGGGACGCGGCGATTCTCGACGGCGATCTGGTGGCCGTCCACCACACCCACGAGGCACGCGACGGGGCGATCGTCGTGGCCCGGCTGGAGGATGAGGCGACCGTCAAGCGGCTGCGGCGAAAGGGACACATCGCGGTGCTGGAGCCGGAAAACCCGGAGTTCGAACCGATCGAGGTGGATCTGCGCCGGCAACCGCTCTCCATCGAAGGGGTGGTGGTGGGCGTGATCCGCAACGGGGTGGGAGAGAGGAGATGACCGCCGCGGCTGCCGATCTCACCCCTCTGATCGAACTGGAGCGACTGCTGGAGAGATACCAGCACCTGTGGCGCGGCCGGGAGATGGCCGAAACCCGTGCCGACACCTTCCCCACCGGATTCACCGAGCTGGACGCCGCCCTTCCCGGCGGCGGCTGGCCCCGGAAGGCGCTGCTGGAACTGATCGTCCCCCGCTGGGGAATCGGCGAACTGCAACTGCTGCTGCCGCTGCTCGCCACGCTGGGAAAGGAGGCGCGCTGGTCCATGTGGGTCGATCCCCCCTTCATCCCCTATGCCCCCGCCCTGGCGGAGGCGGGTGTCAATCTCGACCGCACCCTGCTGGTCACCCCGCGCCGGCCGGCCACCGAGACGGCCTGGTGCATGGAGAAGGCGCTGAGCGCCGGCACCTGCGCCCTGGTGATGGCATGGGGAGAGAACCTGCCGGACCGCACGCTGCGCCGCCTGCAGCTGGCAGCCGAGCGTGGGGGCTCGCTGGGGATCTTGTTTCGCACCCGGGAACACGGCCCCTCCCCGGCCGCTGTGCGGATCCGGCTCGAACCGGCCGGGAACGGACTGGATGTCGAAATCCTCAAGGCACGAGGTGGATTAGCTGTAAAGAAACGCTTGCTGAAGCTGGAGCAAAGCAATAACACCTTGCGCGGCAGCCATCATCCGGGACAGTGGCAAAACAACTCCGGCTGAGCGGGATTCCGCCCTCTCCGTCCGAAACGGAAAAGCCTGCTCTCCCCCCAATCCCGCAGCGGGAGAGACGCTCTCAGCTCTGGCTCGCCGTCCATCTGCCCGAGCTGCCGCTGGAGGTGTTCGGTCCTGCCGGCCGGGAGGAGGCGGCAGTGGTGGTGGAGGAGCGGAGAGGAAAGATGGTGGTCATGACGGCCTCCGCCCCCGCCAGGGCGCAGGGGGTGGAGGCGGGCATGGAGCTCGCGGCCGCCTGTGCCCTGTGCGGGGAACTCGCCATCCATCCCCGCGACGGCCGTGCGGAGCGGCGGCGGCTGGAGCGGCTCGCCGGGGTGGCCGGACGATTCACGCCCCGGGTGGTGGTGGAACCGCCCCGGGATCTGCTGCTGGAGATCGGTGCCAGCCTGAGGCTGTTCGGCGGCATCGATGCGCTGTGGCGGCAGTTGAGCGGCTCCCTCGCCGGACTGACCGGCTGCTGCCGGCACGCCATCACGCCCACCCCCCTGGCCAGTCTCTGGCTGGCGCGCTGCAACCGGCCGCTGGTGCTCACCTCCCTGGAGGAGCTGCGCTCGGCGCTGGGCGAGCTGCCGCTGGGGGTGCTGGAGCTGGAGCCCGCCCTGGAGAGACGGCTGCGCAACACCGGGCTGAAACGGCTGCGGGATCTCTGGCGGCTGCCGCGGAAGGGGCTGGCCCGCCGCTTTGGAACCGGGCTGCTCGACACGCTGGATCGCGCCCTGGGGAGAGAGAGTGACCTGCGGCGCGACCATACCACGCCGCCCCGCTTCGAGGCGGCGCTGGAGTTTGCCGCGGAGACCCGGGACAGCCGTCAAATCCTGCAGGGCGCGGAGAGGCTCCTGGCCCGGTTGGCGACATTTCTGCAGCGGCGCGACGCCGCGGTGGAGCGCGTGCGCTTCACGCTGCTCCGTAACGGCCGCCCGTTTCACGAGATCCCCATCGGCCTCCGTCAGGGCAGCCGCGACGCCGGCCGTCTGCTCGACCTGCTGGAGCAACGCCTGAATCCGCTGCGGCTGGCGGCACCCATCGACGGCCTCGCGCTGGAGAGCCGGGTAATCCGCCCCTTCCATCCCCATGCCCAACCCCTGTTCCGCGGCCACGACACGCCCCGGCACGAAGAAGACTCCTGGCATGAACTGCTGGAGCTGTTGCAGAACCGGCTGGGAGCGGATGCGGTGTTCATGCTGCGGGGCCATGCCGATCACCGCCCCGAGCGGGCCTGGCGCCGCATCCGGCCGACGCGCGCACCCGATGCCTCCGGCTTCGCCCTGCCCCGCCGTCCGCTCTGGTTGCTGCCCGAACCGAGGCCCCTTCCCGCTCCGCGGGAGCTACGCCTGCTGTCCGGCCCGGAACGGATCGAGGGCGGCTGGTGGGACGGCGCCGCCATCCGGCGCGACTACTACGTGGCGCGGGACGGTGACGGCCGCCGGCTCTGGATCTTCCGCGACCCGGCGCGACCGCAACTCTGGTACCTGCACGGGTTGTTCGGCTGATGAAACATCCACCGCCCCGCTACGCCGAGCTGCACGCGCTCAGCAACTTCACCTTCCTGCGCGGCGCCTCTCACCCCGAGGAGCTGGTGCGGCGCGCCGCCGAGCTGGAGTACCACGCCCTGGCCCTCACCGACGAGTGCTCCCTCGCCGGGGTGGTGCGCGCCCACCTGGAGGCCAGGAGGTGCAGGCTGCGGCTCGTCATCGGCAGCGAATTCCGCCTCGAGGAGGGAACCCGGCTGGTGCTGCTGGCCAGCGACCGGGAGAGCTACGGCCACCTCTCCCACCTCATCACCCACGCCCGCCGCGCCGCCCCGAAAGGGGGCTACCGGCTGACCCGCTCCGATCTGGAACGGCTGCCACTGGAGGGCTGTCTCACCCTCTGGATACCGGGGGCGGACATCCGGCCCGCCGAGGCCCGCTGGATTGCGGAGCGCTTTCCGCAGCGGAGCTGGATCGCCGTGGAGCTGCTGCTGTCGGGCGACGACCGGGAGCGCCTGGCACGGCTGCAACGGCTCGGCGAAGACCTGCGGATGCCGCTCTGCGCCACCGGCGGCGTGCTGATGCACCGCCGCGAACGCCAGATGGTGCAGGACACCCTCACCGCCATCCGCCGCAACACCCCGTTGACCCGCCTCGGCACCACCCTCCAGCCCAACGGCGAACGCCACCTGCGTTCCCGGCGGCGTCTGGCACGCCTCTACCCCGCCGAGCTGCTGGAGGAGAGCTGCCGCATCGCCGATCGCTGCCGTTTCTCGCTGGATGAGCTGCGCTACGAATATCCGCGCGAACTGGTCCCCGAGGGGTACACCCCCGCCTCCTGGCTGGCGCGGCTCACCGGGGAGGGGATGCGCCGCCGCTGGCCGGAGGGGGTGCCGGAGAAGGTGCGGCGGCAGGTGGAGCACGAACTGGCGCTGATCCGGGAGCTGCGCTATGAACCCTACTTCCTCACCGTGCACGACATCGTGCAGTTCGCCCGCAGCCGGGGGATCCTCTGTCAGGGACGGGGATCCGCCGCCAACTCCGCGGTCTGTTACTGTCTGGGGATCACCGAGGTGGACCCGGCCCGGCTCGATCTGCTGTTCGAGCGCTTCATCTCCCGCGAGCGGGACGAGCCGCCGGACATCGACGTGGATTTCGAGCACGAACGGCGCGAGGAGGTGATCCAGTACATCTACCGCAAATATGGCCGGCAGCGCACCGCCCTGGCCGCCACGGTGATCCGCTACCGGCCGCGCAGCGCCATCCGCGACGTGGGCAGGGCGCTGGGCCTGTCGCGGGAGCAGGTAGACCGGCTCGCCAGGTCGGTGCGCTGGTGGGACGGCAGACGGCTCGCCCCCGAGAGCGTCCGGGAGGCCGGATTCTCCCCCGACAACCCGCGCATCCGCCTGCTGGCCCGGCTGGTGGAGCGACTCATCGGCTTTCCACGCCATCTGTCGCAGCACGTGGGAGGGTTCATCATCTCCGAGGGGGAGCTCTCCCGGCTGGTGCCCATCGAGAACGCCGCCATGGCGGAGCGCACCGTCATCCAGTGGGAGAAGGACGACCTGGAAGCGCTCGGGCTGCTGAAGGTGGACGTGCTGGCGCTGGGGATGCTCAGCGCCATCCGCAAGGCACTGGAGTACATCAACCGTTACCACGGCACCAGGCTCACCCTCTCCTCCATCCCGCCGGAGGACCCGGCGGTCTATCGCCTGATCCAGCGGGCCGACACCATCGGCGTGTTCCAGATCGAGTCGCGCGCCCAGATGTCCATGCTGCCCCGCCTGCGTCCCCGCTGCTTCTACGACCTGGTGATCCAGATCGCCATCGTCCGCCCCGGCCCCATCCAGGGCGACATGGTGCACCCCTATCTGATGCGCCGCAGCGGCCGGGAGCCGGTCACCTATCCCAGCCCGGCGGTGGAGAAGGTATTGCGGCGCACCCTGGGGGTGCCCATCTTCCAGGAACAGGTGATGCAGCTGGCGATGGTGGCGGCCGGCTTCACTGCCGGGGAGGCGGATCAGCTGCGCCGCGCCATGGCCGCCTGGAAACGCAAGGGGGGACTGGAGCCCTTCGAGCAGAAGCTCCTCTCGGGGATGCGGGAGCGAGGCTACGGGGAGCGCTTCGCCCGGCAGATATTCCGCCAGATCAAGGGATTCGGTGAATACGGCTTCCCGGAGTCCCACTCCGCCAGCTTCGCCCTGCTTGCCTATGTCTCCGCCTGGATCAAATGTCATCATCCCGCCGCTTTCACCTGCGCCCTGCTCAACAGCCAGCCGATGGGGTTCTACCGCCCCGCCCAGCTGGTGCAGGATGCCCGCCGCCACGGGGTGGAGATCCGGCCGGTGGATCTGCACCACAGCGAGTGGGACTGCACCCTGGAACGGGGAGAGGGGGGCGCCCCCGCCCTGCGC
>WFXP01000014.1 GCA_015490535.1 Gammaproteobacteria bacterium
AACAAGCCGGCCCGGGTCGCCAAGTACTTCGAGCATCGGAAGATCCGCTATGCAGCGGCATAAACTAAACTATTGCCGAGTTAATAGTAACTATTCAGCCACCCCTGAAATTCGCCATTTCTGCGTTGAAAAATGGTCATTTACCCTCGTAAACCCCCATTTTTCGCCTTTAACTGAGGGATTTCAGGGGCGATCTGAACAGTTACCGGCCTGTTTCAATACCATGCTGAATGTTTACCCTTGCAAAGAGTACCAGTGTTCTTTCAAGGTAATAAATCAGGATGGTTTTCCTCAAATCGTATGGGTGAAATGGTAAATCATCCTTAGAATGCACGCCAGAAAATGGTCGGCAGAAGGGGATTGGGGAGAGTTTGGGATAGCCGAACCAGTTGCAATTGGCGCAGGTGGTGGATATCCGCTACTCCCCCGCCAGCCGGCCCCAATCCCCTTCTGGTTACCGAGTATGTGGCGTGCATTCCGCCTGTCAAGGACAAAGCCGCTACGCGGTGATTTGCCATTTCACCCACACGATTTGGTGAAGACCCAAATCAGGACTCAGTCGGCCTGTCAGCGTTCGTAGCGGCGAGCTGTCCGGAACATGGGCAAGGACGAAGTGGCGGCCGGCTCTGGCGGAACGGCCCCTTTGTTGCTACCCTTGTCCGGTTGCTTGCGCCTCTCTCAATCTTACAGAGCCGACATGAGGAAAATCCTGGTAACCAGCGCCCTGCCCTACGCCAACGGCCCCATCCACCTGGGGCATCTGGTGGAGTATATCCAGACCGATATCTGGGTGCGTTTCCAGAAGCTGCGGGGCAACGAGTGCATCTATGTATGCGCCGACGATGCCCACGGCACCCCCATCATGCTCAAGGCGAAGCAGGAGGGGATCTCTCCCGAACAGCTCATTGAACGGATCGGCAAGGAGCATCGGGCCGATTTCGCCGATTTCCTGATCGGCTTCGACAACTACTACAGCACCCATTCGGAGGAGAACCGGCGCTACGCCAACCTGATCTACGAGCGGCTGCGTGACGCGGGCCATATCTCGAGACGCGCCATCGTGCAGGCCTACGATCCGGAGGCCGGGATGTTTCTGCCGGACCGCTTCATCAAGGGGGAGTGCCCGCGCTGCGGGGCCGTGGATCAGTATGGAGACTCCTGCGAGGCGTGCGGGGCCACCTATGCGCCTACCGAGCTGAAAGATGCGGTATCGGTCATCTCCGGCGCCAGGCCGGTGGAGCGGGAGACCGAGCACCTCTTTTTCAGACTGGGGGATTTTACTCCCATGCTGAAGGAGTGGGTGAACGGCGGCCACCTGCAGCCGGAAATACGCAACAAGCTCAAGGAGTGGTTCGAGGCCGGCCTGCAGGACTGGGACATCTCCCGCGACGCCCCCTACTGGGGTTTCGAGATCCCGGACGCGCCGGGCAAGTACTTCTATGTCTGGCTGGATGCCCCGGTGGGCTACATGGCCAGCTTCAGGAACTACTGTGATCGAACCGGAGCCTCTTTTGAGGAGTTCTGGAGCCGCGAGGCGGAATCCACCAGCGAGCTGTACCACTTCATCGGCAAGGATATCGCCTATTTCCACACCCTGTTCTGGCCGGCGATGCTGGAGGGGGCCGGCTTCCGCAAGCCCACGGCCGTCTGGTGCCACGGGTTCCTCACCATCAACGGACAGAAGATGTCCAAGTCGCGGGGCACCTTCATACGGGCGCGAAGCTATCTGGAGCATCTGGATGCGGAGTACCTGCGCTACTACTTCGCCGCCAAACTGGGGTCCGGGGTGGAGGATATCGATCTCAACCTGCAGGACTTCATGGCGCGGGTGAACAGTGATCTGGTGGGCAAGCTGGTGAATATCGCCTCGCGCTGCGCCGGGTTTATCGGCAAGCGGTTCGGGGGGCGGCTGGCCGAGGCCCTGCCTGACACCGATCTCTACGCCTCCTTCCTCCGCTCCGGAGAGGAGATCGCGACGCTCTATGAGCGGCGCGAATATGGCCATGCCATGCGTGAGATCATGGCGCTGGCCGACGTGGCCAACCAGTATATCGACGAGCGGAAGCCGTGGGTGGCGATCAGGGAGAGGGGACGGGAGCGGGAGGTGCAGGGGATCTGCACCCAGGGGCTCAACCTGTTCCGGGTGCTGGCCACCTATCTCAAACCGGTGCTGCCACGTCTTGCGGAGCGTAGCGAGAGGTTTCTCGCCTGCGGGGAGCTGGAGTGGGAGGCGATCCGGAAGCCGCTGCTGGCACACCGGGTGGAGCCTTTCAAGCCGCTGCTGACCCGGGTGGAGGAGAGCGCCATCGAGGCGTTGTTGAAGGGGTCCGCCGCAACCAGCGCCGCGCCCCCGGCGCCGGACAGGGAGCCGGTGTCCGGCACCATCTCCATCGACGATTTCGCCAGGCTGGACCTGCGCATTGCCCGTATCGTCGAAGCCGCGCCGGTGGAGGGGGCGGACAGGCTGCTTCGCCTGACCCTGGATATCGGGGAGGGTGAGACGCGCAACGTGTTCGCCGGCATCAAGTCCGCCTATACTCCCCGGCAGCTGGAGGGGCGGTTGACGGTGGTGGTGGCCAACCTGGCGCCGCGCAAGATGCGGTTCGGGATTTCGGAGGGGATGGTGCTGGCGGCGGGATCCGGTGGCGAGGAGCTGTTTCTGCTCTCACCGGATGAGGGCGCCGAACCAGGCATGCGGGTCAAGTAACCCGCAGCAGCTTTGCCGGGGTTCACACGGGGCGCCAGCGGTCCGAGCGGCGGCCTGCGCCGCGGCAACCGGCAATCCGCCACCATATCGGGGAAAGACCGTAATCCTCTATTGAGCAATATCACTCTTTTGCCAACAAAGGCTGGCAGAAAGGGCCTTTCAGGCCCTATCATTCTCCCTTTTGAGGTAATACCTGACAAAAACTATCTGGTATCATTCGGTACATGGCAGAGTACGCGCTCATCCTCATCAGCACCATTCTGGTCAATAACTTCGTCCTGGTGAAGTTCCTTGGGCTGTGTCCTTTCCTGGGGGTGTCCAAAAAGCTGGAGACCGCCATGGGCATGGGGCTGGCCACCACTTTCGTCCTGACGCTCTCCTCCATCTGCAGCTACCTGGTCAACGAATATCTGCTTTCTCCGCTGGGGATTGAATATTTGCGCACCATAGCCTTCATCCTGGTGATCGCGGTGGTGGTGCAGTTCACCGAGATGGTGGTGCATAAGACCAGTCCGCTGCTCTATCGGGTGCTGGGGATCTTCCTGCCGCTGATCACCACCAACTGCGCGGTGCTTGGTGTGGCGTTGCTCAACGTCCAGGCGGACCATGATTTTATCCAGTCCGCCCTGTACGGCTTCGGCGCCTCCGCCGGATTCTCCCTGGTGCTGGTGATGTTCGCCGCCATGCGGGAGCGTATCGATGTGGCGGAGGTGCCGGCGGTATTTCGCGGTCCGGCCATCGCCCTGGTTACCGCCGGGCTGATGTCGCTGGCCTTCATGGGTTTCTCGGGCCTGGTGAAAGGGTAGGTCATGCTGAGTGCGGCCCTGGCCCTTACCTTGCTGGCGCTCGTGTTCGGGCTGTTGCTGGGTTACTCCTCCATACGTTTCAGGGTGGAGGGGGATCCGGTGGCCGACCGGATCGACGCCATCCTGCCACAGACCCAGTGCGGCCAGTGCGGCTATCCAGGCTGCCGCCCCTATGCCGAGGCCATCGCCTCGGGAGAGGCGGATATCAACCAGTGCCCGCCGGGAGGGGAGCAGGTGATCCAGGCGCTGGCCGATCTGCTGGGGCGGGAGCCCAAGCCGCTCGATCCGGAGCGTGGTGCCGAAAAGCCACCCATGGTGGCCTTTATCGACGAGTCGGACTGTATCGGCTGCACCCTGTGCATCAAGGCCTGTCCGGTGGATGCCATCCTGGGGGCGCCCAAGCAGATGCATACGGTCATCGCCGAGGAGTGCACGGGGTGCGAGCTGTGTGTCGAGCCCTGCCCTGTTGATGTGATAAGCATGGTTCCCGTGGAGGAGGATATCAGCCACTGGAAATGGCCGCTGCCCAAGGTGGCAAACGGAGAGGCCCCATGAATCTCCAGTCATTTCATGGCGGAGTCGAGGTGCCAGGCCACAAGGAGATCTCCACCAGCCGGCCGGTGGAGCCCGCTCCGCTGCCGAAACGGCTGATCCTGCCCCTCTCCCAGCATCTGGGAGCACCGGCCGAACCGCTGGTGGCCGTGGGAGACAGGGTGCTGAAGGGGCAGATGATTGCCAGTCCGGCCGGGTTTGTCAGCGCCCCGCTGCACGCAGGCAGTTCGGGTACCGTTGTGGCCATCGGAGAGCACCCCGTGCCACACCCCTCCGGCCTCGCCGCCCCCTGTATTACCATAGAAACGGATGGCGAGGAGCGCTGGGTGAAGCGGGAGCGGCACGACTTCCGGCGGCTGGAGCCGGCCCGGATCCGGGAGATGGTGCGGCAGGCCGGGATCGTCGGGCTGGGTGGGGCCGGCTTCCCCGCCTTCATCAAACTCAATCCCGGCAGGAGCGTTGGCACCCTGATCATCAATGCGGCGGAGTGCGAGCCCTATATCACCAGCGATGACATGCTGATGCGTGAGCGCCCGGAGCAGATTCTGCGGGGGTTGCAGATTATCCGCCGCGCCGTCCAGGCCCGGCGCTGCATTGTGGCTATCGAAGAGAACAAGCCCGAGGCGGAGCGCTCTCTCCGGCAGGGGCTGCAGCGGCTCGAGGAGGGGGATGAGGTAGAGATTGTAACCATTCCGGCCCGCTATCCCGCCGGAGGAGAGAAACAGCTAATCCAGATGGTGACCGGTCAGGAGGTTCCCAGCGGTGGTCTGCCGGTGCAGATAGGCGTGGTTTGCCACAACGTCTCCACGGCCGCGGCGGTCTATCGCGCCGTGGAGCTTGGGGAACCCCTGCTCTCCCGCTACGTGACCGTAACCGGGGGTGCCGTGGCCGAGCCACGAAATCTGGAGGCGCTGATCGGGACGCCCGTGGCGGAGCTGCTCGCGCTATGCGGCACCGCTCTTGACGCCGTCCAGGAGGTGATCATGGGTGGCCCGATGATGGGGATCTCCCTGGCGAGCCTTCAGGTACCGCTGGTGAAGACCGGCAACTGCCTGCTGGCGGTAGCCAGGGGAGAGATCGAACATGCGGCGGTCATGCCCTGCATCCGTTGTGGCAGCTGCGCCGATGTCTGCCCCATCTCGCTGCTGCCACAACAGATGTACTGGCATGCGCGGGCCCGGGATTTTGACCGGATCCAGGAGTACGATCTGTTTGATTGCATTGAGTGCGGCTGCTGCGCCTACGTCTGTCCCAGCAACATCCCTCTGGTGCACTACTACAGGTTCGCCAAGAGTGAGATTCGGGCCCTCCAGGAGCAGAAACGCAAGGCGGATATTGCGCGTGAGCGCCACGAACTGCGGGAGCGGCGCCTGGCGCGGGAGAAGGCGGAGCGGGCGGCGCGCCACGCCCGCAGAAAACCGGGGCCCAGCGACGAAAGCAAGAGAGCCGCCATCCAGGCCGCGCTGGAGCGGGCCCGGGCAGGCAAACAGGGATCGCCCGACGATGTTTAGAAAAGCCCTCAGCTCCCCATACCTCCACAACCCCCCTTTCAGCACCCAGGGGATGATGTTCCGGGTTATTCTGGCCCTGCTGCCGGCAGCGGCCGTCTATGCCTGGCAGTTTGGCTGGGGCGTGGTGATCAACATGCTGTTGGCCACGGGCGTGGCCCTGCTCTGCGAGGCGGCCATGCTAAGGTTGCGGGGCCGGCCCTTGCGGCCCGCCATTACCGACGGCAGCGCCATACTGACCGCCTTGCTGCTGGCTTTCGCCCTCCCCCCCCTGACTCCCTGGTGGTTGACCGCCACCGGCGCGGCTTTCGCCATAGTGGTGGCCAAACACCTGTACGGGGGTCTGGGTTTCAATCCGTTCAACCCGGCCATGATCGGGTATGTGGTCCTTCTGGTCTCCTTTCCGCGGGAGCTGACGCTCTGGTCGCTGCCGATGCAGCTTGCGGAATACAGCCTGGATCTGGAGGCCACCCTGAAATATGTATTCGGCTCCGCTCTTCCCGCCGGCACCACCATAGACGCGCTTACGGCGGCCACACCCCTGGACTCCATGAAAACCCAGTTGGGGCTGGGCCTTGCCACTGCGGAGATCATGGCGTCCCGAGCGGTATTCGGGCCGGTGGGTGGTGTCGGCTGGATCTGGATCAACCTGCTGCTGCTGGCCGGCGGATTGTGGATGATCTACCGGCGCATAATCAGCTGGCATATTCCCGTCGCGACCCTTGGGTCCCTGCTTGCCATCGCCACCATCTTTTTCGTGCTCGATCCCCGGCACACCCCTTCTCCCCTGTTTCACCTGTTCAGTGGCGCGGCCATTCTGGGGGCGTTCTTCATCGCCACCGATCCGGTGACGGCCGCCACCACCAACCGGGGCAGGTTGTGGTATGGAGCCGGGATCGGCATCCTCATCTATGTGATACGGAGCTGGGGAGGGTTTCCGGACGGGGTCGCCTTCGCCGTGCTCCTGATGAACATGGCCGCCCCTACCATAGATCACTATACCAAGCCGCGGGTGTACGGCCATGGTGGCAGGGATGATGGCTAGGAAGATCCTGGTAAGCGCCCTGCTGCTCGCCCTGTTTGGCCTGACAGGGGCCACGTTGGTGGCCTTTACCCACGGGCTCACCGCAGAGCGGATAGCCACCAACCAGCGGGAGGCCCTGCTCAAGAGGCTCAACGTGCTGATCCCCCCCTCCCGCTATGACAACGATATGGTGAGCGATACCATTCAGGTGACGGATCCGGAGCTGGCCTCTCCCAGGTTTCCCGCCACCATATACCGGGCGCGGCTGAACGGGCGCCCGGAGGCCGCCGTGTTTCTGGTGGTGGCGCCGGACGGGTACAACGGAGCCATTCACCTACTCGTGGCCGTCAACATGGACGGGACTTTGGCCGGGGTGCGAGTGGTGTCACACCGGGAGACGCCGGGCCTGGGAGATGCCATAGATGGTCAGCACTCCGACTGGATATACCGCTTCACCGGTCGCAGCCTGAAGGATCCGGATGAGAAGGGGTGGGCGGTGAAGCGGGATGGCGGGGTGTTTGATCAGTTTACCGGTGCTACCATAACCCCCAGGGCGGTGGTCAAGCGTATCTACACAACCCTGAAATACTTTGCCGGCCACCGGGACGAGATCTTTGCCGCCGAAGAGGCCTCCGGAGAGTCAGGAAGGTGAACGACAACCGGTATTCCGAAATTGCGCGTAGCGGGCTGTGGTCCAACAACGTCGCCCTGGTTCAGATCCTTGGTCTGTGTCCTCTGCTCGCGGTTACCAGTACCACGATCAACGGCTTGGGTTTGGGGCTGGCAACCACGCTGGTGCTGGTGGCATCCAATCTGATAGTTTCCTGGATCAGGAATGTCGTCCGGCCGGAGATCCGCCTGCCGGCATTCGTGATAATAATCGCCTCACTGGTGACGGCCATAGAGCTGGCCATGAACGCATGGTTTCACGACCTTTTCAACATCCTGGGGATCTTCATTCCCCTGATCGTCACCAACTGCGCCATCCTGGGACGGGCGGAGAGCTTCGCGGTAAAAAACACGCCCCTGCCCGCGCTGGTGGATGCCCTGGCCATGGGGATCGGGTTCACCGCTGTGCTGGTGATTCTGGGCGCCATGCGGGAAGTTATCGGATTCGGCACGCTGTTCGCCAATGCCCACCTCATGTTTGGCGACTGGGCCTCCGCCCTGACCGTTACCGTATTGGAGGACTACCGCGGCTTCCTGCTGGCTATCCTCCCCCCCGGCGCTTTCCTGGGGCTGGGAGTGCTTATTGCGCTCAAGAACCTCATTGAGGCCCGTGGCAAAAGGATCTCCACGCGGGAGAGCCGGACCGCCGCGGTGGCACAGGGTCGATGAATGATCGTAAGCGGCACGAAATTTTCGAGCGGTTGAGGGCCGCAGATCCGCATCCAACCACCGAACTGAGCTACAGCTCTCCGTTCGAGCTGCTGATAGCCGTCATGCTGTCGGCCCAGGCCACCGACAAAAGTGTCAACAGGGCCACAACAGAGCTGTTCCGCCGCGCCAATACCCCCCAGGCGATCCTGCGGCTGGGGGAAGAGGGCCTGAAACCGTACATCAGGACCATAGGACTGTACAACGGCAAGGCGAGAAACATCATTGCCACCTGTCGAATCCTGATGGATAGATTCGGAGGCAGGGTTCCCGCCGAGCGAAAGGCGCTGGAGTCCCTCCCCGGCGTGGGGCGCAAGACCGCCAACGTTATTTTGAACACCGCCTTTGGGCAGCCCACCATAGCGGTGGACACCCACATCTTCCGGGTTGCCAACCGCACCGGTCTGGCGCGCGGCAAAACGGTTCGTGAGGTGGAGAAAAGGCTGCTGAAGCATGTCCCGCGACAGTTTCAGCAGAACGCGCACCACTGGCTGATCCTGCATGGCCGATACGTGTGTACCGCGCGCAGGCCCCGCTGCGGCTCCTGTATCATTGCGGATCTTTGCGAATATCAGCACAAGGAGCTGGACTGAATGCTGTTTACCCAGAATCGAAACCGTCTGCGCCTCTTTTTCTGCGAGGCGTGGGAGAGATACCGCGACAACCTTCCCCTGCAGCCGCTGGAGCAGCAGATTGCGGACGTGATCTCCATGCACCCCGAATACCACGAGCTGCTTGAGGACAGGAAGGCGGCGCTGGGAATGGAGCCTGATCCGAAGGCGGGGGAGGGCAATCCGTTTCTGCACCTGGCGCTGCACATCTCCATCCGTGAGCAGATCGAAAACGACCAGCCGAGCGGTATCGGCAAAATTTATCGCCGGCTGCTGGCCCGGGCGGGAGACGAGCATCAGGTGGAGCACCGCATGATGGAGTGTCTGGCGACCGCGTTATGGGAGTCCCAAGTGGAGGGTTCAGCCATGGATGGGGAGGCATACATGCGCCGTCTGAAGGCGCTGTAGGAGGCTCTTACCCGGTCAATGATGGTTCGCCCGTTTGTCCCGTCGGTTTGGGCAAGAGCCCCTGCGGTAAAAGGAGTGGAGCGGGTGATGGGAATCGAACCCACGTCATCAGCTTGGGAAGCTGAGGTTCTACCATTGAACTACACCCGCACGGTAGAATGGGCGGCCATGACCTCAAGTTTACCCGCTATGCAGATCATCCTCAACGGTGAGGCGTATCGTGTCGCCGCTGGAACCACCCTCGACAAACTCGTCGAACAGCTGGGCCTGAAAGGCAGACGGCTGGCGGTGGAGCGCAACGGAGCCATAGTCCCGCGCAGCGCCCATCCGGCAACCGTGCTGGAAGAGGGGGACCGCATCGAGATCGTTCATGCCATTGGCGGGGGTTGAGGCTGTTGCGCCACAGCCATCATGGCCAGTGGGCAAATCCGGGTGCCGCTTGCCAGCTATTCTAGTACTCCGTCAAGGTTATAACTTAGGATTCAGCGTCCCTCTGGATCCTAACTTATTACTTTGAAAGAGCGCTAGAGTGCGAGCTTGGCGGGGGCTCCGGCCCGCTCTCGCACCAGGCGAGGGATGAGATAGCCCGGCAGCATGTCACGCATCCGTCTGTGCAGGGCGCGGGCGCGGGACGCCCCGGTGGCGAAGTGTGCGGCCCCCTGCACCCGATCCAGCAGGTGCAGGTAGTAGGGGGCCACCCGGGCCTGCCACAGGGTTTCGCTCAGCGCTGCCAGGGTTTCGGCGCGGTCGTTGATCCCGCGCAGCAGGACCGTCTGGTTCAGCAGCATGATTCCCGCTGCGGCGAGCCGCCGCAGTGCCTGGCCAACCTCCCCGTCGATCTCGTTGGGATGGTTGGCGTGAATCACTACTACCGGCTGCAGCCGCGTTCGGCCCAGCCACTCCAACAGGGGGTCACTCACCCGTGACGGCAGCACTACCGGCAGGCGGCTGTGGATGCGGATCCGGCGCAGGTGCGGGATGGAATCCAGTCCTGCCGCCAGCCTGGCGAGCCGTCCGTCACTTAGGGTAAGGGGATCGCCACCGCTCAGGATCACCTCGCTGATGGTGGGATCGGCAGCGATATATTCGAGCGCGGCATCCCATCGGTCGGAATGGGGGGCGGCCTCCCGATAGGGGAAGTGGCGCCGGAAACAGAAGCGGCAGTGCAGGGCGCAGCTGCGGCCGGCTACGAGCAGCACGCGGCCGTGGTACTTGTGGAGCAGGCCCGGTGCGGCCAGCGCCTCTCCATCACCCACCGGATCGGTATGGTAGCCCGGAGGGGAGAGCCTCTCTTGCTCCTGGGGCAACACCTGCAGCAGCAGCGGATCGCGGGGATTGCCAGGCTCCATGCGGGAGATGAAACTCTCCGGAACCCGGAGGGGAAACCCCTCCTCGGGCGAATGCTCCGGATCTTCCGGGGGCGGCAGCCCCAGCCTGCGCAGCAGCTCCCGGCGGCAGGTCACGGCGCGCGCCAGCTCCTGTTGCCAGAGTGGAGTGTGTAAAAGCGGCCCCTTTGTGAGTATCATAGGCGGCCTATTGTACAGGAGTGAAATGGCACCATGGCGAGTTACAGCACCAACGAGTTCCGGCGCGGCCTGAAGGTGATGCTGGACAGCGATCCGGCGGTGATCATCGAAAACGAGTTTGTCAAACCCGGCAAGGGGCAGGCCTTCAACCGGGTCAAGCTGCGCAATCTCAAGAGCGGGCGGGTCATCGAGCGCACTTTCAAGTCCGGCGAGAGTATCGAGGCGGCGGACGTGGTGGAGACCGAGATGCAGTATCTCTATAGCGACGGCGCGGCGTGGCACTTCATGGATCCGGAGAGCTACGAGCAGATCGCCGCCGACGAAGCCGCCGTGGCGGATGCCAAACAGTGGCTCAAGGAGCAGGATCTCTGTACGGTGACCCTGTGGAACGGCGCGCCATTGAGCGTCACCCCGCCCAACCACGTGGTTCTGGAGGTCACCAGCACCGAGCCGGGGATCCGGGGGGATACCGCGACCGGCGGCAACAAGCCGGCCACCCTGGAGACCGGCGCCGTGGTGCAGGTGCCGCTGTTCGTCAACGAGGGGGATCTGATCAAGGTGGACACCCGCAGCGGGGAGTACCTCGCGCGCGCCCGGGAGTGAACGGCGACTGGCGACCGGCGGCGTCGCCACGGGTCCTGCGGCGGCGGGCCGCCATGCTGGCGGAGATCCGCGCCTTCTTCGCCGCGCGCCGGGTGCTCGAGGTGGAGACGCCGCTGCTCTCCGCCGCCGCTGCCAGCGATCCGGCGGTGGAGAGCTTTGTTACCTGTTACACCGGTCCCGGGGCCGCTTGCGGGCGCGCCATGTATCTCAACGGATCTCCGGAGTTTGCCATGAAGAGGCTGCTGGCGGCCGGCAGCGGACCTATCTACCAGATCTGCAAGGCGTTCCGGCAAGGGGAGGCGGGACGCCACCACAATCCGGAGTTCACCCTGCTGGAGTGGTATCGCCCCGGCTTCGACCACCGCCTCCTCATGGACGAGGTGGAGGAGCTGCTGCGCGCCCTGCTCCCCGATCTGGGGGGTGGCGAGCGGCTCAGCTACCGGGAAGCGTTCCGGCGCCATGCCGGTATCGATCCGTTGACGGTGGAGGAGCAGGAGCTGGCGAAGTGCGCCGCTTCTCATGGCCTGGGCGGCGTAGTGGGTCCGGACGGGGGGGGAGTTGATGGCTGGCTGGATCTGTTGATGAGCCATCTGGTCCAACCCCGCCTGGGGTGGCAGGGCCCCTGTTTCCTGTTCGACTATCCCGCCTCCCAGGCGGCCCTGGCCCGGATTCGGCCCGGCACGCCGCCGGTAGCGGAGCGGTTCGAGCTGTTCCTGCGCGGAGTTGAGCTGGCCAACGGATTCCATGAGCTGCTCGATAGGGATGAGCAGCGCCGCCGGTTCGATGCGGATCTGCAGCTCCGCGCCCGGACCGGGCAGCCGTCGCCACCGCCGGATCAGAGGCTGCTCGCGGCGCTCGCCCACGGCCTGCCCCAATGCTCCGGGGTGGCGCTGGGGCTGGACCGCCTGCTGATGCTGATATGTGGTGTGGAGGAGATCGAAGAGGTGCTGGCCTTCCCCATCGACAGGGCGTGAGTCTCAATCCTGCCATACATAGCGGTATGCCACCCCCTCGATCTCGTAGGAGAACTGTATGGCCACAATCCGGGGATCCTCCTCCCTGGTCTGTACATGATCCTTCAACCGCCAGGGATGGTCCGGAAACACCGCCTCTCTGGGGAGGCCGTATGCCTCGTACTGCTCCCCCAATTCCCCATCTGTCCCCAAATCCAGGAGTGCCACCACCGATTTTTTCACCATTTCGCTGTTGTCAACGGGTTCGAGACCATCGGCCAGATACCACTGGATATCGATACTTTCCAGCAGGCCGGTGGCGTCGTCGTAGTTCAGATGGGGCACCGGTCGTGGCAGACGCGCAATATCCTCCGGGTCCAGTTCGGGTAGCTCGAAGCTGGCCAGTACTCCGGTCCCCTCGCGTAACTGCCAGCTACCTGGCACCGCGCTGTTCAACAGCGCCACCCTGCCGCTACTTGGAGGGAAGCTGTAGCGGAAGCGATCCCACATGCCGTCGCCATCGTCGTCCAGGGCGCGCAACTGGAAGTAGTCATTCCCGCATACCCCACCCCTCCAGCTTGATGCCTCGTTGCCCATGCCGTTATCGGAATCGAACCGGGCACCGGATGCTGTGAGCGTGGCGGCGGGGGGATAGAGGGCTATGCGCACCGAGCCGCTGCAGATCTGGGCCGGGTCCAGGGCGTTCCCGGGGGTCTCCACCTGCATGGCGAAACCGCTGTACCTATAGCTTGCTGAAGAGGCCGTGCCAAAGCGCGCTTCGGCCAGAGACGCCCGCCAGAGGAATCCGGGTATGGCGCGGTAGTAGGTTCCGCGCTCCGGATGGTAGCTCACGTACCTCTCCGTTGCCCGGCTCTCCTCTACCACGCCGGCGATCACCGGGGAGAGGCTTTTTTGCAGATCGATGCCCCTCTCTTCGGATATCGTATCGTCGTTCTGACACCCGGCAAGCGCCAGCACGAGCAGAATTGCACCGACTACCGGATGGAGAGGTCCCGGCGGGACCGGCCCGGCATCCGCGCAGATGCGGTCCCCGAGGAGGCGGCTCCCGTCCGGCCCGGGACCCCGACGTATCCGCCGCTCCCCCGCGGCGGGATGGCCGGAACTCGGCGCGGGGGGTGCGGCTGAAGCCCGTGTCGTCCAGCGGCTCAATGGCGGCGAAGCGGACGAGGCAGCCGCAGAGACAAGGGATTTTCCCAGTGGTTTGATCACAACAATGGTCTCCGGAAACTGTGGTGCTGGTTCGTTCCGCTGAACACCTGTTGCCGGGTTGCGCTGCGTCGGCGTACCTGCAGCAACCCCTGGGAACCCTATCGACAGGCCTCTGCCGCCTCTTTAACCGGTGGCCAATAGGGGGCATACTGGCTCCTGTTCGAGGAGGAGGATGAATGAAGTCCTGGTT
>WFXP01000015.1 GCA_015490535.1 Gammaproteobacteria bacterium
CGGCAACCACGATCTGGCCCAGTTGCGCTCCCTGCAGGACTGGTACCTGCGCTACCCGCTGCAGACCGTGGAGGGGGTGGCGGAAGTGGCATCGGTGGGTGGCTATGTGAAGCAGTACCAGGTGGAGGTGGACCCCAATGCCCTGGCCGCCTACAACATCCCGCTGGCCAGGGTGAAACATGCCATCAAACGCTCCAACAACGATGTGGGGGGCAAGCTGGTGGAGATGGCCGAGACCGAGTTCATGGTGCGCGGCCGCGGCTACATCCAGTCCGTGGATGATCTGAAGGTGATCCCGGTGGGGGTGGATGAGCACGGCACCCCGATCCGCCTGCAGGATGTGGCCAACATCCAGCTTGGTCCCGAGCTGCGCCGCGGGGTGGCCGATCTCAACGGCGAGGGGGAGGTGGCTGCCGGCGTGGTGATCATGCGCTACGGCGAGAATGCGCTGGCCACCATCGAGCGGGTGCGCGCCAAGCTGGAGGAGCTGAAGAAGGGGCTGCCGGAGGGGGTGGAGATCGTACCGGTCTATGATCGCGGCGATCTCATCGAGCGGGCGGTGGACAACCTGGTGGAGAAGCTGATCGAGGAGTCCATCGTGGTGAGTCTCATCTGTATCCTGTTCCTGCTCCACGCCCGCTCCGCCCTGGTGGCTATCGTTACCCTGCCCATCGGCATCCTGATGGCCTTCATCGTGATGCGCTGGCAGGGGATCAACGCCAACATCATGTCGCTGGGCGGGATCGCCATCGCCATAGGCGCCATGGTGGACGGCGCCATCGAGATGATCGAGAACGCCCACAAGCACCTGGAGCACGCGGCGAAACGGAAAGGGGCGGAGCTCACCATCCGCGAGCGCTGGGAGGCGGTGGCGGAGGCCTCCCGCGAGGTGGGCCCGGCGCTGTTTTTCTCGCTGCTGATCATCACCGTCTCCTTCCTGCCGGTGTTCACCCTGCAGGCCCAGGAGGGGCGGTTGTTCGCTCCGCTGGCGTTCACCAAAACCTACGCCATGGCGGCTGCGGCCATCCTGGCGGTCACCCTGGTGCCGGTGCTGATGGGGCTTTTCATTCGTGGGAAGATCATGCCCGAGGCGAAAAACCCGGTGAACCGCTTCCTTCACTGGCTGCACGCCCCCGCGTTGCACTGGGCCATCAGGTGGCGCTGGATCACCCTGGCGCTGGCGCTTCTGCTGCTGGTCTTTACCCTCTACCCGGTGAGCAAGCTGGGCAGCGAGTTCATGCCGCCGCTGGACGAGGGGGACATCCTCTACATGCCCACCACCTATCCGGGCCTCTCCATCACCAAGGCGAAGGAGATCCTGCAGCAGACCGACAAGATCCTCAAAACCTTCCCTGAGGTGCACCATGTGTTCGGCAAGGTGGGGCGCGCGGAGACCGCCACCGATCCGGCGCCCCTCTCCATGCTGGAGACCACCATCCGGTTGCGGCCCAAATCCGAGTGGCCCGATCCGGACAAGACCACCAAGGAGCTGATGGACGAGATGGATGCCGCCATCAAGTTCCCCGGGGTGGCCAATGCCTGGACCATGCCGATCAAGACCCGCATCGACATGCTCTCCACCGGCATCAAGACCCCCATCGGCATCAAGGTGAGCGGGCCGGATCTGAATGTGCTGGAGAAGGTGGCCGGGGAGATCGAGCAGGCCCTGAGCCAGCTCCCCGATACCCTGTCCGCGTTCGCCGACAAGGCGGCCGGTGGCTACTACCTGGATTTCGACATCGACCGCGAGCAGGCCGCCCGCTACGGCCTGGTGGTGGGGGATATCCAGGACATCATCCAGAGCGCCATCGGCGGGATGAACGTCTCCCAGACGGTGGAGGGGCTGGAGCGCTATCCCATCAATGTGCGCTATCCGCGCGAGCTGCGTGACAATCTGGAGAGCCTGAAGCGGGTGCTGATCCCCACCCCCACCGGCGCCCAGATTCCGCTGACCGAGGTGGCGCAGCTGGAGCTGCGCCGGGGGCCGCCGGTGATCAAGAGCGAGAACTCCCGTCCCAACGCCTGGATCTACGTGGATATCAAAACCTCCGATATTGGCGGTTACGTGGCCGAGGCGAAACAGGTGGTGGAGAGCCAGGTGAAGATCCCGCCCGGTTACACCCTGGTCTGGTCGGGTCAGTTCGAGTACATGGAGCGCGCCGCGCAGCGCTTGAGGATCGTGGTGCCGGCCACCCTGCTGGTGATTTTCCTGTTGCTGTATTTCAACTTCCGCAACATTACCGAACCGCTGGTGGTGATGCTCTCCATTCCGTTCAGCCTTATCGGTGGATTCTGGCTGCTATACTGGCTGGGATTCAACATGTCAGTGGCGGTGGCGGTGGGCTTCATCGCCCTGGCCGGGGTGGCGGCGGAGATCGGCGTGCTGGTACTCACCTTCATCGATCATGAGCTGGCCAAGCAGCGCCGTGACGGCAAGGTGCTCGGCAGCAGGGAGATCATGGAGGCGGTGCTCAAGGGCACCTCCGAGCGGGTGCGCCCCATCGTCATGACCGCAACCGCCATCATCACCGGCCTGCTGCCCATCATGTGGAGCTCCGGTACCGGTTCGGAGGTGATGCAGCGCATCGCCGCGCCGATGGTGGGAGGCATGGTTACCGTGACCCTGCTTTGCCTGCTGGTGTTGCCGGTGATTTACGGGATCGTGCTGCAGATTCAGGAGAAGTTTTTCAACCCAAAGAGGAGTAAACCATGAAGCAGAGAAAACCGTTGGTCCTGATCCTGGCCCTCGCCGGCATGCTGGCGGCGGGCGGCGCCGTCCAGGCCGGGGAGGGCCATGATCATGACCATGATCACGGCAAGGAGATGAAGCATGACGATCATGCCCATGAGATGCACGATGAAAAGCATGACGGCGGCATGTTCCTGAAGAAGAAGGAGATCGATGGTTACACCGTCAGTTTCCATGTCATGGAGGCCAAGAAGGGGATGGAGCACGGCGGGAGTCACAACCTGATGATCAAGATCGAGCGGGAGGGCAAGGCGCTGACCGATGTCAAGATCAACTCCAAGGTGGTCCACCCCAACGGCAAGGCGGAAACCAAGCCGCTGATGAGGATGGGTGACTGGTACATGAACGGTTACGATCTGGGTCATGACGGCAAGCACCAGCTGATGATTCTGTTCAAGACGGCCGACGGCAGCAAGCACAAGGGGGGCGTCTACTATCCGTGACGCCACCTGGATCCCCGCCACCGGAAAGAGAGGTGGCGGGGATCGGCTTCGATCAGAGGAGGGATGGACGATGAAAGATGATTCGGACATCTGCCATGTTTGTGGCATGGAGGCGGATCCCGGTGTGGCGAGCGTGGAGTATCACCGGATGTACTTCTACTTCTGCTCCGAGCAGTGCCGCGAAACCTTCCTGGAGAACCCCGGACTCTATGCCGCCGGACCTCCTGCCGGGCGGAAGGAGATCCTGAAGAGGCGTACCCTGCACCTGGCGCAGGCGCCGGACGAGGAGGTCGCCGGGCTGCTCGTCTCCTATCTGGGGGATCTGATGGGTGTAAAGGAGGTGAGCATCGAGGGGGAGCGGTTGCATGTCAGCTACGATCTGCTGCGGGTGACCGAGGCGCAGATCGAAGAGGCGCTGACGGAAGTTGGTCTGCAGCTGGACGACAGCTGGCGCGAGAGATTGCGCCGCGCGTGGGTGCACGATACAGAAGAGATTGAGTTGAAAAACCTGACTGCCAAGCCAAGCTCTTGCTGCAACAAGCCGCCTGGCAGCTCGGACTGAACAACGGATCGGAAAGGGATTATGGAATACAGAAAAGTAACCGCCATCATACGGTGCGGAAAACTGGAGAAGGTGGAGAGCAGGCTGCAGCAGATCGGTGTGCAGGGGATCAGCGTAACCCGGGTAAAGGGGTATGGTGAATATACCGATTTCTATGCCCGCGACTGGATGACCAGTTATGCCCGTATCGAGATATTCACCGCCGCAGAGAAGGTGGACGACATCGTAGCGGCCATCATGGATGCCGCCCACGTGGGCCTGTCCGGGGACGGAATCGTTGCGGTACTGCCGGTGGAGAGGCTCTACCGGATCCGCACCAGGTCGGATGCGACGACAGAACAGATCTGACAAGAGGATGACTGCAGGTATGCCGGAAATCATTCCAAACCTTCACCCGGTGTTCGTACACTTTACCGTTGCTCTGATATCGGTATCCGCCGGCCTTTTCGTTGCGCTTGCGCTGTTTGGCCGCGCTCTCCCGGAGGGGCTGCGGCTGCAGCTGGGAATCGTGGCGCGCTGGAATCTCTGGATTGGGGCGGTCATCACCCTGGTCACCGTGGCGGCGGGATTCTATGCCTACAACACGGTGGCCCATGACGGCCCGTCCCACGTGGCGATGACGGAACACCGGAACTGGGCGCTCGCCGCCGCCATCCTGATAGCGGTCGCCGCAGCATGGTCGGTGGCCGGTGACCGGGCTGCGGCGGGTCCGGGCCGGATGTTCGTTGTCCTGCTGCTGGTTACCCAGGGGGTTCTCCTGAGCGCGGCCTGGCATGGTGGCGAACTGGTATATCGGTATGGCCTGGGCGTGATGTCGCTGCCGCAGTCCGGCGGGGAAGGGCACCACCACTCCCACGACGGAAACGCGGGGCATCGGCATGACGGGGACGGAGAGGCGGCAGCCGGGCACGGCGAGCCGATGGACTTCAGCGGCATGGAGGAGGGGATAACCGACGATGGCCACCCTCACGACCACTGACAAATTCTATCCAATCGAGGAGTTCAAAAAGTGAGCAAGACGAAGAGAGACACCGCCGGGAAGAGAGGTTCCCGTATTTTTTCCTTCAGCCTGATCGCCCTGGCGGTCGTGGCCGGGCTGGTGGCCGCGATGTGGTCCTGGATGGAACCGGTGGACGAGGCGCATGCCTCCGGCCCATCCGCCGCGCAGACGGAGCAGTTGCCGGAGATTACGGTCTATAAATCCCCCACCTGTGGCTGCTGCACCGACTGGGAGGTCTATCTGGAAAAGGAGGGCTTCAAGGTCATTTCGCACAAAAGGAGCAACATGGACAGCATCAAGAAGGAGCTGGGAGTCAAATCCCATCTGGCCTCCTGCCATACCGGTGTCATCGACGGCTATGTAATCGAGGGTCATGTGCCCGCAGACGATATCAGGCGTCTTCTCCGAGACAGGCCGAAGGTTGCCGGGCTCACCGCCCCCGGGATGCCCCAGCACTCGCCCGGCATGCAGCCTCCCGGTGAGCAGCCCCGGGGGTACAACGTGCTGATGTTCGACAAGGAGGGGAGAACCAGGGTGTACACGAGGTACTGATCATGTCGCAACGGGAGAGTGGTGGCCTCCGGATCAGGAGATGGATCCTCGGTGGAGGGGTGCTGGCTGTGGTCGTGGTGCCGGTGCTCGTGTCGCTGGCTTGTCCCGCATCGCGGCCGCCACCCGTTACCCTGGCGAAGATAGCCGGGCCGCCGGCTGGTGCCGGAGAGCGCTGGTATACGGAGAGACAGGTGGCGCAGGGTCGCGAGATATTCATCCGCCACTGCGCCGTATGTCACGGGGAGGACGCCGCGGCCACTCCCGACTGGCGCAGGCCCGATGCGGCCGGTAACTATCCGCCACCGCCGTTGAACGGTTCGGCCCACACCTGGCACCATCCGCTTCCGGTTTTGCGGGAGACCATCCAGCAGGGAGGCGCTCCACTGGGCGGGGTGATGCCGGGGTTTGCGGGAAAACTCTCGGAGCAGGAGACGGACGCGGTGATAGCCTGGTTTCAGTCACTCTGGTCGGACGAGATATACCAGGCGTGGTATCGAATTGCAGAGGATTCCCTGTGAGGTGACCGCCATGCACGATTCCGCAGGAGCCAATTCTGGGCGCAGGTCTGCCCCGGCGAGGCGAATGACCGTCAGGGAGCTCGCCAACAGAGCCAGGGTGACACCGGACGTGGTGCGTTATTACGTCCGAATCGGGCTGTTGCAGCCGGAGCGGGACAAGAACAACGGGTACAAGCTTTTCCACGAACAGCATTTGATGCGCATACGTTTCATACGGCAGGCCAAGCGTCTGGGTTTCACCTTGAACGAGATCAAGCAGATCCTGGTTGAGGGTTCCGGAGGACGGCCCTCCTGTCCCAGGGTGCAGGAGTTTCTCGAAAGGCATATTCGGGAAAACAGGAGAAAGCTGCTGGAACTGGCTGCGCTGCAAAGCCGTATGGAGCAGGCTCTTGCCAGACTGGAAAAACTGCCCGATCAGGTTTCCGGCAGGGACTCCATCTGCTACTTAATCGATGCCACGGCAAACGCCGGCGAGGAGCCTGGAGCGGATGCCAAAAGATCTGATGGTCAGGTGACGGCATGAGGGAGAAATACAGGGGCAAGCATTCCGGGCATGGCATGCCCACCGGCGACGCGCGCGCCCTGAAGATAACCGGGTGGCTGACCGGGATCTACTTCCTCGTGGAGCTGGCGATCGGCTACTGGAGCGGGTCGGTGGCCGTCATATCGGACGCGTTTCACACCTTCTCCGCCGTCGGGGGCGTGCTGATTGCCCTGGTGGCCGGCTATTTCTCCACCCGGCCGGCCTCCCAGTATGCAACCTTCGGCCTGATCCGTTCCGAGATAATCGGTGCGTTGTTCAACGGCCTGTTTCTGCTGTTGATGGCGTTGTATGTCTTCTGGATGGGTTACCAGCGTCTGCGCGCGCCCATCGAGATCCCCACCGGTCCCATGCTGCTGGCTGCCGCCGGCGGGCTGGTTACCGAACTCATAAGCCTGTGGCTGCTGTTCGGCAGGCAGAAGGACAATCTCAACATGAAGGGGGCCATCTGGCACGTTATCCAGACCTTTGTGGGCAGTATCATCATCATCGTCGCCGCGGTGGTGATCAAGTTCACCGGGTTCTACCAGATCGATCCCATTCTGGGAATGCTGTTTGGCGTGGTTCTGCTTTGGGCCTCATGGGGGATTATCCGCGATGCGACCCGGATTCTGCTGCAGACCGTTCCCGAGGATTTCGATTTGGAAAGGATGGTTCGCGAGATCGAGAAGCTGGAGCCGGTGGAGGATGTGCACCATGCCCATGTCTGGGCTTTGACCACGGGGAAAAACATCGTATCCATGCATGTCCGCGTCGTTGATGGAGTGGAACAAAAGGCGCTGCTCGGACAGATTCATCGACTGCTGAAAGATGATTTTTCGGTCTACTTCTCAACCATCCAGATCGAAACCGAGTGCCCGGAGGGCGATTCCTCTTCCGCCATCGATATCAATGCACATGTGCACCACTCCTGATGGCAGCGTTGGTGTGGCCTGGCACGCCACGGCTGAATGTGCTATGTATGGCGGGTATCGGGTCAACACTGAGCGGGTATGGTGATCCGGAGCTGTGTTCCTTTCTTGTCGGAGGTCGCCACGATCCTCCCGCCGTGAGATTCCACGATGGTCTTCACGATGGCCAGGCCGAGTCCCGCCCCTTCACCGCTGCGCTGCCGTGAGGGGTCGGGGCGGTAGAAGCGGTCGAAGATCCTGGAGAGATGTTCCGGGGGTAGCGGCGCCCCGGGATTCTGCACAGTGATGTTTACGCTCTCTTTGTCCTGTCTGAGGCGAACGGTCACGCTTTCCTGCGCTGGCGTGTAGCGAATGGCATTGGAGAGCAGGTTGCTCAGGGCACGGCGCAGCATCAGCCGGTCTCCCCGGATCTGTGCC
>WFXP01000016.1 GCA_015490535.1 Gammaproteobacteria bacterium
ACCCGGACCGTCCCAACGCCGCCGAGCTGATGGAGAGCAGCCGCGAGCTGGCCAGCCTGGACGCGGAGATCCGGCGCCTCCAGGAGACCCTGGCCAAGCTGCCACGCGAGAAACATCTCAACGCCAGCACCCGCGAATACAAATACGCCGCCTATATGGACGCCTGGCGCTCCAAGGTGGAGCGGATCGGCAATCTCAACTACCCGGACGAGGCCAAACAGCGTAAACTGCACGGCCGCCTGCTGCTGGATGTGGTGCTGAACGCGGACGGCAGCGTGCGGCGCATCGACCTGCTGCGCTCCTCGGGCCACAAGATCCTGGATGACGCCGCCATCCGCATCGTCACCATGGCGGCACCGTTCGCCCCGTTCCCGGAGAACATCCGCAAGGATTTCGACGTGCTGCACATCACCCGCACCTGGGTGTTCGAGAGCGACAACAGCCTGCAGACCCGCTGAAGCGAGTACCCGTCCCCATGGAGCACACCAGCCTTACCAACCACTTCCTGATCGCCATGCCCGCGCTCCAGGATCCCAACTTCGCCCGCTCGGTCACCTACATCTGCCAGCACGGCGAGGAGGGGGCGCTGGGGATCACCATCAACCGGCCGCTGAACCTGGAGCTGCAGGAGCTGCTGGACTCCATGAAGATCGAGGCCAGCGAGCCCGCCACCGCCCGTCAGACCATATTTGCCGGCGGCCCGGTCCACCCGGAGCAGGGGTTCGTGATCCACCAGCCGGCGGGAGAGTGGGCCTCCACTCTCCGGGTCAGCGACCAGATCAGCGTCACCACCTCCCAGGACATCATAGAGGCCATCGCCCGCGACGAGGGTCCGGAGAGGTATCTCATCGCGCTGGGCTACGCCGGCTGGGGCGGCGGCCAGCTGGAGGAGGAGCTGGCTGCCAACAGCTGGCTCAGCGGCCCGGCGGACAGCGACATCATCTTTGACACCCCTCCGGAGAAGCGCTGGGAGGCGGCGGCCACCCTGCTGGGAGTGGACCTGTCACGGCTCTCCAACGACATCGGCCATGCCTGAGAGCGGCTGCGTGCTGGGTTTCGACTATGGAACCCGGCGCATCGGCGTCGCCGTGGGAGACACCCTCACCCGCACCGCCCGCCCCCTCACCACCATCGCCAGCCGTAACGGCCGCCCCGACTGGGAAGCGATGCGGAAGGTGCTGGAGGAGTGGCGCCCGCACACCCTCCTGGTGGGGGTGCCGCTGCACATGGATGGCGCTCCCCAGCCCATGACCGGCGCGGCACGGCGCTTCGCCAACCGCCTGCGTGAACGTTTCCGGCTACCGGTGGAGCATGTGGACGAGCGCCTCAGCTCCCGGGAGGCGGAACAGATTCTGGATGAAACCGTCGGCCGGGGACGGTATGATAGGGAAACAATCGATCGGCTCGCGGCGCAACTGATCCTGCAGAGCTGGCTGGACGGAATCCATGAGCAGAGCAGATGAACTGAATGTGGAGCAGCTTCTGGCGGCCATGTCCGCCGACCTGCGGCGCCATCTGCAGCAGGCCGGCATCGACCATCCGCTGATAATCGGGATCCATACCGGGGGGGTCTGGGTGGCGCGCCGCCTGCACCACGCCCTGGGACTGGAAGAGCCGCTCGGCACCCTCAACATCTCCTTCTACCGCGATGACTTCAGCCGCATCGGCGTTCACCCCCAGGTGACCCCGTCCACCCTGCCGGTCACCGTGGAAAACCGTCACATAATACTGGTGGACGACGTACTGCAGACCGGGCGCACGGTGCGCGCCGCTCTCAACGAGATCTTCGACTACGGCCGGCCGGCATCGGTGACCCTGGCGGTTCTGGTGGACCTGCCGGGCCGGGAGCTGCCGTTCGAGGCGGCGGTCTCCGGCACCCACCTGGAGCTGGAGCCGGGCCAGCAGATCAAGCTGGAGGGGCCGGAGCCGCTGCGTCTCGCGATCCGCGGGCGGGCAGCGTGATCCAGCGCGACATCCAGCTGGACGAAAGTGGCCGGCTGCGCCACTTTCTCACCACCGAAGGGCTCAAGCGCCAGACCCTGCTGGAGATCCTGGACCACGCGGAGAAATTCACCAGCGTCGCGGATCGCAGCGTGAAAAAGGTGCCGCTGCTGCGCGGCGTTACCATAGCGAACCTGTTTTTCGAGCCCAGCACCCGTACCCGCACCACCTTCGAGCTGGCCGCCAAGCGGCTCTCCGCCGACATACTCAACATAAACATCAGCACCTCCGCCACCACCAAGGGGGAGAGCCTGCTGGACATGCTGCGCAACCTGGAGGCGATGCACTGCGACATGTTCGTGGTGCGCCACTCGCGCAGCGGCGCGGCCCACTTCATCGCCCGCCACGTAGCCCCCCACATCCGGGTGATCAACGCCGGCGACGGCAGCCATGCCCACCCCACCCAGGCGATGCTGGACATGTTCACCATCCGCCGCCACAAGGGGCGCTTCGCCGAGCTGCGCGTGGCCATAGTAGGTGACATCATGCACTCGCGGGTGGCCCGCTCCCAGATCCACGCCCTGACCACCCTTGGGGTGCAGGAGGTGCGGGTGATCGGCCCCCAAACCCTGATCCCGCGCGCGGCGGAGAACCTGGGGGTGCATGTGTACCACGACCTGCAGGCCGGCCTGAGCGGCGTGGATGTCGTAATCACCCTGCGCCTGCAGCGGGAGCGCATGACCGGCGCGCTGATTCCCAGCGAACGGGAGTACTTCGCCCTCTACGGGATCACCGAGGAGAAGCTGGCCTTCGCCAGCCCTGATGTGATGGTGATGCACCCCGGTCCCATCAACCGCGGCGTGGAGATCGGCTCGGAGGTTGCGGACGGCCCCCATTCGGTCATCCTGGAGCAGGTGAGCAACGGCATCGCGGTGCGCATGGCGGTTATGTCCATGGTGATGGGCAGCAGGTTTGGCGAGGGCCAGGAGGAGCAATGAAGCTGCGCATCCACGGCGGCCGCGTGGTGGATCCGGCCAATGGCATCGACGACAACATCGACCTGTACATCGAGGGGGAGCACATCGCGGCTCTGGGAGAGCCGCCGGCGGGGTTTTCTCCCGACCGGGAGATCGACGCCGGCGGCGGCATCGTCTGTCCGGGGCTGGTGGACCTGCAGGCGCGGCTGCGCGAACCGGGTGAGGAGCACAAGGGTACCATCGAGAGCGAGACCGCGGCCGCCGCCGCGGGAGGCATCACCACCCTGTGCTGCCCGCCGGACACCGACCCGGTCACCGACTCCCCCGCGGTCGCCAACCTGATCCGGGAGCGCGCCGCCCGGGCGGGAAAGGCGCGGGTGCTGCCTATCGGCGCCCTCACTCCCGGCCTGCGCGGCGAACAGATCTGCGAGATGGTGATCCTGGGGGAGGCGGGCTGTGCCCTGTTCAGCAACGCCGACCGCCCGGTGGTCAACACCGAGGTGCTGCGCCGCGCCCTGGAGTACGCCGCCAGCCACGATCTCACCCTGCTGCTGCGTCCCCAGGAGTCCTGGCTGAGCGCCGGCGGTTGCGCCCACGAGGGGGCGGTCAGCAGCCGTCTCGGCCTGCCCGGGATCCCCGGCTTCGCGGAAACCGTGGAGGTAGCGCGCATCCTTACCCTGGTGGAGGAGATCGGAGCCCGCGTCCATCTGGGCCCGCTCTCCACCGCCCGCGCGGTCCAGATGTTCGGACGCGCCCGCTACGACGGCCTGCCGGTGAGCGCCAGCGTCACCGCGCACCACCTGCACCTGTGCGAGCTGGATATCAGCGATTTCAACAACCAGTGCTACCTGCGCCCGCCGCTGCGCACCCAGCGCGACCGGGACGGATTGCGGCAGGGCCTGGCGCGCGGCATCATCGGCGCCATCTGCTCCGACCACCAACCGCACGATCTGGACGCCAAGCTGGCCCCCTTCAGCGCCAGCGAACCCGGAGCGTCCGGCCTCGAAACCCTGCTGCCTCTCGCTTTGCGCCTGGTGGACGAAGGGGTGATGCCGCTCCCGGAGCTGATTGCCACCCTCAGCTGGCAACCGGCCCGCATCCTCGGGATCCCCGCCGGAACCCTGACCCCCGGCAGCAGCGCCGACATCTGCATCTTCGATCCCGACCATCACTGGCGCCTGATCCCCGACCAGCTGGTGAGCCACGGCCACAACACCCCCCTGGCCGGCTGGGAGCTGAAGGGGCGCGTGACCCACACCCTGCTGGCCGGGCGGGTGGTGTATCGGCTTGACTAGTGCTCTTTCAACTTTATAGCTTAGGATAAAGCCGCCTTAGTTTGATGCGTGCGTCTTCAGTAGTAAATCGCCAATCCACGGGGCAAACAACAGGATAGCGGGGGTCTTGCGGCCTCTTGTAAACCTCCAGAACCGCTTCCTTTTGACAGACAAAGGCCGCATCATCCCGTGGCGGTATGCACCACATCCGCTTCCGCCAGGGCTTGATGGTGTTTTTTTAAAACCCGGCGAACACACTCGTGAGAAATCGAGTCCACAATATTCAGTTCAACAAGCCGGTCGGCCAACAGCTGCAAGGTCCAACGGGCATACCCTTCCGGAGCGTCGCTGCAGGCCAGACTGACCAACCGGGCCTCGCCCTCACCATCCAGCTTGCGGGTGCGGCCGCGGCTGCGCTCTTTCCGCGTCAGGGCAGCGGCCAAGCCCTCCTTCACGCAACGCTCCCTAATCAGCTCAACCGTGCGCCGGCTGAAACCGGTCTGCTCTGCAGCATCCCTGTCAATAAGCGCCGGCCCATGCTCCCCTTCATCAACCAACAGCAGAACCTGGGCACGCCGCCTCCGATAGGCGGACTCTCCGCCACGATTGATAAGTCCTTCAAGTTGGCACCGCTCTTCTGGGGTCAGCTTCACTACATAGCGCTTCTTCATCGCCGCAGTCCTCAACAGGTTGGGGTTGCCCGTTGAAAGACTACTTTAGCATCCCAATTTATAAAGTTGAAGGGCTGCTAGTGAGATTTCTCGTAGAAGCGGCGAAACAGCGGCGGATAGAGTATCCTGCCCCCCTCATCGAAAACCCCCTGCTTCAGCCCGTACACCAGCACCGCCTCGGAAGCCACCGGCAGGTCGCAGGTCACTCCCTTCAGGTGGGCAGGCTCGAATCCGAACCGCGAGTAGTAGCCGGGGTATCCCGCCACCACCACGGCCGGGAAACCCCGCTCGCCGGCGCGCTGCAGGGCGCTGGCCACCAACTCCGAACCTATGCCCCTGTGGGAGTAGGAGGGCAGCACCGCCATCGGTGCCAGCGCAACCATCCCTATGGTACCGGACCGCCGCTCCAGCCGGGCGGCCAGCATCATCAAGTGCCCCAGAATACGCCACCGGTTCTCCGCCACCAGGGCGAGCTCCGGAACATAGGCCGGAGTATTGCGCAGCGCCGCCACCAGGCGCGCCTCATCCTCCTCCCCGAACGCACTTATGTTGACCACGTCGATACCGCGCCGATCCGCCGGGGACTCGGGTCTAATCAGAACATCCGCCATTGCACCATCTCCTCATCAGCGGCCGCGGTTGCGGCCTCCGGCCCGACGGCCGGCAATTTTTCCCCCTTACATATCTATTTTTGGAAAGTTTTGCTGTATTATCAATGTCGTTTTCACAACATTTACACTGTTTTCCAGGTCAACCCCGAAAGCCGGGCGCTTTTTGCTAAAAGAAAAGCCGGAGCTGCCGAAATATTGAGCATATCGGCCACTCACGCGGCACTCCGCCCAACAAGGACAATTCGGGACCCGGGAAACCAGACACAATATGAGCATCAGCGACAAAAACCACCATCTTCGCCTGATTCTGGTGGAGGATGCCGCCAACGACGGGCAGGAGATAGTCAATCTGCTGCGTAGTGGTGGCTGCCCGGTACTGGCGGAGCGCGTGCAGAGTGCAGCGGAGATGCGGCAGCTGCTCGCGGAAGGAGAGTGGGACATGGTAATAGCCAGGCTGCGGCACCCGGACTTTCCCCCCGCGGAGGCGCTGGCCGAAACGGTGCGCAGCGGCCAGGACCTCTCGTTTCTGATCCTGGCGGACGGCGACGTAGCCTATGACAACGAGGTGATGGAGCTGCTCCGCTCGGGGGCCCGCGGCACGGTGAGTACCCTGGCCCCGGAGCACCTGCGTCTGGTGGTGGGGCGGGAGCTACAAGATCTGGAAGGGAGACGCGCCCAGCGCTACTTCACCCGCAGCTATTTTGATGCGGAGCAACGTGGCTGGCTGCTGCTGAAACGCTCCCGCGACGCCATCGCCTTCGTCCGTGACGGTATATTTCTGCACGCCAACCGGGCCTGGCTGGACAGGTTCGGACTCGAGGGGCTGTGGGAGCTCAAGGGAGAGCCGCTGCTGGAGCTGGTATACAAGGAGGATCACGACCGGCTCAAGGCAGCCATGCGCGACTGTGCCGGGCAGGAGCCGGGGGAGAACCGTCTGGAGGTACAGGGGCGCAGCGGCGACGGCGGCGGCTTCCGGGTGGAGATGGAGCTGCAGCCGGCGGTCATCAAAGGTGAACCATGCATCCAGATAACCATCCGGGAGCGCTCGCTCAGCAAGGAGCTGGAGAACAGGATCCGGCAGATCAAAAGCATGGACCAGATCACCGGTCTGTTCAACCGGCGCTATTTCCTGCGACGCCTGGAGGCGGAGATCAAGAGAGCGCGGCAGGGCCGCTTCGACAGCGCCCTGATCTATCTGGAGCTGGACGATTTCCAGGCCATCCGGGAGCGTATCGGGATAGCCAACAGCGATCTTCTGCTGGCGGATATCGCGCGTTTGCTGCGCCGGAAGTCCAACCTTGCCCAGGGGATGGCGCGCTTCTACTCCCACACCTTCACCGCCGTGGTGCGCCGCTGCAATGCCACCACCGCCGCCAAGATAGCGGAACTGCTGTGCCGCATGGTGGAGAGACATGTGGCGGAGATAGGTGGCCATTCACTGCATCTGACCTGCAGCGTGGGTGTCACGTTGATCAACGACAGCACCAGCAGCGCGCAGGAGTTCCTGGCGCGGGCCGCCAAGGCCTGCGCCGAGAGCCGCGAAGCGGGTGGCAACTGCGTGACCCAGTATGTCCCCGTGGTGGAGGATCTGGCGGAGCAGGAGATGCAGGGGGCGTGGGTCAAACGGATCCGTAGGGCGCTGGAAAACGAGGGGCTGCACCTGCTATACCAGCCCATCGTCAGCCTGCACGGCGCCCCCGGAGAGAAATATGAGGTGCTGCTTCGCATGCGGGAGGAGGGCCAGGAGATCTCCCCCGCCGAGTTCATCCCCGTGGCCCAGCAGGCCGGCCTGATCCCGGAGGTGGAGCGCTGGGTGATCTGCAACTCCATCAAGGCCCTGGCCGAGCGCCACAAAAAAGGGGTCCAGACGACCCTGTTCGTAAAGCTCTCCGAGGACTCCCTCAGGGATGAAACCCTGCTGCTGTGGATAGGCCGGCAGCTACGGGAGGCGGGATTGAGCGAAGGAGGGCTGATATTCGAAATCAGCGAGAAGTGCGCCCTCGGCCATCTCAAGGAGGTGGGCAAGCTGGCCGAAGGGCTGCGCAAGCTGAAGTGCGGGATCGCCCTGGATCACTTCGGCATCGCCCCCAACGCCATCATGCTGCAAAAACGGCTCAAGGTCTCCTTCCTGAAGATTGACGGATCGCTGATATCCCGCATGGATCAGGATCCGGAGATCCTGGAAAAGGTGCGCCGCATCAACCAGGTGGCGCGGGATACCGGAAGCTCCACCATCGCCCAGTTCGTGGAGAGTGCCAACAGCCTGTCGCTGCTCTGGCAGGCCGGAGTGAACTATATCCAGGGCTACTTCGTGCAGGAACCCTCCACCTCCATGCAGTACGACTTCTCCGGAGAGGCATCCTGACCCCACCCTCCTCGGGCGGCTACGCCACCCGCTGTTGCAGCGCCGCGATGCGCTGCTCAAGTGGAGGATGGGACATGAACAGCTGCTTGAGACCGCTGCCGATGCGCCCGTTGATCCCGAAAGCGGCCATCTGATCCGGCAGATGGCTCTCTCCCGCGCTGTGCTGCAGGGCCTGCAGGGCGGCGATCATCTTCTCCCGCCCGGCCAGCTGGGCGGAACCGGCATCGGCCCGGAACTCCCGCTGGCGGCTGAACCACATGACAATGATAGTGGCCAGGATCCCCAGCGCCAGCTCCGCGAGAATGGTTGTGATCCAGTAGGCGGGGCCGTAACCCTGCTCATTCTTGAACACCACCCGGTCCACGGTATGTCCCACCACCCGGGAGAGGAAGATCACAAACGTGTTGACCACCCCCTGTATCAGGGTAAGGGTGATCATGTCGCCATTGGCGATATGGCTGACCTCGTGGGCCAGCACCGCCTCCACCTCGTCCTGATCCATTGCGTTCAGGAGACCGCTGCTGACCGCCACCAGGGCGCTGTTGCGGTTTGCTCCGGTGGCAAAGGCGTTGGGTTCCGGAGCGTCATACAGCGCCACTTCCGGCATCCCTATTCCGGCCTGCCGGGCCTGGCGCGCCACGGTCTCCACCAGCCACCGCTCGGTAGGGGTGGAGGGCTGTTCTATCACCCGCGCTCCCACCATGCGCTTGGCGCTCCACTTGGAGATCAGCAGGGAGAACAGGGAACCGGTGAAGCCGACCACGGCGGCGAACACCAGCAGGCTGCTGTAGCTCAATCCCCCCTGGGCATCCAGGATGCGATCAACCCCCAGCAGGCGCAGAACTATGTTCAGAACGACGATAATCGCCAGGTTGGTCACCAAGAACAGAAATATGCGGTTCAACATTGTCACGATACTCCGTCTTAAGATGCCTGCATCCCTCTCCTCGAAGGATGGGATGTTATTAGTCCCGGCTATTCTAGTTTGGTTCCCCTTGGCCCACAACAATCGCCGGCTGCCATCCGTACCGGCGGCCTCCTGGAAATGAAATGTTTCCAGTAATATGGTATGTTGGTAAATGTGCCGGTTTTTTCTGCTTGAAAGAGTACTCGGCAACAAAGATAACGGGAACAATCGAAGTCCCGGCGGCCGGATAGCCCGGCCAGCCCCCGACCAGACCATCCAGGCCCGCATCCGCCACCGGCAGCGGTGGAACAGACCAGGAGGGGGTGGCACAGCTTTTGAATCTAGCAACTCATGGCCAACGCTAACATCTTGACCAGGACGTGGCGTAACCTGCGAATCCCCATCGGGTACAAGCTGGCCATCGCCATAACCCTGCTGATAACGTCCGCGATGCTGCTGCTGGGAATGCTGCTCATCGACCGGCAGGGGGCGCTGCTGCGCGCCGATACAACGCGCTTTGGCTCCACCGTGGCAAGCCAGGTGGCTGATGCCGCCAAGGAGCTGATTCTCGCGAAGGATGAACTGGGCCTCAAGGTGCTGGTCAGCAATCTCGCCCGGAATGAAAATATCGTCGGCACCGCCATCATCTCGGCCGGGGGCGAGCTGTTGAGCAGCTCGGGACTGGTCCCGGCGGAAATCGATCTGCCGCGGGCCGAGGGGGAGGAAGAGCGCCCCCATGAGCTGGAGTGGTATGAGCCCCGGCAGAAGAGATATCTGATAAGCTTCGTAGCGCCGATCCGGTTTCAGGACGTTGTGCTGGGATACAGTCTGGCCACCTTCAGCAGGCAGATCCTGGTCCAGTCGCGCCAGGAGTCGGTGCGCATGGTGGTGACCCTTACCCTGGCGATGATCCTGTTGGGAGTAGCCGGGTCCTTCCTTCTGGGCAGGCGCATCGCGCGGCCGGTTCGTCAGCTGATCGAGGCCAGCCAGGAGATCGGCAGCGGCAACTATGAGTACCGGATCAAGGAGCAGCGCAACGACGAACTGGGGCAGCTGATGAGATCGTTCAATAACATGGCCAAGGAGCTTCAGCAGAAGGAGCGGGTGGAGCAGACCTTCTCCCGCTTCGTACCGGAGAATGTGGCCCGGAGCATGCTGTCCGATCCCGATCAGGTAAAGTTGGGGGGTGAAATGGTGAGCGGCAGCGTGCTGTTCGCGGACATCGTGGGCTACACCTCCCTGGCGGAAAAACTGTCGGCGGCGGAGATCGCAGAGCTGCTGAACGACTACTTCGGCTACATCAGCGATGCGGCCCGAATGTGCGGCGGCACGGTGGACAAATATATGGGCGACTGCGCCATGATCCTGTTCGGGGTACCGGAGCCGGATCCAAAGCACGCCTTTCACGCCCTCTACTTCGCGGTGCTGCTGAAGAATCTCATCGAAAGACTCAACACCCAGCGGCTGTGGACGGGCAAGATCCCGTTGCAGTTCAGCATCGGGGTCAACTGCGGGCCGATGCAGGCCGGCACCATGGGCTCCAGCAACCGGATGCAGTACACGGTACTGGGGGATACTGTCAATCTGGCGTCACGTCTCTCCGGAATCGCCGGCGGCGGCGAGATAATCATCACCGAACACATGCTGCAGCAGGAGGGGGTGAGCGACAACATCGAGATAGGTGGGTACCAGACCGTCACCATCCGTGGCAAGGACCGGCCGGTGGCCACCTACCGGGTGGATGATGTGGTAGCGCTGCTGCACCGCCACATGTACCAGCAGATAGATACCCTGCTGACGCGGCGCCGGGCGGGATGAGGATTCTCCCCCCTCTGCTGCTGGTGACCCTGTTCACCGTCGGCTGCAGCCACCTGCAGAGGGCCGGCGAGATCGGGCCGGCCCAGATCCGGGAGTGGCTGGAGCAGGATGAGTATGGCAACGCCCTGGCCACCCTGCAGCGCCAGACCCGTCTCAACCCCGACGACGCCATGCTGCGCGAATGGCTGGAGATGGCGAAACAGAACGCCAATCTCTACGCCCAGAAGCAGATCGAGGCGGCCGATCAGCTGGCGCGGCAGGATCTCTGGGAGGAGGCGCTGCAGACCATCGATTCGGCCCGCCAGCGCTGGCCCCAGAGCGCGGTGCTGCGCATCGCCCGTGACGAGCTGGAGACCCGCCGCCAGAGGCGTATCGACCAGCTTCAGCTGGAGCTGCTGCTGCACGAGGGGCGCTCCCTGCTGGAGAGCGCCCGCCAGCACCGGGAGCTGGAGCAGGTGAATCCCGGCTATCTGTTTCTGGACTGGAACCTGCGCAAATACCAGGCCCGCCGGCAGGCAGTAGCCCGGCGGCTGCTGGAGCTGGCCCGGGAGGTGCAGAAGGAGGGGGATCTGCGCCTGGCCCAGCACTGCCTGATCATGGCCCAGCGGCTGGATGACACCCCGGAGGTACGGCAGGCGCTGCACCGGCTGCCACCCATCGAGCGGGTGGACGAGAGCGAGGAGTTCCGGCCCCTGCGCTATCGATCCCCAGCGAACGTAACGGAACAGGGGCAATCAGCAGACGGCGAGCAATCTGCTACCTTCACGCTTGCCCGCCAGCAGCGTCTCGCCTCCCTGCTGAGCAAATACGCCCGCGCCCAGGACCACGGCGATCTGCTGGAGGCGCGCCGTATCATGCAGCAGATGGTGGAGATCGACCCCTCCCATCCGCGTGTGCGCGAACTGAGACAGGAGAACGAACGGCTGATCCGCAGTTTCGTGGAGCAGAATACGGCACGTGGTGACGAGCTCTACAGCCAGGAGCGCATCGAAGAGGCCATCGGGGTGTGGCAAAGAGCGCTGCGGCTGGCCCCCTCCGACAAGGAGCTTCAGAACAAGCTGGATCGGGCCCGCACCGCGCTGCAGACCCTCCACGAACTCAAGCAGCAGAATCGACGTTGAGCTGCAGCCACAGCTCGAGCAGCGCCAGGTGCCACAGTTTGCTGCCCTGTATGCGGGTGAAGTGCTGCTCGGGGGCGTCGAGCAGCATCTCCACGTAGCGCGGCTCGAACAGACCGCGCCGGCGGCAGGCATCCGAGAGCAGGATGTCACACATGAACTCCAGAAACGGACCGCGCAGGTACTTGAGCGCCGGCATGGGGAAGTACCCCTTGGGACGGTCGATCACGGCATCCGGCAGCAGCCCGCGCGCGATGGCCTTGAGCGGATACTTGCCGCCCTCCTTCAGGCGCAGATCCGGGGGCATCTGCAGCGCCAGCTCCACCAGCTGGTGATCCAGAAACGGCACCCGCGCCTCCAGTCCCCAGGCCATGGTCATGTTGTCCACCCGCTTTACCGGATCGTCCACGATCAGGGTGGTGACATCCATGCGCAGTACGCGATCCATGAAGCTGTCGGCACCCGGCAGATCCAGCAGCCTGGCGATGGTGGCGCCGGTATGGTCCGCGCCGCGCCACCGGGCAGCGACGGTCTGCAGGTACTCCCCGTGATCCCGGTCGAAGTAGTGGCGCGCGAAGCGTTCAAGCATGCTGCCGCTGCCATCCGCCGCCATCTCCGGATACCAGAAGTAACCGCCGAACAGCTCGTCCGCCCCCTGGCCGCTCTGCACCACCTTAACCTCGCGCGATACCTGCTCCGCCAACAGGTAGAAAGCCACCGCATCCTGCCCCACCATCGGCTCCGCCATGTTGGCCACCGCCTCGGGGAGGCGCTCCAGCACCCGGCTGTTGGGAATCCGGAACCGCCGATGGCGGGTCCGGAACCGCTCCACCACCTGGTCCGAATACTCGAACTCGCTGCCGCGCTCGGCGCCGATGTCCTCGAAACCGATGGAGAAGGTGAGAATCTCCTGCACCCCCAGCTCCGCCAGCAGCGCCACCAGCAGGGAGGAGTCCAACCCACCAGAAAGCAGCACCCCTACCGGCACGTCGGCCACCACCAGCCGTTTGCCCACCGCCTGCTGCAGCGCCTCCCGGATCGCCTCGCACCACTCCTGCTCCCCGCGCGGCAGCTCCGGGCGGCGTGCTTCGGGAAACCAGTAGCTGCGCTCCCGGCGCTCCCCCGCCGCGGTCAAGGTCAGGGTGGTGGCCGGCGGCAGCTTGGCAATCCCCTTCAGGATGGTGTGGGGCGCCGGGATCACACCGTGCAGGGTGAGCTGGTGGTGCAGCCCCAGCGCGTCGATGGAGCGGTCGATACCGCCCGCGGCCAGCAGCGCCTGGCTGTTGGAGGCAAACAGGAAGCGCTCGCCGTCACTGCTGTAGTAGAGCGGCTTGATGCCGAGCCGGTCGCGGGCCAGAAACAGGGTACGGCTGTGCATCTCCCAGATGGCGAAGGCGAACATGCCGTGCAGGTGCTCCACGCAGCGCTCTCCCCACTCGGCGTAGGCCTTCAGGATGGTCTCGGTATCCCCCTGGGTGTTGAAACGGTGCCCCCTGCCCCGCAGTTCGCGGCGCAGTTCCGGATAGTTGTAGATGGTCCCGTTGAACACGATGGCCAGCCCGGCCGCGGAGTCCACCAGCGGCTGGTTGGAGTGCTCCGAGAGATCGATGATGGCCAGCCGGCGGTGCCCCATGGCGAGCGGGCCGTCGCTGTAGCTGCCCGCGTGATCCGGCCCGCGCCGCTCCAGGCGGGGGAGCATGCGGTCGATGGTGGCCAGCGGGGCCGGGGTTCCGTCCAGCCGGAGGACGCCGCAGATCCCGCACATGCGGTTCAGGCTCCCCCGCTGATGCCGCTGTGGCGCAGCAGGGCGTCAATCTCCGGATCCCGGCCCCGGAACTCCCTGAACAGCTCCATGGGGTCCCGCGCCCCTCCCTGCTCCAGGACCGCCTCAAGAAACTGCAGGCCGGTCTCGCGGTTGAAGATCCCCTCCTCCTCGAAGCGGGCAAAGGCGTCGGAGGAGAGCACCTCGGCCCACTTGTAGCTGTAGTAGCCGGCGGCATAGCCCCCGGCGAATATGTGGGCGAAGCCGTGCTGGAAGCGGTTGTAGACCGGTGGCCGGATGACCGCCACCTCGGCGCGCACCTGGTCCAGGATCTGCTGGATGCGCGGCCCCGCCCCGGGGTCGTACTCCAGATGCAGCCGGAAGTCGAACAGGGAGAGCTCCAGCTGGCGCACCATCTGCATCCCGGACTGGAAGTTCCGGGCGGCGCTCATCCTGTCGAACAGCTGGTCGGGCAGCCGCGCGCCGGTCTGGTAGTGGCCGGCGATGAGATCCAGCGCCTCCCGCTGCCAGCACCAGTTCTCCATGAACTGGCTGGGCAGCTCCACCGCGTCCCAGGCCACGCCGCTGATACCGGAGACGCTGGCCTGGTCCACGGTGGTCAGCATGTGGTGCAGGCCGTGACCGAACTCGTGGAACAGGGTGATCACCTCGTCGTGGGTGAACAGCGCCGGGGCGTCACCCACCGGCGGGGTCAGGTTGCAGGTGAGGTAGGCGACCGGGATCTGCAAGGTGCCGTCGGAGCGCCGCATCCGGGAGATGCAGACATCCATCCACGCCCCACCGCGCTTGTTCGGCCGGGCGTAGAGATCCAGGTAGAACTGGCCCCGCAGCCGGCCCTCGCGATCCCGGATCTCGTAGAAACGTACGTCGTCGTGCCAGCTCTCGATCCCCTCCAGGAGCCGGATCTGCAGCCCGTAGAGCCGCCGCACCACCTCGAACAGGCCCGGCAGCACCCGATCCTCCGGAAAGTAGGGGCGCAGATCCTCCTCGCTGATGGCGTAGCGCTCCTGGCGCAGCTTCTCCGAGTAGTAGCTGATGTCCCAGGCGGCCAGCTCCGCCACGCCATACCGCTCCCGGGCAAAGCGCTGCAGCTCGGCGAGCTCCTCCCGGGCCTGACCCAGGGAGCGCTCCGCCAGATCATGCAGGAACCCCATAACCCTCTCCGGGGTGGGGGCCATCTTGGTGGCGAGGGAACGCTCCGCGTAGTTGGCATACCCCAAAAGCCGGGCCAGCTCGTGGCGCAGGGCCAGAATCTCCTCCATGACGGGGCCGTTGTCCCACTTTCCGGCATGGGGCCCCTGGTCAGAGGCACGGGTCACATAGGCCTCGTAGATCTCGCGGCGCAGCCCGGCATCGTCAGCATAGGTCATCACGGCGTAATAGGAAGGGAACTCCAGGGTGAACAGCCACCCCTCCAGGCCGCGCTGCTGCGCCGTCTGGCGCGCCTGGGCGCGGGCCGACTCCGGCAGTCCGGCCAGCTGCCGCTCGTCGGTGATCTGCCGGCTCCAGGCCTGGGTGGCATCCAGCAGGTTCTCCTCGAATTTGCTGGTGAGGCGGGCCAGCCGCTGCTGGATCTCCCGGTAGCGCTGCTGCCTGTCGGGGGGAAGATCCACCCCCGCCAGCCGGAAGTCACGCAGCGCGTTGTCGATTACTTTGCGCCGGGCCGGCTCCAGGGCGGGGTACTCCGGCCCTTCCGCTATGGCGCGGAACGCCTCCCAGAGCCGCCGGTTCTGTCCCATCTCGGTGGCGTAGTCGCTCAGCTTGGGCAGGCAGGCGTTGTAGGCCTCGCGCAGCGGCTCGCTGTTGACCACCGAGTTCATGTGGTTCACCGGCGACCAGATCCGGCCGAGACGGTCCTCCATCTCCTCCAGGGGCTGCACCAGGCTGTCCCATGTGGCAGGCCCCTGCTGCGTCAGCAGCTCCTGGAGCCGGGCACGATTTCCGGCCAGCACGGTATCGATGGCCGGCTCCACATGTTCGGGCAGAATATGGCGGAAGGGGGGCAGCCCCTCCATCTCGAGCAGCGGATTGGACATGGTTTCAGGCACGTTGGTTGCGAAAAGCGGCTAATCTATCATGCGGCAGGGGAAACGGAAAATAGCGTGAACAGCCACTCCAGCGTCGTCGTGGCCCCGGATGCGGAGATCCGGCCGCCGATCCGGAACGCCCCCGCACCGGCTCCCGCAACCACCTGACAGGTAATGTACATATTGGACACAACCGCCGGGCCGGCCATGGCGGCGGCCGGCCACTCCGATGAAGGATGTGCCGCCCTTTCCATACCTCCGGGTGAGGGTCCCGAAACTAAACATCCTCTTCTGTCGTGCCGATACCTTGACAAGAGGCTGCAGGAGCAGCCTGCGCCCCACCGCCTGACGGTGCGCGGGCGCGCGTCCCTGGAGGCGGCCCGAGCCGCCGGCCAGTTGTCCTGTGGAGCCATACAGATGAGCCGCATGAGAATATTGCCGGCCCGACAGACAGGCCTGACCCTTATCGAGCTGATCATCACGGTCGCCGTATTCGTGGTGGTGGTTTCGACCGCGGGCCCTGCGCTGCACAAGGTACTCAGCAATAACCGGATGGTCTCCCAGGTCAATGCCCTGCTGGGAGATCTCAATTTTGCGCGCAGCGAGGCGATAAAGCGGGGCGAAAGGGTGACCATCTGCCAGAGCAGCAACCAGAGCAGCTGCACCAGCGGCAGCAACTGGCACGAGGGCTGGATAGTGGTGGATGCTGCCGGCACCCTGCTGCGCGTCCACGAACCCCTGCGCGGCGGCACCACCCTGACCTTCCCGCGTGGCAGCCTCTCTTACAAGGGGGACGGCACCGCTACCGGGCTGGCCACGGGAACTTTCGCATTTTGCGACGCCTCCACCGGCACGCGCCCCGGCAAGGCCCTTACGGTAAGCGCAACCGGAAGGGTGCGCAAGAGCTCCCACACCTGCAGTTGACCGTCCCGAACGCCATGGTTTACCATACCCGGCTCGCCGTTCCCCCGTAGCTCAGTTGGTAGAGCACCGGACTGTTAATCCGTTTGTCACTGGTTCGAGTCCAGTCGGGGGAGCCAATTTGAAGGGGTTGTGCCATAATCGCACGACCCTTTTTCATTTGCGGATTTCATCCCATGGCACAGGCAGAGATCGGTCACCTCATGGAGAGCAGCGGGGTCGGTTTCGGCACCAGCGGCGCGCGTGGACTGGTGCGCAAGATGACCGACCGGATCTGCTACAGCTATACCGCTGCCTTTCTGCAGCACCTGGAGCAGAGCAGGGGGCTGGAGCGAGGGGAGGCCGTGGCCATTGCCGGCGATCTGCGCCCCAGTACCGGTCGCATCATGGCGGCCTGCGCCGCCGCCGTGGCGGATCGGGGTTACCACCCGATCAACTGCGGCAGGATCGCATCCCCCGCTGTCGCCAGCTATGCGATGGCCCGAGGGATCCCCTCCCTGATGGTGACCGGCAGCCATATTCCCGATGATCGCAACGGAATCAAGTTCAACCGGGCGGACGGCGAGATTCTGAAGGAGGACGAGCAGGGCATCAGGGGCCAGCAGGTCACGGTTCCGGATAGCCGCTTCACTCCCGACGGATCCTTGGCGACCCCGTTTTCCCTCCCAGCCGAGAGTGGAGAGGCCGGCGACCACTATCTGCGGCGCTATCTGGAGTTTCTTCCCGAGGGGTGTCTGGCGGGGCTGCGGATCGGCCTGTACCAGCACTCCAGCGTACTTCGCGACGCCCTCTACGAGATCCTCTGCGCCCTTGGGGCCAGGGTGACCCGGCTGGGCCGGGCGGAACAGTTCATTCCGGTGGACACCGAGGCGATCCGCCCGGAGGATGTGCATCTCGCCCAGCGGTGGGCGGCCGACTCTTCCTATGACTGTATCGTCTCCGCCGATGGCGACGGGGATCGGCCGCTGATCAGCGACGAACATGGCAACTGGCTGCGGGGCGACGTGGCCGGGATCCTCTGCGCCCGCTGGCTGGGGGCCGCCGTGGTGGCCACTCCGGTCAGCAGCAACAGTGCGGTGGAGCGCAGTGGCTGGTTCCAGCGCGTGATCCGCACCCGCATCGGTTCACCGTTCGTGATCGCCGCGATGAACCAGGCGCGGGAGGGCGCGCCCGGGCCGGTGGTGGGCTACGAGGCCAATGGCGGTTTTCTCACCGCCGGCGATATCGAGCTGCAGGGCAGAATGCTGCCCGCCCTGCC
>WFXP01000017.1 GCA_015490535.1 Gammaproteobacteria bacterium
ACCCTTCGGGCGTCCCTGTGGTGTTCCGCTGCGGCGTTGCAGTGCTTGACAAGGGAATAACCCTTGCCTGCGCACTGCGCCTTGCCGCGAAACACCACAGGGACGCTGAATTCTAATTTATTACCTTGAAAGAGTACTAGTCCGTCGAGGTGATAAATCAGGAAGGTCTTCCTCGAATCGAGTGGGTAAAATGGTAAATCATCCTTGACAGACAGAATGCACGCCGGAAGATGGTCGGCAGAAGGGGATTGGGGCACTTTGGGATAGCAGAACCAGTTGCAATTTGTGCAGATGGTGGGTATCCGCCAGTCCCCAGCCAGACGGCCCCAATCCCCTCCTGGCTACCGAGTATGTGGCGTGCATTCTGTCTGTCAAGGACGGAGCCGCTACGCGGTGATTTACCATTTTACCCACTCGATTCGAGGAAGACCTTCCTGATTTATTGCCCTGAAAGAGTACCGGAACGGCGCAGCTCCTGCTGGATGCTGGCGAAGCTGCGTACCCAGGGACGGTACTTGCGCCAGGCCCGCGGCAGCCGTGCAAGGGCCGCGGCCGCCTCCGACCTGCTGCGGTAGCTGTTGTAGACCAGTGCGTACCACGCCCTGCCTTCCCGAATGGTGCGGAAATAGACCGCGTTGTCGGCCGGGCCGTGGGAACGGATGAACTGCCTGATGGTATTCCGGTCCCGCCCGGCAACCAGCTGAACGGTGTAGTGGCGGGGATTCTGCTCCAGCAGCCAGGCCACATCCTGCTCATCCCGCGGCAAGCGCGGCGGGGACACCGTCTCAGGCGGCGCGGACTCCAGATCCTCCAGCAGGATGCGGATGTTGCCGATCCGCCTCACCCAGGGGGAGATGCCCGGGACCTTGCGCGCCAGCTGCGCGGCGGCGCGGTTCGCCGCCTGGAAGTCGGGATAGACGCCGGCCACCAGGGAGTACCAATCCTTCCCCTGGCTGAGGCCGCGGAAATAGGCCAGCTCCCCCTTCAGCCGATGACGGCGCACGAATGTGGCAATATCGGCCTCGCGGCTGGAGCCCATCAGCTGCACGGTGTAGTGATTGGGATCCTGCCTCCGGAGCCACGCCTCGCGCCGGATTCCGGCCACTCCCTCCTCCGCCGCCGGGGGGCTCGCCGGTTCCCTCCGGGTCGGCTCCGCGGCCTCCACGCGGAACTGGTGTGTGGCCGAGCTGCGCCCGTCCGGATTGGTGACCCGCGCGGTCCAGGTGTCGCTGGAGCTGCCGGTGACGATGGAGATCCTGATCCGCTCCGGGCTCTCCACCTTCACCTGTTCCGGCGCCAGCTCCTTGACCCTGCCGGTCCAGCCCAGGGAGACCCGGCTGCCGCTCTGGAATCCGGAACCCCGCAGGATGACCTCCTGGCGCTCACGGGAGGCGGGTACCGGATCCGGCAGCACCTCCTCGATGACCGGCGCGCCTGGGGCCGGAGCCGCCGCGGCGGGTTCAGCGACCGGCGCCGTACCGGTCTCCCCATGCGCCGGAGCCGCCGGCGGCTGGTCATCGGCGGGCCACCCCTTGAGACGCGGCGCCGAACCGGCCGCCCCTTCTGCATCGGGCCGGGATTCCGGGGCAGATGTAACCCGCGCCTGCGCCACCGGTTCTGGTTCATGCTGCCCCACCGCTGGCGGCACGGATGGCTCTGCGGCCCGCTCCTCCTGCCGTACAGCCTCCTCCCCTCCGGTACCGGCGGGAAGTGCGAGCTGCTCCTCCTCACGCCGCGGCTGTGATTCATCGTCCGGAAGCGACAGCAACAGCAGACCGATCAGCGCCACGGCGGCCGCAATCCCCAGCGGCAACCACACCTCCCGCTGCGCCAGCAGCGCCGCCAGGGCGGAGCGGGGCTGCGCGCCGCTGATCTCCATCAGCGCCCGGTGCGCCAGCTCGTTGATCCGGGCCGGACTGCCGTGGGAGCCCCTGTGGATCATCCTGACCAGCTTGTCGGAGAAGGGAAACTCCCCCGCCGCTCCCGCCGCCTCCATCCGGAAACGCAGATAGGCGGCGGTCTGCTCCTCGCTGAAACGGGGCATCTCCATGGTCTGGGTGTGGCGATCGCGCAGCGGGGCGACGGCGGGAACGGCCAACAGCTCGCTGATACTGGGCTCGCAGAACAGCACGATGTCCAGCAGCTTCTCCTTGCCGCTGTCCCGGGCGGCAAACTGCAGCAGGAAGGTGAGCGCCTCCACCGGCAGCCGGTGCGCATCGTCGATCACCAGCAGATGGCGCCTGCCGTTGCGCAGGCCGCGCAACAGATCCTCCAGCCCCTCCGCATCGGCGGCCACGGCGGGAAAGGCGAAGCCCTCCGAGATGCCGGCCAGCAGGGCCCGGGTATCCATGCCATAGCTGGCATCCACGCGACACACCCGCCGCTCCCCGCGCACCGAGGCGATGAACTGGCGCGCCAGGGTGCTCTTGCCGCTGCCCTGCTCGCCGCTGATTATGAGCAGCAGATCGCTGTAGCCGGTGACGTGGCGCAGCATCTCCAGGCGCTGCTCGATGGCCGCATCGGTGAACAGGAAGCGGTCATCCGCGAGCGGCGTGAACGGGGCCCGCTGCAGGTTGAAGTAGTCCAGATAGGGGTACTCTCCGCTGGCTGTGGACATCTCTCTCTCCGTCGGTTGCGCCGCAGTCTCCGTCCGTCAGGTAACGTGGGGATCGAAGAGCCGCTCGTATTCGGCGATGGCAAACCGATCCGTCATTCCCGCGATATAGTCCGCCACGGCCCTGGCACGTCCCGCCTCCCCCTGGCTCCGCTCCTCCTGCAGCGCCATCTCGCGGCTCTCCTCCGGCAGCAGGGCCGGATCGGACATAAATTCGGAAAACAGCGCCGTGACGATGCGGCGCGCCTTGACCGCCATGCGGTGCACCCGGTGATGGCGGTACATCTTCTCCCGCAGGAACCGTTTCAGCTGCCGGTTCTCCTCCTGCATGGGCGGACTGAATCCTATCAACGGCGCGGAGCGGGCGCGCACCGCCGCCACGTCCGCCACCCCGCTTCCCGCCAGACGCTGGCGGCTGGCCTCGATCAGATCCACCACCTGCTGGTTGATCATGCGCCGCACGATTTCGTGGACCACGCGCCGCCCCTCGAGGCGGGGGTAGCGCTCCCTTACCTCCCTGTGGTGGCGCGCAAACAGGGTCACCTCCTCCAGCTGCTCCAGGGTGATGAGCCCGGCCCGCAGGCCGTCGTCAACGTCGTGGTTGTTGTAGGCGATCTCATCCGCCAGGTTGGCCAGCTGCGCCTCCAGGGAGGGCTGCCGGTTGTGCAGGAAACGCTCTCCCAGCTCTCCCAGCTCGCGGGCATGCTGCCGGCTACAGTGCTTGAGGATCCCCTCGCGGGTCTCGAAGGTAAGGTTCAGGCCGGGAAACTCGGCGTAGCGCTGCTCCAGTTCGTCCACCACCCGCAGCGACTGCAGGTTGTGCTCGAACCCGCCCCACTCCCGCATGCAGTGGTTGAGGGCCTCCTGGCCGGCGTGACCGAAAGGCGTGTGCCCCAGGTCATGGGCCAGGGCGACGGCCTCGGTCAGATCCTCGTTGAGCTCCAGCACCCGCGCCACCGAACGGCCAATCTGGGCCACCTCTATGGAGTGGGTCAGGCGGGTACGGAACATGTCCCCTTCGTGGTTGACGAACACCTGGGTCTTGTACTCCAGGCGGCGGAACGCGGCGCTGTGGACGATGCGATCACGGTCGCGCTGGAATTCGCCCCGGTAGCGGGTGGTCTCCTCGGGGTGGCGCCGTCCACGTGACTCGGCATCGGTCACTGCGTAGGGCGCGAGCACTACAGGATCCCGCCCCCCACGGCCAGGTGGTCCTCCAGGGTCTGCTTCAGAAGCTGGGGATGGTAATCTCCGCAGACCACCGCCGCACCGATCCGCTCGAGCAGTACCAGATTGATCCTGCCCCCATGGGCCTTCTTGTCCACCGCCATCAGCTCCAGAAACTGGTCACAATCCATGTCCGCGGGGGCACGGGTGGGCAGGCAGGCCTTGTCGATCAGGTTGTCTATACGGGCCACCTCCTCCGGGGTGAGCCAGCCCAGGCGGCGCGACAGATCCGCGGCGATCAGCATGCCGGTGGCCACCGCCTCGCCATGCAGCCAGCGCCCGTAGCCCACGCCGGTCTCGATCGCGTGACCGAAGGTGTGCCCCAGATTGAGGGTGGCGCGAACGCCCCCCTCCCGCTCATCCGCCGCCACCACCTCCGCCTTGTTGCGGCAGGAGCGCCCGATGGCGTATGCCAGCGCCTCCGGATCCCGCGCCAGCAGCCGATCCATGTTCTGCTCCAGCCAGCAGAAGAACTCCACGTCCCGGATCAGCCCGTACTTGATCACCTCTGCGAGGCCCGCGCTGAGCTGCCGGTCCTCCAGGGTCTCCAGCACGCCGGTGTCGGCGATCACGCAGCGCGGCTGATGGAAGGCGCCAATCATGTTCTTGCCCAGCCGGTGGTTGACGCCGGTCTTGCCCCCCACCGAGGAGTCCACCTGGGCCAGCAGGGTGGTGGGGATCTGGATGTAGTCCACCCCCCGCTGGTAGCAGGCGGCGGCGAACCCGGCCAGGTCCCCCACCACGCCACCGCCCAGCGCCACTATGGTGGAGCGGCGATCGAAGCGCTGCTCCAGGAGCTGATCGAAGATGGTCTCCAGGGTCTGCAGGGTCTTGTACTGCTCGCCGTCGGGGAGGATGACGGAGGCGCAGCGGTAGTCGCTGAAGGCGGCTGCGGTCTGCTCCAGATAGAGAGGGGCAACCGTCTCGTTGCTGACGACAAGTACCTGCTCACCCCTGATGCAGGGCGCCACCAGATCCGCCCTGCCGAGCAGGTCGCCCCCGATGTAAATGGGATAGCCGCGCTCTCCCAGATCCAGCCGGATGATTTCCATGGTGAAGCCGATACCGTCCTGTCAGATTGCCGCCTATGATAGCCTCAACCTTCCTCCGGGTCAGCCTTTTTCGTAGCTGGATACGATCCTCTGCACCACCCTGCGAATGTTGCGCCTGCCGGTCTCCACCTTGAGATGGGCGATCTCCTCATACAGCGGCTGACGCTGCTCCATGATCTGGCGCATCCTGGCGGCCCGATCCGCGGTATCCATCAGGAGGGGGCGCCTGTTGTCCCGCGCCGTACGCTGCAGCAGAAGCCTGAGCGGCGCGTGCAGATACACTACGTAGCCGCGCTCGCGCAGGTGCTGCCTGCTTGCCGGGTCCAGGACCGCCCCTCCCCCGGTGGCAAGAACGATACCGGGCCGCTGCGTCAGCTCATCCAGCATCCTGCTCTCCCGGCCGCGAAAGCCCTCCTCCCCCTCCAGCTCGAATATGAGGGGGATGTCGACACCGGTGCGCTCCTCTATCTCGTGGTCGCTGTCCACGAACTGCTTCTCCAGCACCGCCGCCAGCCGACGCCCGATAGTGGTCTTACCCACCCCCATGGGGCCTACGAGGAAGATTCTGTCGGGCCTGTTCATCGACTGGAAGCCTCTCCGGGAGGGGGCGCCGGCGGAAGCGGCGCCTCCGAAACGGGGATAACATATGGTGTCCCGGCGGGAGTTGCAAGCCTGTCAGCCGGGAACCGGTACTCTTTTCAAGGAACAAATCAGGACTCAGTCGGTCGGTCAGCATTCAGGGCAAGGCGCTCCTCGCTTCGCCGGTTCGCGGGTGGCTCCCGCATCCCAAACCTCCCCTCCGGACAGGAAATCGGTCAGGGGGCCGCCAGCGGCAGGGGACCGGGATGCTCCCTGCCCCTTATTCCAGAAAGGGTCGTGACCATTCAGCTCACCTCTCCCGAAATCCGCCATTGCTGCGTTGAAAAATGGTCATTTCCACTCGCAAATTCACACTTTTCGCCTTGAACTGACAGATTTCAGGAGTGATCTGAACAGTTACTCAGCATGTTTCATATTATGCTAAATAGCTACAACAAAGGGTCTTCACCAAATCGTGTGGGTAACATGGTAAATCATCCTTGACAGGCAGAATGCACGCCGGAAGATGGTCGGCAGAAGGGGATTGGGGAGAGTTTGGGAT
>WFXP01000018.1 GCA_015490535.1 Gammaproteobacteria bacterium
TTGTATGACCGTGTTGTCGTTCGCCGAATGGAAGAGGAGACCACCACTCCAGGCGGAATCGTGCTGCCTGACTCCGCCACCGAGAAACCCATGCAGGGCGAAGTGGTCGCCGTCGGCAGGGGCAAGGCGCTGGATAATGGCGAGTTTCGCGCCCTGGATGTGAAGGTGGGCGACAAGGTTCTGTTTGGCAAGTACGCCGGCACCGAGGTGAAGGTGGACGGCGAGGAGTTGCTGATGATGCGCGAGGATGATCTGCTCGGCATCATCGAGGGCTAGTTTTTTTGACGTTGAATCATTTCACGAGAAGAGGATTGAAAAGTTATGGCAGCTAAAGATGTACTGTTCAGTGATGACGCCCGCAGCCGCATGATTCACGGGGTGAACATCCTGGCCAATGCGGTGAAGGTCACACTTGGCCCGAAGGGCCGCAACGTGGTGCTGGAGAAGAGCTTTGGCGCCCCCACCATCACCAAGGACGGGGTTTCGGTGGCCAAGGAGATCGAGCTCAAGGACAAGTTCGAGAACATGGGCGCCCAGATGGTGAAGGAGGTCTCCTCCCAGACCTCCGACGTGGCCGGAGACGGCACCACCACCGCCACCGTGCTGGCCCAGGCCATCGTGCGTGACGGCATGAAGGCGGTGGCCGCCGGCATGAACCCGATGGATCTGAAGCGGGGTATCGACAAGGCGGTGTCCGCGGCGGTGGAGTCCCTGAAGGACAGCTCCAAGCCGTGCGCGGATGACAAGTCCATCGCCCAGGTGGGCACCATCTCCGCCAATGCCGACGAGAGCATCGGCGCCATCATCGCCGAGGCGATGCAGAAGGTGGGCAAGGAGGGTGTCATCACCGTGGAGGAGGGTTCCGGGCTCGAGAACGAGCTGGACGTGGTGGAAGGCATGCAGTTCGACCGCGGCTATCTCTCCCCCTACTTCATCACCAACCAGGAGAGCATGAGCGCCGAGCTGGAGAACCCGGTGATCCTGCTGCACGACAAGAAGATCTCCAACATCCGCGACATGCTGCCCCTGCTGGAGGCGGTCGCCAAGGCCGGCAAGCCGCTGCTGATCATCGCCGAGGATGTGGAGGGCGAGGCGCTGGCCACCCTGGTGGTCAACTCCATGCGCGGCATCGTCAAGGTGGCCGCGGTGAAGGCGCCCGGATTCGGTGATCGCCGCAAGGCCATGCTGGAGGACATCGCCATCCTGACCGGCGGCACCGTCATCTCCGAGGAGGTGGGCCTGACCCTGGAGAAGGCCTCCCTCGAGGATCTGGGCAGCGCCAAGAAGGTCCAGGTCAACAAGGACGAGACGGTGATCATCGACGGCGCCGGCGACAAGAGCGCCATCGAGGGCCGCGTCTCCCAGATCCGCGCCCAGATCGAGACCTCCACCTCCGACTACGACAAGGAGAAGCTGCAGGAGCGGGTCGCCAAGCTGGCCGGCGGCGTGGCGGTCATCAAGGTGGGTGCCGCCACCGAGGTGGAGATGAAGGAGAAGAAGGCCCGCGTCGAGGATGCCCTGCACGCTACTCGCGCCGCGGTGGAGGAGGGCGTGGTGCCCGGCGGTGGTGTGGCGCTGCTGCGCGCCTGCGCCGCCATCAAGGATCTCAAGGGCAACAACCACGACCAGGATGTGGGCATAGAGATCGCCCGGCGCGCCATGGAGGAGCCGTTGCGCCAGATCGCATCCAACGCGGGCGACGAGGCCTCGGTGGTGGTGAACAAGGTCAAGGAGGGCAGTGGCAACTTTGGCTACAATGCGGCCACGGGCGAGTACGGCGACATGATCGAGATGGGGATCCTGGACCCCACCAAGGTCACGCGCAGCGCCCTGCAGAACGCCGCCTCCGTCGCCGGGCTGATGGTCACCACCGAGGCGATGGTGGCCGAGCATCCGGAGGAGGAGAAGCCAGCCGCCGGCGCTCCCGACATGGGCGGCATGGGCGGCATGGGCGGCATGATGTAGCGAGCTGCCCCGTCGAGCCGGCACACGGGAAACCCCGCCCCTCGAGGCGGGGTTTCTTTTTGTGCTCGACAACCGGCTGCCTGGCGGGTCCCGCCCGGGCGGCAGCCTATTCGATAACCGCCACCGACTTGATCTGCACCCATACCGCCTTGCCGGCCTCCAGCTCCAGGGCGTGAGCCGAGCGCCGGGTCAGGCTGGCGAGAAGGGCGGACTCCCCCAGCTTGAGCCGCACCAGGGCGGTCGCCGGATGCTCCCCCTCACCCACCTCCGCCACCGTGGCGGGCAGCAGATTCAGGATGCTGCTCCCCTCCTGCCGCTCCAGGGCCAGGCTCACATCCTTGGCCAGCACCCGCAGCCGTACCCGGTTGCCCACCGGAATCCCGATATCCTTCACCTGCAGCCGGCCGCCGGGGAACGCGGCGCAGGCCAACCCCCACTCGCTGTCGCGCTCCTCGATGCGCGCCTCCAGCACCACGCCGGCCTCCTCGCCGAGGCGCACCGGCAGGTCGAGGCGCGCCAGGGTCTCTGCCAGCGGTCCGCTGGCCAGCACCCGGCCGCCCTCCAGCAGCACCAGGTGGTCTGCCAGCCGGGCCATCTCGTCTGGCGAGTGGGTGACATAGAGCAGAGGGATCTCCAGCCGGTCGTGCAGCTGCTCCAGGTAGGGAAGAATCTCCCGCTTGCGTGCCAGGTCCAGCGCCGCCAGCGGTTCGTCCATCAGCAGCAGGCGCGGCTGGACCGCTATGGCGCGGGCTATCGCCACCCGCTGCTGCTCGCCGCCGGATAGCCGGTCGGGACGGCGCTGCAGCAGGTGACCGATACCGAGCAGTTCGATGGCCTGCTCCAGCGCCTCTGCGTCGCTTCGCAAGGTGCGCCTCAAGCCAAACTCCAGGTTGCCGCGTACGCTCAGGTGGGGGAACAGGCTGGGCTCCTGGAATACGTATCCCAACGGCCTGCGGTGGGTGGGCAGGAACAGTTTCTCATCCTGCCACCGCTCGCCGTTCACCGAGAGTCTCCCCCGGGCCCGCTCCAGTCCGGCGATGCAGCGCAGCAGCAGGGTCTTGCCGGATCCGGAGGGGCCAAACAGGACGGTTACCCCGCGTCCCGGGAGTTCCAGCTCCAGATCCAGGGAGAACTGGCTCAGCTCCAGCCGGAAAAGCGCCTGGATGCCGCTCACCCGTCGCCCCTCTTGCCGGGATTGAGGGAGTACATGGCCAGCAGCACGGTGAACGAGAAGGCCAGCATCAGGGCCGACAGCAGGTGTGCATCCGCATACTGCAGCGCCTCCACGTAGTCGTAGATCTGCACCGAAACCACCCGGGTCTCGCCGGGGATATTGCCGCCCACCATCAGCACCACGCCGAACTCCCCCACGGTGTGGGCAAATCCCATCACGGCGCCGGTGAGCAAGCCGGGCCGCGCCAGGGGCAGGGCGACGCTGAAGAACCGGTCCCAGGGACCGGCGCGCAGGGTGGCGGCGGCCTCCAGCGGCCGTTCCCCGACCGCCTCGAAGGCGTTCTGGATGGGCTGCACCACAAACGGCAGGGAGTAGAACACCGAGGCTATCACCAGTCCGGTAAAGGTGAACGACAGGGTGCCGATCCCCAGCGCCTGGGTGAGCTGCCCCAGGGGGCCGTTGGGTCCCATGAGGATCAGTAGGTAGAAGCCCATCACCGTCGGCGGGAGCACGAGGGGCAGCGCCACCACGGCGCTCACCGGCCCCTTCAGGCGTGATCTGGTGCGTGCCAGCCACCAGGCGATGGGGGTGCCGATGAGCAGCAGCAGGATGGTGACCACCCCGGCCAGCTTGACGGTGAGCAGGATGGCGGTCAGGTTGGATTCGTCGGGCATCGGTCAGCGGCGGTAACCATAGCGGGTGATCACGGCGCCGGCGGCCTCTGTGCGCAGGTACTCCAGCAAGGCCCTGGCGGCCGGGTTGTCCCTGGCCGGGAGCAGCAGAACCGCGTCCTGGAGGATGGGGCGATGCAGTCCGGGCGGCACCAGCCAGGCCGATCCACCCCTGAGCTTCCCCTCTGCCGTTATCTGTGACACCGCCACGAAACCCAGTTCGGCGTTGCCGGTGGCCACGAACTGGTAGGTCTGGGCGATGTTCTCGCCCCGCACAAACTTTCCGGCCAGACGCTGTCTGACCTCCAGGCTCTCCATGGTCTCCAGCGCGGCCACCCCGTAGGGGGCCAGGCGTGGGTTGGCCAGCGCCAGATGCCTGAACCCGGCGCGGCGCAGGATCTCCGCGCCATCCCGGATCAACCCGGGATCGGCGGACCAGAGCGCCAGCGCTCCTTGGGCGTAGGTGAAGCGGCTGCCGGCCACCGCCAGCCCCTCCCGCTCCAGCCGGGCCGGCTTGTCGGCATCGGCCGAGAGGAAGATCCCGAACGGCGCGCCGTTTTTGATCTGGGCGTAGAATTTGCCTGAAGAGCCGGATGTGAGCAGCACGGAGTGTCCGGTCTCCCTGCTGAAACGGGCCGCGATCTCCTGCATCGGCTGAAGAAAGTTCGCCGCCACCGCCACCCTTACCGCGGTGGCGTGGGATGGCGTCACGAACATCAACAGTGGCAGGATGAACAGGTATTTCATGGCCGGAGACGGTGTCGGGTTGTCTCCGATTATACTTTAACTCTCTCAGGGTAATATTAACCCGGCAGCGTGATATATGGTTCTTCCCCGAATCGGGTGGGTGAAATGGCAAATCATCCTTGACAGGCGGAATGCACGCCACATACTCGGTAGCCAGGAGGGGATTGGGGCTGTCTGACTGGAGACTACCGGCTGTCCACATACCTGCGCCAATTGCAGGTGGTGCGGCTATCCCAGATGTCCCCAATCCCCTTCTGCCGACCATCTTCCGGCGTGCATTCCGCCTGTCAAGGATGATTTGCCATTTCACCCACCCGATTCGGGGAAGAGCCTAATATATCGTGTTCAGCCGTGTCCTGCGCGGCCGTTGCTCGGTGGCGATCAAACCGGTTCCCCCCGGAAACACCAGAGAGCCGAAAGAGCTGCCAATGGAGCGGCTTCGTCCCGCTGCGGTCCGCCGCCGCATGCCCGCAGGCCTCGCCCGGACCCTTTGACCGGCGTAAATTGGGTTGGCTATTCCCGAGGCAACTTGATTATAATGCCAAGCTTTCTGAGCAGCATTGCTGTCGTTTGTTGCGGAATGGTTTCATGAACTATGGGGAAAAGCTCTCCCTCCGTGGGCGTCCGGCGGGGGCCGAAGCCGTGCTCCGGGGAGCGGTATGCTGATCCGGGTCGCGTGCCGCGCGTTCATGCCCGTTGCCGGCTGGCATGAAGAGAAGGTGTCGTGACAGAGAACCCCCGCTTAGAGGTGGAGGGACTCACCTTCGTGCGCAACGAACGGGAGATCTTCACCGATTTGAACTTTTCCATCCAGTCCGGTCAGATACTCCAGGTGGAGGGTCACAACGGTAGCGGCAAGACCACGTTGCTGCGTGTTCTGTGCGGGCTGACCATTCCGAGCGAGGGAGAGATTCGCTGGTGCGGAGAGAGGATTCGGGCCAACCTGGCCGAATACAACGCGGAGCTGGCCTACGTGGGACATGCCCCCGGTATCAAGGACGAGCTGACGCCGGTGGAGAATCTGGAGCTGGCTACCAGCATGGAGCGGGGCCGGGAGGGCGCGGACGCGGAACGGGTGCTGGAGCGGCTGCGCCTGCCGGCCTTCTGCGAAGATGTGCCGTGCCGCAATCTCTCGGCGGGGCAGCGGCGCCGGGTGGCCCTGGGAAGGCTGCTGATGCTGGATGCATCCCTCTGGGTGCTGGATGAGCCCTTTACGGCGCTGGACCGGGAGGGGCGCGCCCTGGTGGAGGAGCTGCTTGCCGAACATGTGCAGAGGGGCGGTATGGCGGTGTTGACCACTCACCATGTGATGAATGTGAGCGGTGGGGAAGTGTGCGGACTGCGGCTTGGAACATGAGTGAGGCCAGGCTTGGCGCGGCGTTTGTCGCCCTGCTGCGGCGCGATCTGATGCTGACCTATCGCAACCGTGCGCAGATGCTCAATCCGCTGCTGTTTTTCGTCATTGTGGTGAGCCTGTTTCCGCTGGGGCTGGATCCGCAACCGGAGCTGTTGCGCACCATTGCGCCGGGCGTAATTTGGGTGGCGGCGCTGCTGGCATCCATGCTGTCGCTGGAGAACATGTTTCGTTCCGATTTCGATGACGGTTCACTGGAACAGCTGCTGTTGACCCCCCACCCCCTGCCGTTGCTGGTGCTGGCCAAGATCGTGGCCCACTGGCTGGTGAGCGGGCTGCCGCTGCTGTTTCTGGCGCCGCTGCTCGGAATGCTGCTGAACCTGGCCAGCGAGAGCATGCTGCCGCTGCTGGCCACGCTGGCGCTGGGTACCCCCATCC
>WFXP01000019.1 GCA_015490535.1 Gammaproteobacteria bacterium
ATTAAGGAGTATCTGGAGCATCATTTTGAGCCCAGGGTGGATGACAACTTCCGGACTGAAGCTTGAACGGGTCTTTTGACCCGTATCCGGACTTTCAGTCCATAAAACGAACCCACCAGCTTTAGCTGGTGGTTGTTGAGTACCTTGAAAGTAGGTTGACCCGAGGCCCGGGGTTCACGGATAATCCATCCGACATACACCTTTCGGGCATATAGCGCCTGATGGCTCCAACCGGACGAGAATGGAGCCTTTTCTCTGCACAGCACACAGGACGCCAGACAAAGCCGGTATTCAACGAGCCGCTGCAGCGGGCGTGCGCCGCTGCCGGTGGGCGGGACGCCACAGGGGCGCTCCGGTCGGCTGGAGCGGCCGTCTTCCGGCGCAAACAAGGAAAACGATTGGGGGGGACCACTATGGATAAGGCGGAAATTCCGAGACGATACAACAAGATAGAGATCGAAACGCCCCTGGCCGACCACGGCCTGGCGGCTGCCGCACCCGCCTTCTCCGGAGCAACGTGCAAACGCCTCGGGAGAAGCCGGGCTTCCCCAACCACCGGGAAGGTGGGGGCCGATACACGGCAGAATCAACCGGACTGACCAGGATCCGCCAATGCAGCTTTCACTCTCGCTCAAGAAAGCCTGGTATGGATTGATCCTGCTCACCAGCTTTGTCCCTGTATCACTATTGCTGCTATGGGGCGGATCATTCTACTATAACCTTCTGTTGAACAAAGCGTTACAGCAGGCCGACCACCTTCGGGAGCTGGCCACCGCGCGCGTCGAGCAAGAGGTGTCGAGACTGCTCACGCTGCTGCAGAACAAGAGCGATCCCATGGCCTACACCCTGGCCCCGAAGCGCACCACCGATCGACAGCTCCTGGACGAGCTCTTCAACAAAATGATGGAGCGGGAGCCGGCGCTTGACAGGCTGTTGCTGCTGAACCGGGACGGAAGAATCGTCGCTGCCCTCAAGCGTAACTCCCCTCTCGATCCGCTGGGGCAGAGGCGGCTCTGGGCCAGCACCGCCGATATGCCACCCGAGATCGAAATACCCTTTACCGGCCAACCCTACATTGGTCCGGTGGAGAAACTTGGCGGAGACTACCTGTTCACCATGGCGGTTCCCATCGGGCCGGCACAGTCTCCGCTGGCGGTTCTGCTTGCCGATATCGATGCCAACGCCCTGTGGCGACCGCTCATGGAGCACCTGAACCAGGTGACCACCTACAAGATCGTCAGTTATCTGATCGACAAGGAGGGAACCCTGCTCAGCAGCATCGACAGCGTTGGAAACCTTGGGAAAAAACTCCACCACCTCCCAATAGTGTCAGCTTTCATGGCCGGTAACAGATGGGACTCGACACGGGTCTACCAAGGGATAAAGGGCCAGCCGGTTTACGGCACCCTGGTGACGGTCGAGGGAATGAACTGGGGAATGGTGTCCGAGATAGAGCGGGAGCAGATGGTGGCTCCAATCCGCCACAACATGTTCAAAATGCTGGTTGGGGTCACCGCTGCGGTGATGCCGTTCGTCTGGCTCGGACTCATCCTGGTTTATCGGATCAACAGGCCTCTCCGCGCGCTCTCGGCAGACTTCGCGCGGGTGGGAAAGCAGGACTACCGCCCTTCCAAGGTGTCGTCATCGCTCAAGGAGATGAAGTCTCTGGTGGCCGGCTTCAATCACATGATATCGGAGATCGAAAAATCGCAACGGGATCTCAAGAGAGCGGCTGTAGTGTTCAAAAACACTTCGGAAGGGATCGTCATCACCGACTCGCAACACAGGATTGTCGCCGTTAACCGGGCTTTTACCCAGATTACCGGTTATACCGCCGAAGAGGTGCTGGGGAAAAATCCGTCACTGCTGCAATCAGGGCGTCACGACAAATCGTTTTTCCAGGCCATGTGGCAATCTCTCAACGAGACCGGCCAGTGGCAGGGAGAGATCTGGAACCGCAGAAAAAACGGCCAGATTTATCCGGAACTGCTAACCATAAACGTGGTACCGGATCAGGATGGGAAGACCGCCCACCATGTAGGAATCTTCAGTGATATAAGTCAGATCAAGGAGACCGAGTACAAACTGGCACACCTCGCCCACCATGACCCGCTGACCGAGCTCCCTAACCGGCTGCTGTTTCATGACCGCCTGGAGCAGGCGGTGCTTCGTGCCCAGCGCGAAGGCAGTCGCATAGCCATACTGTTCCTGGATCTGGACAGGTTCAAGAACATCAACGACTCCATGGGTCACACCAAAGGTGATGTTCTGTTGCAGCGGGTTGCGGAGAGGCTCAGGGAGGCGATGCGCGCAGAGGACACCATTGCGCGCCTCGGTGGCGATGAGTTTGTGCTGATTGTCGAGACGCTGAAGGGCCGGGAGGATGCCGCCGCGGTGGCGAAACACATACTGGCCCGGTTCGACCGCCCCTTCTGCCTGGAGGGACAGGAGGTGTTTGTCGACGCCAGCATCGGGATCAGCCTCTATCCGGATGACGGCAAGGATACCCAGACGCTGGTCCGCAACGCGGATGCCGCGATGTACCGCGCCAAAGGGGAGGGGCGGGACAATTTCCAGTTCTACACGCGCGAGCTGACCGTGTACGCCACTGAACGTCTGACCCTGGAAAACCAGCTGCGTCGGGCGCTGGAGCGGAACGAGTTCGAGCTCTACTACCAACCCCAGTTCTCGTTAAAGAACGGTGGCCGCCTCGATGGAGTCGAGGCGCTAATCCGCTGGCAGCAATCCGAACAGGGCCTCATACTCCCCGACAGGTTCATCCCGGTAGCGGAAGAGACCGGCTTGATCGTCCCCATCGGTGAATGGGTGCTGCGTAGGGCATGTGCCCAGCACCAGTCCTGGGTAACGGCTGGATATCGCCCCGTCCGGATGGCCGTGAACCTTTCTGCACGCCAGTTCCACCACCCTGATCTAATCAGTACGGTAACAGCCATTCTGGATGAGACCGGAATACCGCCCTCCTGCCTTGAGCTGGAGCTGACCGAGAGCATTATCATGCGTGACGCGGAGAGCACCATCAGGATGCTGCATGAGTTGAGAGATATGGGTATAACCCTGTCCATAGATGATTTCGGTACCGGATACTCATCTCTCAGCTACATGAAGCGGTTCCCGATAAACCGCCTGAAGATTGACCAGTCATTCGTGCGCGACATCACCAATGGCAGGTCCGACGCGGCGATGATAGTCCCTATCATCGCCCTGGGCCACAGCATGAAACTCCAGGTACTAGCGGAGGGGGTAGAGATAGAGGAGCAGCTGATATACCTGGAGAAACAGGGGTGTGATGAGGCGCAGGGGTACATATACAGCGGCCCCATCACACCGGTTGAAATGGAGAGATTCCTGGAGCGGAACAGGGTGGTGGAGCATGGCCCGCAGCGGAGAAAGTCTTGCCGCCTGGAGAGGTAAGCCGCAGGGCACATCGCTCAGACAATATACCCTACCCCGTCGCTCATCCTGCGATTCATCTCCTGCTTCATTGCGGCGGTCACGCCACTGTCCACGGTATACTCCTCTCCGAAAAGGGGGCTGCTCTCCATCTCACGCCGCCTGCGGGAGAGGAACTCGTCGATGGTGCAGAGAACCCTGGCGGGATTTCCGGCAGCGACGTGACCGGCCGGAACGTCGCGCGTCACCACACTGCCAGCTCCTACCACCACGTCGTCCCCGATGGTGACACCAGGGAGGATGATCGATCCGGCACCGATGAACACCCTGTTCCCGATCCTGACCTTCGCTATCCTGGTATATCCAAGATACCTCTTGGTGCTTGCATCGTGGGCCAGGATATGCACCCTCGGGGCCAGGGTGACATCGTCGCCGATGGTGATGTGCCAGGTGTGTGCGTAGTCGATGATCACACCATCCAGCATACTGAAGTTCTTTCCAACCACCAGCCCCCGCTCGACACGCACACCAACGGGATCCACGGGAAAGAGCAGGCGATACAGCTTGCGGGCCATATTTGAAATACGATCCATTGTCTCTCCTCAAGGTCCAGCGGATTCAATTCACCCGTTGCACTGGCGAGTTGAATCTGCGTCCCTTTTTGTCAATCCGCCCACACGATTTTGGGGAAGAACCACACCAGAAAAGTTCGGCCCCGTCAAGGGACTCTGGTCACCGCGCAGCGTCCCGTGGCTATCTTGGTACCGCTTTCGTCACCAACATCTGCAACCAATTCGATGTGGAAATCGAACCAGTTGTTATCGGAAGGGCCAAACCGGTAAACCACCGATCCGTCCGCCAGATCCTGCTGGCTAAACCTGTCGACACCGGCACCCGGGTTTCCCAGGATGATCATCTCCGCTTCTCCCAGGGATTCTCTGTCTATCACGTACCGTATCTTGCAGAGGGGATGGGCGAGAGACGACATTTTCAGAAAATTGTTTTCGTTCAATTCACCCTGTGTAGCGGAGGCCGGAGCCCGGAGATTTATACTGTAGCGAACCATCCCATCGACTACGGTTATGCTTGGTATGCCGAAATTCATCAAAATATTACCAGTTGGCATTGGTCATCTCCTCTTTCACTTGAAAACAAAGATCGCGCATCGAACCATGCGCTCCCAGTGGTCGTCTGCTACAGTTCCAGGGACAATCTGAGCAGAACATTGCGCCCGGGCAGCAGCGACGACCTAATCGGCTCGTTTATGTAGAAGTTGCGGTCCTGATACCTGAACCATCTGTCGAAAAGGTTGGTAACCACAACTGACACCACACCCCGTGAGCCGGAAAAACGGTAGCCCAGCTCGGCGTCGAGTAGCGCGAAAGCGCTCCTGAATTTTTCGCCGCCAGAGATAACCGACTGGTCCACGCCGATCGCCCTGGCCGAGGCAAACAGGCCACCCGGGGCATGGAAACGGATGCTCAAATCCAGCCGCCCCTCGTCGATTCCCTCCACCGCCCAGAGATCCTCCGCCCCGTCCACGGCAAGGCTGTCCAGAAGCAGTTCCGACCCCAGGGCGATGTTGGGCGGCAACAACCAGTTCAGATAGGCACGCAGCGAACGCTCCCGTTGCCCGATTCGGTAGGTCCGATCTTCATCCGCCCCGAAGGCTGGAACATCGCTATCTCTGTCGAGCAGCTCGATGCCGGCAAACAACCGGTGCCGCGAACGGTAGTCGATGGCCGCAGCGGTGAAGCGGCTATCGGTTGCCGCATAGTTGTCATATACCTGATTGAATCCCAGGATCTGGGTCGGCTCGAGGGAGGGTATGCGAAATGGTGAGCGGCGTAGCTGGCGGAAGGTGGACAGGCGCAGCAGCAGCCCGTCGTTCGGCTGCCACGCCAGGCCAAGTTTCGGATTCGGGTTCCGGTAGCTGCCCAGCAACCGGCTGGAGAAATCGTCATAACTAGCCCCAAGCAGTAGATGGTAGTGGGGGCCAACTTCCCAATTCAGGTAGAAATAGGCGTTGTCGTGCCTGATCTCCTCAGTGTACCTCTTTTCCGGGACCTCCACGGTCAATATCCCGCCATAAGTGGCGCTCTCCCGCTTCGACACGGCGTAGTCCTGCGTGAACGTACCGGCGCCGGCAACCATGTTCAGCCGCTCACCACTCTTCAGATACTGGAGTTCGAGCAGCTCCCCGCTGGAGGAGCTGCTCTCCTCCCGTTCGATCAGGGCGCTCTCCGTTTGCCGGGAGTCGTTGTTCCGGTCCAGCTCCCACTGCCGGCTGGCGGAGAGGAGCAGGTTCCTTCCGCCGGCCAATCTCGAGAGGAGGCCCAACCGCAGGATATCGGTATCGATCTCCCTGCTCCGGCCGGGCCGATGAGTGCCATCGAAACGCATCTCGATGTCACCGTAGCCGGCATCCCTTCGCCGCCCTTCCAACTGTACGCTTGCAGCAGGGGAAAGGCGCCGCTGGAGGAAAAGATTGCTGAGCCGCAGGCGCTGGCCGCCGTTCTGCCACATGCCATCGGTTTGGTACTCCAGGGTACCGATGCTGTAGGAAAAACGGCCGCGGACTCCGTCGATCTCCAGTTCCCCGGCCCGGGTGCCATGGCTGCCATACAGGGTGTCGATGCCGAGGTGCGTTCCGTCACGCAGGAACAGGGAGCCGTATTCGCCATAGCCGGCGGTGAGGGCCGTGCCGGTCTCCAGGTCGCGCAGTTTTTCCTCTCCCAGGAGGGGTTGATAGGGGCGGGTATTCAATGGCTGCAGAAGCAGGGACTGCAGCAGCTCGCTGACGCGCGCCATCTCATGCCGCGGGATCCCCACATAGGAATCGGCCAGCAACCGATGGGAACTGAAGTTTGCGGGATCCTTGCGCAGTGATCTCCACCCCTCCAGCTGCGCTACCCGTCCGAAGCCGAGATCGCGATAGATGCGCCCCACCCCTGCACTTCTGGTGGCCAGATCCTCGTCCAGCAGCAGACGGGAGCGATACACCGCGCGGTTGTCATTGAGCCGGATGGATCGATTCAGATCCCACGCAGCCTCCACGGAGCGATTCCGCGCCTGCTTGCGTAACGCATCGTACAGCCATGGGGTGGGATCGTTCGGGTCCAGCTGCTTCGCCAGGCGAAACTGGGTGGCGGCGCTGTCGTCGCGCCCCTCCTCCTGGTACGCCTTGCCCAGATAGCTGCGCAACAGGGAGTCCATCGGGCTCAACATCACCGCCAGTTCCATCTGTTCCCGGCCCGCCGCCAGCTCTCCTCCATGGATCAGAGCCAGCCCCAACCCAAGGCGTGGCAGTGGCGCGGCCTGATCCAGCCGGATCGCCTTGGTGAAATCCCGCCGGGCCTCTTCGGTTTCACCCCGCACCAGATGAACGAATCCCAAGGCGTTCCAGGAGCCGGCCAGGCCGGGAGCAACGGCGACGGCCTCCTCGGCCGCCGCCAACGACCGCGCCGGTTCGCCTCGCATCAGCCACAGCTCCGCCAGCCGCACTCTGGCCAGGCCGTTGCCTGGTTCGAGATCAACCGCGCGTTGTGCGCTTTCCAGTGCCTGACCGATCTCGAAGCGCGCCTGATGGGCGTAAGAGAGAGCAATATGGGGGACGGGTGATTGAGGGTCCAGATCGACCGCCCGTTGCGCCAAGGCGAACGCCTCCTTCCGCCGGCCGATCGCCAGGAGGATGATCGATTGGAGTGCCACCGCCTCTCCTCCTGAGGGGTGAAACTCGAGGCTTCGGGAAATGCTCTGCCGGGCTTCGTCGATCCTTCCGACCAACAACTGCATGGCGGCGCGCACATTGAAATATCGTGCATCGCGATACACTTCGGCCACATCATCGAGACGCGCCAGCGCCCCGCTCACGTCCCCCTCGGCATAGCGCCGCAGCGCCTCCCGGAACGGTTCCAGAGTGGCCAGTCGCGGATAGGCGGAGACGGCAGGGCTCAATAGTGGAGGGTAGTAAATCGCCCACTGAACCGCATTTTCGGGGTGAATCACCAGATGCGGCCGCGGCGCCTCCCCGGCTGAGGTAAACGCCCCCTGTCCGGCGGTCAACGACACCGCCCCGAGATTATTCACGACCTGAACCTTGCCTTCCATCACCCAGGTGGAGGAACGGGAAGCAGAGAGAGCCACCACCAGTTCAGTGCCTTCGATGGCTGCTGTATCGAACGGAGTCCGGATCTCGAGCCGGCCGGCGGTGCGGCTGATGAGATGCAGGGCGCCGCGCACCAAATCGATCCAGCTCGATTTCCGCCCGGCTGCATCCGGCAGGGTGAGGGTGGAGCCCCCCTCCAGGCGCAGCAGTGTATGGCCGTCGAACCGGATTGCGGCCCGGCCATAGCGTTCCACCCGAACCATATCCCCGGCGCAGAGAGGTTGGTCGACGGTCATCCTCCGCCAGCGGGTGCTGCCCCGCCGCTTGAGCTCCACCGCGCCCTGCAGAGAGACCACCCGGGCCAGCTGCCGTCCGCATTCGTCAGCGGTCGCCACCCTGACAAACAGAAGGATCAGGCCAGCGCACACACCGGCCCACAGCAACGCGGATGGTCCACCTGTAGATCGTATCCGGTAGTAGAAACTGCACTCCATTGGAAGTATTTCCTTGTATTACCACCTAATTGTAGAGCATCTGCAGGTGGCAAAAATGTAACCATTCACACACCCGGATGGTGAATAGGTCACTTCTCCCTGATCACGATCACACCGTCATGGCCCACACCGGAGCTTCCCCGCAGGCAGCGCAGACACAGTTTGCAGTAGTAACGGCTGGGACCGTCGTCACCAAACCGCTCCAGCACCATCCTGAAGCGCGCCAATGCTTCGGCCCATTGCTGATTGCGGAACAGCTGCAGGGCCTCCAGAAACGCCTCATTGCGCCTCCTCATGAACCCCTGGTCTTCGCGCCCGGAGCACCGAAGCTCATAGACGGTTATCGGTGTTTGTTTCCCCTTGAGCAGAAAATCCCCCAATTCGCGAACGAATACCCCTTCCAGTCCCTCGACCACCGCCGCCGACGCCAATACCGATGTGCCCAGCAGCTTGTTGAGCCCTTCGATCCGGCTGGCGGTGTTCACCGTGTCGCCCACCGCCCGGTATTCATAGTGGTCTCCCGCACCCACGTGGCCGAGCGAGAGTGGTCCGCAGTGAAGCCCGATGCGCGTGGGGAGTGCGCCACCCTGTCCGGTGTGACCAGGCTCATCCGTCTGGCAGATGATCTCCAGCGCCGCCCTGCACGCCCTCTGCCGCATGTGGCCATCGCGAAGGTCTTGCTCGGTGGTGGAGGTCCAGATGGCCAGCATGGCATCCCCTACCACATCCGACACGAATCCATGGCAGCGCCGCACCGGGGAAAAGAGCGTCTGGTAGTAGCGGTTCAGATAGTGGTGCAGCGCCTCGGGATCCATCTGCTCGGAAAGCTCGGTATAACGGCTGGCATCAGTTGCCATGCAGACGCCGAACAGGGTCTGGCTCTCCACGTCTCGCTCGTGACCCTTGGTTATGGAGGTCACCACCTCCTCGGGAAGCAGGCGCCGCAAAGCCCGGCGCACCTTTTCGCGTTCCCGCCAGGTATAGAAATAACGCCAGGCCAGCACGGCGATCAGGATAAAGGGCAGCTGAACAAACAGGGGTATCGCCAACGGCAGCCACAACGCCGACGAGGAGAAGGCAAACCACGCCACGCCGGTCAGAGCTCCCACGAACAGCGGAATGGTCACCGCAAGCAGTACCGGATGGAGCCAGAACCAAAACGTCGCCACGGCAGCCCCGAACGCGAAAACCAGCGCCAGGCGGTAAGGCCACCAAAGGGGGGTTACGCTACGCTCCTCCAACAGGTTCCCGAAGATAGTGGCGGCAATCTCGACCCCGCTCAGATCGACTCCCTGCTGGCGATAGACCGTGTAGAAATCATCCTTGCTGGCCGCTATTCTCTCGGAACCGCCGACAAATACCGCAGCTCCGGAAACGATTTCCGCCAGCTCGGGACCACCATTCACGACTGAATGGAAAGGGATGGTCCTCACGGTATGGGGTGGACCATAAAAATCTATGTAGCGGCTTCCGGAACCGCCATACATGGCGACAAGCGCCCTGATCAGGCCCGCATCGGCGGATTTTCCCGTGGCCAGCCCGGTGCGCAACTTCCCAGCAAGATCCGGATGAGACATGAATATCTCGCGCAACAGCCGGGCCAATGCGAACACGTCTGTCACCTCGCCCGGAGGGGTGAGCATTTCCACCTCTTCCGCGGGCAGATTGTCCGTCAGCCAGGAGTAGAGCCGTTCATATACCGGCAGGGCAAACTGCTGCAGAGCCACCGCCGGGAGAGTTGCGTGATCCCCGGCCGACTCCTTGAACAGCCAGGCCTGATCGACCCGTGCCGGCACCTTGGGCAGCACATGGGGTGCGACCGCCGCCGCTGCCTCGACCAGATCCGCCACGGGATAGTCCAGTTTTTCGACGTGCGCAGGTCCGCCGCCGGGAACGGCCAGATCGGCATAGAGCACCACGTTTCCGGCACGGCGCAGGGCGTCCGCGAGGAGTTGGTCCTGCTCCGGATCGGATCCGCGCGGCTCGTCGAAGAAGATGTCGAATACGATCGCTCTGGCCCCGAGCCGGGAGAGCGTGTCAACCAGTCTGGCGTGCAGGCGCCGATCCCATTTGCGAGGTTTCAGAGGCTGGTTCAGACGTTGCGCCGAGGGGGTATCCACGGATACCACCACCACCTGGTCCGGAGCGGAGCGCGTCCCGCGCAGTCCATACAGCATGGCGAGACCGGTCTCCGACTCCAGTTGCACTCCCCATGGGGTCACAACGACGATCACCCCGAAAAGCCCGCCCAGCAGCGCAAGCGATACCGTGGGCAGAAAGGGCTTGACGACCACCTTTCTCCAGGACGACCGGCGGGCCTCGGGATCCGTCACTGCTTCACTCGCGGGCATTGAAAGGTATGTGCTATCTTAGTACCTTTATCGCAGTGGGTCTTCCCCAAATTGTGTGGGTAAAATGGCAAATCACCGCGTAGCGGCTTCGTCCTTGACAGGCGGAATGCGCGCCACATACTCGGTAACCAGAAGGGGATTGGGGCTGTCTGGCCGGGGAGTGGCGGATATCCACCACCTGCGCCAATTGCAACTGGTCCGGCTATCCCAAAGTCTCCCCAATCCCCTTCTGCCGACCATCTTCCGGCGTGCATTCCGCCTGTCAAGGATGATTTGCCATTTTACCCACATAGTTTGGGGAAGACCCCTCGCAGTACGGCGAAACATCCTCGGACGAAAGCCATGGGCAGCCATGTACCACTGTTCTCGGAACTTTCCGGTCGGGATATCGACACCATCTCCAGCTACGGGCAGCTCCATACCTATCCCAGGAACTGCATCCTGATCCAGAAGGGAGATGAGAGCGATTGTCTCTATATCATCCATGAAGGGCGCGTGAAGGTATATGTCAGCGATGAGTATGGCGCAGAGATAATCCTTCGTTACCAGGGTCCCGGGGAGTATTTCGGCGAACTGGCATTGATCGACGAGGAGCCGCGCTCCGCATCCGTGGCGACCACCGAACAGTCACGACTGATCTATGTCTCCCGACCCCGCTTCGAGGATTGCCTGCGTGACAATCCCGAGATTGCGGTAAAGCTGATCCGCACCATGAGCCGCCGGATCCGCGATCTGACCGAAGACCTGTCGAACTGCGCGTTGAAGACGGTATATCAGCGGCTGCGCAGCAAACTGAACAAACTGACCGTAGAGCAGGACGGCAGGAGATTCATACCACAGCGCATGACCCATCAGGAAATAGCCAGCCTGGTGGGGTCGGGCCGCGAGATGATCAGCCGGCTGATGAAGAAACTGCAGCGGGGCGGCTACATCGAAGTACGACACAAGCAGATCTTCATCATCAGGGAGCTGCCGCGCAACCTGCCCGGCTGAAGGATGGTAAACGAAATGGGCCTTCCCCAAATCGTGTGGGCGAAATGGCAAATCACCGCGGAGCGGCTCCATCCTTGACAGGCGGAATGCACGCCACATACTCGCTAACCAGGAGGGGATTGGGGGCTGTCTGGCCGGGGACCGGCGGATATCCACCACCTGCGCCAATTGCAACTGGTCCGGCTGTCCCAAAGCGTCCCCAATCCCCTTCTGCCGACCATCTTCCGGCGTGCATTCCGCCTGTCAAGGATGATTTGCCATTTCGCCCACACGATTTGAGGAAGGCCCGGCAAAAGACAACCACCCAGCCCCTGCAGTGCAAGAGCTGAATGGTTCCGGAGCACTCTAGAACTTGTGCTTTATGACGTTGCTCTTGCGGCAGTTCCCGGTGGGAAGAAGAGGTTTGATACAAATCTTGGCATAGACCTCGTCGGTAGGACGCGGAAAACCGTCTTCGTCCAGAACATCATCACCAACGGTGACCGTCCGCGACCTGGAAACCACACCGTCCTGCTCCGCGGGAAAAACCGCGGTAGGGAAACGGTACAGAAAGTCATCCGGGTCGGGAGTGTCTTCTCCCCACAGCTCGATATTCTCCCGATACCGCAACCCGGTCATGTTGCGCTCCACGCTGGACAGGTAAACCTTGTAGCTCACCCTTACCTTCGCGGTACGAGTTTGGTGGTTGTGTTCGAGCAGCTCCAGTTTCAGATTGGTAATCGTAGCCATTTTCATCTCTCCTCATTCAAGGTAAACGATTGCCGGCCTCTCTGGCAGGCACCCGAAAGGAGGTCCGTGAAGCTGATTGCAATCTGCTGATCCATCGGCCACCTTTCGGCAACGAGTTTGCCCGCGCGGGAAGAAACCGGCAGTGACTTACGCAACCGGAAAGATGTGAAAATTCACAATGGGAAGATTTGAACCCGACCCGTTACGGGCAAGGATTATCCCTATCAGGAGCGCAGCAGCTGGCGGGAAGAAACGAGCTGCTCCGGTTTGGTTGGGTTTGGTCAGGTTCTACAGCTCACGCCGCCCCGAGAATGCGTGAGAGAGGGTGTCACCGTCCACATACTCCAGCTCGCCTCCCAGCGGAACCCCATGGGCGATGCGGCTCACCCGGATTCCCAGGGGGCGTATCAGCTCACCCAGATAGTGGGCGGTGGCCTCCCCCTCGACGGTCAGGTTGGTGGCCAGGATCACCTCCTCCACCTCCCCCTCGCGGCAGCGCTCCTCCAGCAGATCCAGGCCGATCTCCTGCGGACCGATCCCGTCCAGCGGCGAGAGGTGCCCCATCAACACGAAGTAGAGCCCCCGATAGCCGCCGGACTGCTCGATGGCCTCCAGATCCGCCGGCATCTCCACCACGCAGAGCTTGCTCCGATCCCGGCTGGCGCTGGCGCACAGGGGGCAGATCCCGGTCTCGCTCAGGGTGCGGCACTGTTTGCAGTGACCGATTTCGCGCGCCGCCTGCTCCAGCGCGGCGGCCAGATGCAGCGCCCCCTCCCGATCCCGCTCCAGCAGGTGGTAGGCCATGCGCTGCGCCGATTTCGGACCCACGCCGGGCAGACAGCGCAGGGCATCGACCAGGCGACCAAGGAGGGGACTGATGACCATCGCCACGCCGGCGACCAGCTCAGAAGGGCAGTTTCAGTCCGCCAGGCAGGTTCAGCCCCGCTGCCATGCCGGACATCTTCTCCCGGGATCTCTTCTCCACCTGGCGCACCGCGTCGTTCACCGCCGCGGCCAGCAGATCCTCCAGCATCTCCTTGTCCTCCTCCAGCAGGGTGTCGTCGATGGTGACGCGCTTCACGTCGTGACGCCCGGTCATCACCACCTGCACCATGCCACCACCGGACTGGCCGGTGACCTCCATGCTGGCCAGCTCCTCCTGGGCCTTCTGCATCTCGGCCTGCATCTTCTGGGCCTGCTTCATCAGGTTTCCAAGACCACCTTTCATAATCACGTTTCCTCGAATCAGATTGGGAAAAACTACTCCACCGGCCTGACCGATTCCGGCTCGATGCGCGCGTCGAACTGCTCGATCATGCTCTGCACGTTGGCATCGGAGGCGATCGCCTGCTCGGCGGCGCGCTGGCGCTGCTCCTCCTGCATCCGCCGGATGGCAGCGGGGGTCGCCCCCTCCTCCTCCGGGGTACACTCCACCACCAGCTTCAGCTCCCTGCCATAATGCTTGCGCAGCGCCTGCTCCAGGCGCTCGCGGTTGCGCTCGTTGAGCAGCTGCTTGTGGCGGGCCGCCAGCGCCACGGTGATGGTATCCTCCCCCTCCCCGCGCAGCACGGAGTTGAGCGCCAGCTGCAGGGCCATCCCCTTGAGCCCCAGGGCGGCGACCGTCTCCGACCATTGCCGCTCCCTGCTCCCGGTGGCGACCGGCGGCGACTGCCCGCTCCCGCCTGTGGCCCGCGTCGCGGGAGTGGCCGCCGCGGCTTCGGATCTCCCGGCGGAGACGGGGCCGCCGTCCGTACTGCCAACAGCAACTTCCTCAACAGGCCGGAACGCCAGCATGCGCAGCATGATCATCTCGAATCCGCTGCGCGGATCCGGAGCCAGCTCCAGATCGGATCTTCCCAGCAGGGCAATCTGGTAGTAGAGCTGCACATCCTCCGGCGCCAGAGAGCTCCCCAGGGCGAGATACCTCTCCCGCTCGGGAAGGGTCTCTTCAAGGGTCTCGGGCAGTATCTGGAGCAGCGCGATCCTGTGCAGGACGGAGAGCAGCTCGGCAAGCGCCTGGGAGAAATCGGGGGAGCTCTGCGCGAGACGCTCCACCGCCTCGAGCAAAGCCGTCCCATCTCCGTGCTGCAGCGCCTCGAGCAGCTCGAAGATGTGGTCCTGCTCGATGGTGCCCAGCATCGCCCGCACCTGATCGGCCCGCAGCTCCCCGCCGCAGTAGGCGATGGCCTGGTCCAGCAGGCTGAGGGCATCGCGCATGCTGCCATCCGCGGCGTGGGCGATGCGCTGCAGCGCCTCGGGCTGGAAGGGGATCTCCTCCCGGCCGAGGATCTGCTCCAGATGGCCCGCGATCTGCTGCGGAAGCATGCGGCGCAGGTTGAACTGCAGGCAGCGCGACAGAACGGTGACCGGCAGCCGCTGCGGATCGGTGGTGGCGAGCAGGAACTTCACATGGGGTGGAGGCTCCTCCAGGGTCTTGAGCAGGGCGTTGAAGCTGTGGGTGGAGAGCATGTGGACCTCGTCGATGAGGTACACCTTGTAACGTCCCCGCGTGGGAGCGTACTGCACGTTCTCCAGCAGCTCGCGGGTATCCTCCACCTTGGTGCGCGAGGCGGCATCCACCTCGATCAGATCCACGAAGCGGCCTTCGTCTATCTCCCGGCAGGCGCTACACTCCCCGCACGGCGCGGAGCTCACCCCCTTCTCGCAGTTCAGGGATTTGGCCAGGATGCGCGCGATGGTGGTCTTGCCCACCCCCCGGGTGCCGGTGAACAGGAAAGCGTGGTGCAGGCGATCGTTGTCCAGAGCGTTGACCAGCGGGCGCAAGACATGCTCCTGTCCCACCATCTCGCTGAAACTGCGCGGCCGCCAGCGGCGTGCCAGAACCTGGTAACTCATGGAGGCGAATATACCACGGCGGCCGCAGCTTGTAACTGCGCGCCGGATGAGGCGTGATTGTCAGCCGGAACCTGCCGGCTGGCTTCTCCGGCGCAGGGGGAGGTACAGCCAGGCCAGGGAGAGCAGCAGCCATGCGCCGCCACCGCCAGAACCGGCACCATTGGAGCCGCTGCCGTCATTGTCATCGCTATCAACGCAATTGAGACTGCCGGAGCCGCTTGCGTCATCTGCCGTTCCAACAAACATATATGCCGAACCAGCGGACGATTCTCCATTGACAGTTTTCGTATAGGCTCCAACCAGAAGGCGATTCCCGGATATCGCCACCGCACCGCCGAAGCGATCCTCCGCGGCCCCGTCCAAAGCGCCAATCTCCTCAAGGGGAACAACCGAATCGCAGGAGATGCGGAAGGGATATACGGAACCCGATCTGGAGCCGTTATGATCGTCCAGCAGTGCCCCCACCAACAAGGTGTTTCCCTCAACGTCCACAGCATAGCCGAACCCTTGATTATCGAAACCATCATCGGGGATGACCTTTTCCTGCAAGCTCCATTTACTTCCGGAGAACAGATAAACCGCCCCGGCTGAGTCACCATTTTCATCGTCCATGTCAGCACCCACCGCGATATGGTTCGCCGAAACCGCCACTGCGTAACCGAACTGATCCCCGGAGGAAAGACCCTGAACACTCAATCTGGTGCTCTCTTTAGCATCTCCCCATCCGCTCTCCGGTTTCATGAACAGGTAGGCAGCCCCGGTTCTGTCATCCTTTCCATAGGCTCCGACTACTATACGATCTCCTTCCATATCAAGGGAAAAACCAAACAGATCTCCATCCACCCCGTCGGGCGCAGTCAACTTGGCCACCTGTTGCCAGCCGGTATCTGCTCTCCGGAAAACATAGGCCGCTCCGGGATAGGAGCTTCGGCGTCCAGCAGCTCCTACCACCAGGGTATCGCCATGGATGGAAACAGCTGTACCAAAAGTTCGATTGGTAGCGCCGTCTCCAGCCATCAGCTTTTTGGTGGCTTCGGTCATATTTCGCCAGCCTCCATCCGGCTTTTCGAACAGATACACCGCACCCGCATGATTCCCTTTTATATTGCTATCTGTAGATCTGCCGACCACAATGGTATCGCCACTAACAGCCACGGCGCGCAACGGCTGGGGCGACCCACCCTGCGGCACGGTCAATCTGGCGCTCAACCCCCAGTTGTCACCATCCCGCTCGAAGACATACACGGCCCCCCATCTGGAATCGTCACCAGGAGCCGCCACCACTGCCGTATCTCCGTCCATGGCCACCGCATCACCAAACCACCCGTTTGTCACGCTGATCTGTGGCAGCAACCGCTTCTCTTGACTGTAGCTGTGGCTGGCTGCCGGGGCTGCCGAAGAAAACAAGGCGACAGACAGCAGGACAAAAAACGCGAAAAGAGATGCAATCCGCTCGGTAATCATAGGCGTAATTCCCGTATGGTGACCCTTAGGAGGAAAGCGATACCCTGCTCCCCGGCAGGGCATGATTCAAATGATTAGTAGATGCCTGGCCTGCTGTCGAGGCGGGAACCGGAACTATTACAAATCCAACACAATTCACTGCGCTGCAGGCCTGCCTGCCACCCGTATCTCCACCGGATAGCCTCCGATACGCTCTGGAACAGCCGATTGAGCTGCGGCGTCGGCCGACTCCATGCCTACCAGGATGACCTTCTCTCCAGTGCTGTTCTGACCGATCCCCACCGACACCACACCGGGAAGGGCCATCAGCTCCGCCGTATGCTGCTCCTTTACCTGCTGTATCGAGCCTTCCACGCCACACGCTCCCACCGCCGCACTCCCCAGCATCACCACGAGCAACAGAACGCTCCGAACCACCCTCATAGCGTAACATTCAGGGCGGAGAATACGTTTCCGATGCGGTTCATGATGGTGCTGTTGTCGCTTCCCGCAAACAGCAGCCCAATCAAGCGGTTGGAGCTGTCCAGCACCGCCGAGCCGCTGTCGCCTCCCTGGCTCATGGCGCCGGCCATGAGCTGATCCCGGAACAGGGCCACACGCCCCGCGCCGTACTGCACCTTGACGGTCACATCGATCTGTTCGATCTCGCCTTCGGTGAAACCGGTGGTACGGCCGCACTTCTTGACCGCCATGCCAAGCTCCCCCTCGGCAACCCCCTCGATAGACCCGATATGCAGAATTTTTGGATCCAGATAGCCATCCTCCAGGGGGCGGGCTATGGCCGCGTCCACCAGATTCGCCTGCGCAAGGGTGGTGACCGCCTGCAGACGGGTATCGCTGCCAAACCAGCCCGCCACGGTGTTGGCGGCCTCCACCAGCCCATTGGCGACCCCGCAGGAGCTGCTGCCGCCCTCAAACTCCAGCGGCACGAAGTCGGACAGCACCGCAATCTGATCCTGCGGATGGCGACCGCCGTCGTAGGGAGCTGGCTGCAGGATGGGATCGCCGATGCCGGCCTGGTTGCTGTTGGCCAGCACATGGTTGTTGGACAGGATATAGGGCTGCCCGCCACGCCGTACCACGCAGCCCAGCGTTCCCGCCGTAATATCCCGGTGCCCGACGCTCACGCCACCCGGCGCGGGCCGGAAGCGCTCCGTGGTGGACTGCAGCGCCCTGATGGGCCCGCTCTCCACCACATCGGTCGGCAGGCCGTCCAGTTCGGCGGGAATATGGTCCCGGGACTCCAGCTCCGCCAGCGGGATTTTGTGAGCAACCGAACAGACGATGCACAGCCTATCGGTCCGCTCCCCCGCCACCCGTTTGTAGCCAACTCCAGTGGCCAGCACGTTGCGCTTTTGCAGCAGCAGTTCGCTGTTCGCACGGGTAGCGGCGCGCACCTGTTGCAGATTCGTGGTCATGACACCTCCTGCATCTCTTCACTGGTTGAGACATTCGACACCAACTTCGGTTCAGCCGAAAGCTTAGCCCGGAAATTAGGGGGCGTTCTCAATTAATTAAGACCACACTGCCGGGCCTCTGTTTTTGTCCAGCAAGGCAGAACGAGCGCGGTGTGGTTGTTCCACATAAGCGAGTGATAACGCCGCTGGGCGAAAACAGAGGCCCGGCCCTTCGGGTTGTGCCTGAAAAAGCGCCATGCTGCGTTGTTCGTCGTTCATTTGCAACAAGCAAACATCTCTCCTCACGCCTTGCCTGGCGCTTTTTCAGGCACAACAGTGCGGTCTTATTAATTGAGAACGCCCCCTAGCGAAAGATGCGCCCTGGTTCATGTTTCCGTCGATGCCCCGCTATTTGCGGGCAGATCTGCAGAGAGGCTGCCGAAATCGAACAGCTCCCGGTCCGCCAGATGGGATGGAACCACGTTCTGCATGGCGCGGAAGATCTTCTCCAGCCGCCCCGGCGCCTCCCTCTCCCAGCTGCGCAGCATCCGCTTGATGGCCTGGCGCTGCGAGTTCTGCTGCGATCCGCAGAGTGAGCAGGGGATGACGGGAAATCCCCGCGCGGCGGCGTAGGCCTCGATGTCCCGCTCGCTGCAGTAGGCGAGCGGGCGGATGACGATGTGCCGGCCGTCGTCGGTGCGCAGCTTGGGGGGCATGCCCTTCATGCGGCTGCCGTGGAACATGTTGAGGAACAGGGTCTCGATCATGTCGTCCCGATGGTGGCCCAGGGCTATTCTGGTCATGCCGTGTTTCGCTGCAAAGGTGTAGAGAGAGCCACGCCGCAGCCGGGAGCAGAGGCTGCACATGGTCTTGCCCTCCGGCACGATCTGTTTCACCACGCTGTAGGTATCCTGCTCTATGACATGGAAGGGAACACCCAGCTTCGCCATGTACTCCAGCAGTACATGGGCCGGAAAGCCCGGCTGCTTCTGATCCAGGTTCACCGCCACCAGTTCGAAGCGTACCGGCGCGCTGCGCTGCAGGCTCAGCAGGATATCCAGCATGGTGTAGGAGTCCTTGCCGCCGGAGAGGCAGACCATCACCCGGTCCCCCTCCCCAATCATGCCGAAATCCTCGATAGCCTGCCCCACCTGGCGGCGCAGGCGCTTGCGCAGCTTGTTGAAATCGGTGCGCCGCTTCCTGCACGGCTCCCGCACGGCGCTCACAGGGAGTCCCGCACCCGCTCCAGCCGGGCGCGCACATCGCCGGCGAGGGTTTCGATCCCGCTCCTGCCGGTCAGCTCGAGCACCGCCACCGGATCCATGAACGCCACCGTGACCGAGCCGTCCTGCTCCTCCCGCACCACCACGTTGCATGGCAGCAGCAAACCGATGTCGGGATCCGCGTCCAGCGCCCTGTTGGCCAGCTCGGGATTGCAGGCGCCCAGGATCTTGTAGGGCCGCCGGTCGATCCCCAGCTTCTTCTTCATGGTCTCGCGCACGTCGATCTCGGTGATAATGCCAAAGCCCTCCGCCTGAAGCGCCTCGGCAACCCTCTCCAGCGCTTCGTGATAACCGATGGAGAGCTGTTTGGAAAAACTGTACATGGTCGATTGTTCCTTCTGGTTTGCAACAACATAATGGGCAGTAGCACGCCGCAGACCCCGATTCTACCAGCTCCGCCCTCGCGCCTGCAGCGGAATCGGTGATGCTTGCATACGGGAGCGCCATGATCCAGAATCTGCTCGACCCGCCGTCCGGGACCGGTTGGCGCGGCGGGACGGTGGCCCGACAGGTCTCTCATCCGGTTCTCCTCAAATTGTGAAACGGGAGCAGCAGTACCATGCACAGGAAAATCCTCCACCCGATAGTGGCCCTGGCCATAGCGGCAGCCATTCCCCTGCCCATCGCAGGCGAGCCCGCGGCGCAAAGCAGGGAGCAGGCCCTCTCCGCTCTTTGCAAGAAGCTGATGTACAAAAACTGCACTCCCGAGCGTGATCGCCAGCTGAAACAGTATTTCGGCGACACCGATATATCCGCCCTGGAGCGCAGCATGGGTAACTATCCGGGGGCGGCCCCCGCCTTCGAAGCGCTTCCCAAGGACAGAAACGGCATGGTTGACTGGGGTGCCGCAGTAACCACCGGAATAATACAACCACGCGATTCGATTTCGGGGAACCGGGAACCGGAGCAGGAGAGATACCATGAAAACATCCTGGTCATGAGAACCAGGATCGACGTAATCCCCGATGTCATCTTCCCCCACGGCGCCCACACCTACTGGATAAACTGCGACAGCTGCCACCCGCGCCCGTTCAGCAAGAGAAAAGGGGGTACCAGGTTCAGCATGAGGGATATCATAGATGGAGAGTACTGCGGAAAATGCCACGGCAAAGTGGCCTTTGCGGCCAACTCCTTCAAAAACTGCAGCCGCTGCCACGCGCTGCAGAAAACCACCGACATCCCTCCCTGGGGCGATCTGTAGCGGAGGGTTGGTTCCGCGGCTCCCGACGATTGGTCCGGTGGCAACTTCGTAGCCAGACGGTGTTTCCGGCGCCGCCATCGCGCACCGGGGTGAATCACCGGGTCCAGTATCAGCCGAACGGATCCCGCAGGATGATGGTCTCGCTGCGCTCCGGTCCGGTGGAGACTATATCGATGGGAACCTCCACCAGCTCCTGGATCCGCTCCAGGTAGGCGCGGGCGTTGGCCGGCAGCGCGGCGTACTCCTTCAGTCCCACCGTGGATTCCCGCCAACCCGGCAACTCCTCGTACACCGGCTCGCACAGCTCGTAGCCATCCGCGCCTCCGGGCGGCGTGGTGCGGATCTCCCCGTCGATCCGGTAGCCGGTGCAGATCCGGATCAGGTCCAGGCCATCCAGAACATCCAGCTTGGTGATGCAGATCCCGGTCAGGCTGTTGAGCTGCCTGGCGCGGCGCAATGCCACCGCGTCGAACCAGCCGGTTCGCCTGGCCCGTCCCGTGGTGGCACCAAATTCGTGTCCCCGCCGCGCCAGATGCTCTCCCATCTCGTCAAATAGCTCGGTGGGAAACGGCCCCGAACCCACCCTGGTGGTGTAGGCCTTGGTGATCCCCAGAACGTGGTCGAGGCCACAGGGCCCCACCCCGCTGCCGCTGCCCGCGCCGCAAGCGGTGGTGGTGGAGGATGTGACGAACGGGTAGGTGCCGTGATCTATGTCCAGCAAGGTTCCCTGCGCCCCCTCGAACAGCACGCTGATGCCGCGGCGGCGCAACCCGTCGAGCAGTTCCGGCACGTCCGCCACCAGCGGACGCAGCTGCTCGGCCTGCTCCAGGATCTGCTCCAGGATCTGCTGGAAATCCACGCTGGGCGCCTTGAAGTAGCGTTGCAGCACGAAGTTGTGGTAGTCCAGCAGCTCCCCAAGCTTGGCAGCAAAGCGCTCGCGGTGGAACAGATCCTCCAGGCGCAGACCCCGGCGCGCCACCTTGTCCTCATAGGCAGGGCCTATTCCCCGCCCGGTGGTACCGATGGCGGAGCTCCCCCGGGCGCGCTCCCGGGCCAGATCCAGCGCCACGTGACAGGGGAGAATCAGGGGGCAGGCGGCGCTGATGCGCAGCCGCTCGCGGGCCGGCACGCCGCGCTGCTCCAGCATCCGCAGCTCCTCCAGCAGGGCCTTCGGCGACAGCACTACACCGTTACCGATCAGACACTGGACATCCTCCCGCAGGATCCCCGAAGGGATCAGGTGCAGCACTGTCTTGTCGCTCCCGATGACGAGAGTGTGGCCGGCATTGTGCCCTCCCTGGAAACGCACCACGGCGCCGACCCTGTCGGTGAGCAGATCGACTATCTTGCCCTTCCCCTCGTCCCCCCACTGGGTACCCACCACCACTACGTTTCTGGCCATGGAACCGCTGTCCCCTCCTCTATCCGCCCAAGGGCTCCACCCGCCACCCCCCCTCGCGCAGCACGAGCTGGCGATCGCAATCCAGTGCCGCGGCATCCCCGTTCTGGCCGGGCAGCAGCTCGATCACCCGCTCCCCCCGCTCCCGCAGCTTGCGCACCGCCTGCCGCAGATCCGGGGAGCTGCTGGCGGGAGCCAGAATACCCCTCTGCGGGGACTCCCTCTCCCCGGGCGCGAGAGAGGCGAGCGTCTTGAGATCGGTGCTGAACCCGGTGGCCGGTCGGGAGCGCCCGAACACCCGCCCTATGTCGTCATAGCGCCCGCCCTGCGCCACCGCCTGACCATGGCCGGGAACATAGATGGCGAACACCACGCCGGTGTGATACCGGTAGCCGCGCAGCTCGGCCAGATCGAAATGGAGCGCCAGTTCCGGCAGATGGCTGCGCAGCTGCCGGGCCACCTCACGCAGGTTGGTGAGAGCGGCGTGGAGCTCGCTCGTTCCCTCCTGCAACGTGCGTTCCGCCTGATCGAGAATCTCCTCCCCGCCGTTGAGGGTGGCCAGCGAGGTTAACATCCGGGAGATCCCGGAGGGAAGCCCCAGCTGGCCGAGAAGCGACTCTATCTCGGGACACGCCTTGCGCTGCAGGGCGTCGAACAGGGCGGACTCCTGCCGCCCGTCGAGATCCGCCTGCCGCGCCAGCGCCCGGAAGATTCCCACGTGACCGAGATCGAGATGCAGTCGCCCGATACCGCTGACGGCCATGGTCTCCACCATCAGGCGCAGCACCTCCACGTCACTGGCGACACCATCATGACCGTACAGCTCCACTCCCACCTGCAGCGGGCTGCGCGATCCGGTGATCCCCGCCGGCCGGGTGCGCAGTACGGTGCCCATGTAGCACAGGCGGGTGGGGGTTTCCCGTCGCAGGTGGCACGCATCGATGCGCGCCACCTGGGGGGTCATGTCGGCACGCACTCCCATCATGCGCCCGGAGAGCTGGTCGGTCAGCTTGAACGTCTGCAGATCCAGATCGTTGCCGGTACCGGTGAGCAGCGTCTCCAGATACTCGATGAAGGGCGGCAGCACCAGCTCATAACCCCAGCCATGATAGAGATCCAGAATGGTGCGCCGCAGCCGCTCCATCCTGGCCGCCTGGGGAGGCAGCAGCTCCTCCACCCCCTCGGGCAGCATCCAGCGCTCATCGGAGGGAATCATGGGGCCACTCTCAATTCCTTATCAGAAAGACCAACACAGCTCCCAACAGCATGCTGATCAAACCGCCGATGCGCAGGGTGCGGTCCTCCTGCTCCGCCATCAGCTGCAGGGCGCGCCGATAACCGTCGGGATTGGCGAAGGGCAGAATACCCTCTATTACCAGCACCAGAGCTGCCGCGGTTAACAGATCCTGCCACATCCGGCCCTCAACCCCGCGTCAGAGCACCCCGGAACGGGACCAGCCCTCATTTCTGGACTGCCTGGGCATCTTTGAAATACTTGAAGAAATCCGAGTCAGGCTGGATGATCAGGAGATCGTCCTTGCTCTGGAAGGTCTCCCTGTAGGCGTTCAGGCTGCGGTACAGGGAGTAGAACTCCGGATCCTTTTCATAGGCTCGCGCATAGATCTCCGCCGCCTTGGCATCCCCCTCGCCGCGGATCCGCTCCGATTCGCGGTAGGCCTCCGCCAGTATCACAGTACGCTGGCGATCGGCATCGGCGCGGATCCTCTCTGCCGCCTCGGCGCCGCGGGAACGCAGCTCCTTGGCCACTCTGGTGCGCTCGGCCCGCATGCGCTGATAGACCGAGGTACTCACCTCCGGCGGCAGATCTATCCGCTTGATACGCACATCCACCACCTCCACCCCGAACACCTGCGCCTGCTGGTTGGCCACCCTCTGCACTATGTCCATGATTTTGGCCCGCTCGCCGGAGACCACCTCCTGGATGGTGCGCTTGGCAAACTCCGCCAGCATGCCGTCGTTGATGATGCGCGACAGCCGCTGCAGCGCCTGACTCTCCTGTCCGCCGACCGCCGTGTAGTAGCGCCGCACATCCTTGATACGCCACTCCACGAAATAGTCCACATTGAGATTCTTCTTCTCGCTGGTGAGAAACAGCTCCGGACGTGCGTCCAGCGCCATTACCCGCCGCTCAAACTTGCGCACATTGTTGACAATCGGCATCTTGAAGTAGATCCCCGGCTCGTAATCGGAGCGGGTGATCTCACCAAGCCGGAACAGGATGGCGTACTCCCGTTCATGCACCGTAAAAACGGACATGGACAGCAGGATCCCTCCCAGCAGCAAAATGATCAGCGAGACTGTCTTCACCTTGGCCATCAGCGCACCTCCCGACTGCGCAGGTTGTCACGGATCCGCTTGCCGCTTTCCTTGATGGAGGAGGGGGTCGAAGGCAGCAGCGGCGGCGAGGGCAGCCCCAGGCCGTTGCCGTACTCGCCCAGCGGCTGCTGGCGCTTCAGGATCTGATCCAGCGGCAGGTAGAGCAGGTTGTTGCCGCCCTCCACGTCCACCAACACCGTGCTGCTGCGCCGCATAACCGCCTCCATGGCATCCAGATAGAGCCGCTCCCGGGTAACCTCCGGAGCCCGTCTGTATTCCGCCAGGATACTTTCGAAGCGGGCCGCCTCACCCTCCGCCTCGGCTATCACCTTGGCCTTGTATGCATTGGCCTCCTCAATGCGCCGCGCCGCCGCACCACGCGCCTTGGGAAGGATGTCGTTGGCGTAGGCCTCGGCCTCGTTCTTCAGGCGCTGCTCATCCTCACGCGCCTTGACCGCGTCCGCGAAGGCGTCCTGAACCTGCTCGGGAGCCTGGGCCTTTTGCAGGTTGACGCTGGTCAGCTCAAGTCCCAACTTGTAGTTGTCCAGAATCTCCTGCAGCAGCTTCATGGTGCTCGCCGCAATCTCCGTGCGCCCGGTGGTGATCACCTTGTCCAGGGTGCTCTTGCCCACCACCTCGCGGATGGCGCTCTCCGCCGCCTGGCGCAGTACCGAGTCGGGATTGCGCACATTGAACAGATAGTCACGCGCATCCTTTACCTTGTACTGGAGCGACAGCTTGACCTCGATTATGTTCTCATCCTGGGTGAGCATGATGGATTCGCTGCGGCTGTCGAAGCCCAGCTCGATGCTGCGGATTTGGTCCACATTGACCTTCTCCACGCTCTGGATGAAACGGGCATGCCAGTGTGGGCCGGGTCCGGTGATCTTGTGGAACGCCCCGAACTGGGTAACCACTCCCCGTCTGCCCTCATCCACTATGTAGATCCCCGACAGCGCCCAGATGAGAAGCAGAATCCCGACGATCACACCGATCCCCAAGGGGCCGGCCTGGGGAACGCCCGCACCGCCTTCACCATCCCCCTTCCGGCGCCCCCCGAACAGGCCACCAAGCCTCTCCTGCAGCTTCCTGAGCATCTCGTCGAGGTCGGGTGGGCCCTGGTCGCCCCCGCCTCCCCAAGGATCCTTGCCCTTGGAACCCCCTGGTTCATTCCAGGCCATTACGTACTCCGTTCACTAAAACGTGGTATTTGCCGGTCGCTGCCTGCCCCCGGTGCCGCCGCGGCACCGTCAGCGAGATATTCGACCTCCTCGAAACCCTTCTGGCGCCGCAAGAGCTCCCTCTGTCTGTCATCCACCAGGACAACCAGCGCCCACCCTCCGCTTCTCTCAACCTGCTCCTCCACCACCACTCCCCACTGGTGGAGCAGCGCACGCAGGCGACCTTGCGCAGGCGGCAGCCTGAGACCGAGCCGGCGCCGCCCGCTGCCAAGCCACTGCTCCAGCGCGCCGCGCACCAGCTCCACACCCTCGCCGCTGAGCGCCGACAACCATATGCGCCGCGTCCTCCCGTGCCGGTCACATTCGACACGCGGCGCCACATTATCCAGCAAATCGATTTTATTATAAACCTCTATCTGGGGCACCCGCTCCGCCCCGATCTCCTTCAACACCCTGTTGACCTGCTCCATTTTCTCGTGGCGCAGCGGATCACCGGCATCCACCACATGCAGAAGCAGCTGCGCATCACGGCTCTCCTGCAGGGTGGACCGAAATGCGGCCACCAGATGGTGGGGAAGATGGCGGATGAAACCGACGGTATCCGCCAGCACCGCGGAGCAGCCGTTTCCCAGCTCGAGTCTCCTCAGGGTGGGGTCCAGGGTGGCGAACAGCTGATCGGCCGCATACACCCTGGCCCGGGTGAGCCGGTTGAACAGGCTGGACTTGCCGACATTGGTATATCCCACCAGGGAGACGGTGGCAACCTCGGCGCGACGGCGCGAACGGCGTCCCTGCTCCCGCTGATGCCTGACCTTCTCCAGCCGCCGCCTGAGATACTTGATGCGCTCCGCCAGCAGGCGCCGATCGGTCTCCAGCTGGGTCTCACCGGGGCCACGCAGGCCGATACCGCCCTTCTGCCGCTCCAGGTGGGTCCAACCCCGCACCAGGCGGGTGGATATATGGCGCAGCTGGGCCAGCTCCACCTGCAGCTTGCCCTCGTGGCTGCGGGCCCGCTGCGCAAATATGTCCAGAATGAGCCCGGTACGGTCCAGCACCCGGCACTGAAACAGCCGCTCCAGGTTGCGCTCCTGCGCCGGTGACAGGGCGTGGTTGAACAGTACCAGGTCCACCCGACCATCCCCTGCAATCAGGCGCCGAATCTGCTCCGCCTTGCCGCTGCCGATGAAATATCTGGGATCGGGAGCCCGGCGACCGCCGGTTATCACCTCCACCGGCCGCGCTCCGGAGGCCGCCACCAGCTCCCGGAACTCGGCAAGAGCCTCGCGCTGCTCGTCGTCGGGAAACTCGAGGTGAACCAGGACCGCCCGCTCCCCTCCCTCCGGACGTTCAAACAAGCGACGCCGCCTCAGGAGTTGCCAGGCGCCAAACTCCCGTCTTCAGAGGATGCAACAGGCAGGCGAATGTTGCGCGCCGGAACCACGGTAGATATGGCATGCTTGTACACCATCTGGTTCACGGTGTTCTTCAGCAGTACCACAAATTGATCGAAAGACTCGATCTGGCCCTGGAGCTTGATGCCGTTCACCAGATATATGGAGACCGGTACCCGCTCCTTGCGCAGGGCGTTCAAGTAAGGATCTTGCAATGCTTGGCCTTTAGCCATGCCACTACTCCTTATTGTTTGTTATCGTGTTCACCAACCTCCGGAAACCAGCCATCCCCGGAGACACACTCACAATAAGAGAGGCGAGACACCACCTCCCCTGCCACTACCAATATGCCCCCGGAACCGCCTTCTACGGACGCCCGGGCGCTTCGACTGTCCCTGTCTGGTCTACAGTATAACATACTCACCCGCTACCTACGCCGCTCTTTGCGAGAAAGCGCAGCAGACGCGGATAGAGACTGGCGGCATCGCCCTCGAACCAGCTGATCCCCGGCTCCGCCCGCAGCCAGGTGAGCTGGCGCCGTGCAAACCTGCGCGTCGCTGCCAGCGCATTGTGCACCATATCCGCGTGGCTGCACTCTCCCTCCAGATAGGACCATACCTGTCGATATCCGACAGCACGCATGGCGGGAAGTTCTGTACCCAGGTCACCGCGCCGCCGCAATCCCCTCACCTCCTCAAGGAGCCCGAGCTCCAGCATCACTTGGAACCGGCGCTCGATACGCCGGTGCAACTCCTCTCTGCTGGAGGGCATGACCCCCACCTTGAGCAGCCTGTAGGGCGGGGGCTCCGTCCGCTGCGTCAGGTGGTGTTCACTCATGCTGCGCCCGGTCAGCCGATAGACCTCCAGGGCGCGCTGGATGCGCTGGGGATCATTGGGATGAATACGCGCCGCGGAGACGGGGTCCACCTCTGCCAGATGCGCATGCAGGGCGGCCCAGCCGCTCCTTGCGGCCTGCGCTTCCAGCTGCGCGCGCACCCGGGGATCGGCGGGCGGAAGCTCCGAGATTCCGCGCTGCAGGGCGTTGAAATAGAGCATGGTTCCACCCACCAGCAGGGGAACCCGGCCGGCTGCGCTTATCCTTTCCATCCAGAACAGGGCGTCATCCCGAAACTGCGCCACGGAATAGGGTTGCGCCGGATCGCGAATGTCGATCAACCGGTGCGGAACGCGCCGCAGTGTTTCCGGATCGGGCTTTGCGGTCCCTATATCCAGCCCCCGGTACACCATCGCCGAATCGACGCTGACAATCTCGCACGGCAGCTCCTGTGCCAGCCGCAGCGCCAGTTCGCTCTTGCCCGAGGCGGTCGGCCCCATGAGCAGGATGGCGAGTGGCTGCCGAGCGCTCATGCAACCGAATCAGCGCGGCAGGCGGGAGGCCGGGATATCGTACCTTGGCGGATAGCTGACCCCGGCCAGATAGAGACCCTGCGGGGGGGCGGTCACCCCCCCCAGCCGGCGGTCCCGGCTCTCCAGCACCTCCCGCGCCCATTCGGGCGGCCTCTCGCCGACGCCTATGGCCATCAACACCCCCGCTATGTTGCGCACCATGTGATGCAGGAAGGCGTTCGCCTCCACATCCAGATAGAGCAGCTCACCCGCCCTGGTGACCTCCAGACGATAGATGCGGCGCAAGGGGCTTTGCGCCTGGCATGCCACCGCCCGATAGGCGCTGAAATCATGTTCACCGAGGAGATGGCGTGCCCCCCGGTTCATGAGCTCCTCGTCAAGCGGACGGTACTCCCAGGAGGTGCGTCCCGCCAGAAAGGTGGGACGCACGGCGCGATTGAAGATGATGTAGCGATACCACCGCCGCCGGGCCGAAAAACGGGCGTGAAAAGAGCCATCCACCTTTCTGAGCCACAGGACCACCACATCCTTTGGCAGATTGGCATTGGCCCCAAACACCCAGGAGCGCGCGCTGCGCTGCGCCTGGGTATCGAAATGGATCACCTGCCCTGTGGCATGTACCCCGGTGTCGGTTCTTCCGGCACACACCACCTGCACCGGGTGATCGGCTACCGCGGACAGCGCCTGCTGCACAACCCCCTGGATGGTTCGACGATTCCTCTGGATCTGCCATCCGGAGAAGCGGCTGCCGTCATACTCCACCCCCATGGCGAGACGCACGCTGCCCTCCCTGACACCGGTTCAGCGTAACAGGATGCCGAACAGCAGAAGCAGCGCGAAAGGATACAACCACTGCCGCCGGGGGGGAGCATGCAGCGCCGTCACGTGGACACGCCGCTGCTGCATGCCCTCGGCCCGCTCAATCACCGCTTGAAACAGGAGGGCCAGAGCGCGCCCGGTACGCGCCAACCTGTCACCGCTCCGGGAGAGCCCCTCCATCTGCTGCCGTAGCAGGGGCTGGATCTCATCCACGCACTCCAAAATCAGGGTTATGCGCAACGCCATGCGGGAGCTGTCCAGCCCCAGGTGACGCAGGGGAGAGGCCAGCCAATGGATGGCGCCAATCAGTTCGCTGCGGCTCATGCTCTGCAGCAGCACCACCAGCACCGCGATGAGCGCCAGCGTCACCACGCGCAGCAGACCCGTGAGCATGCCCTGTTCGGTGGGAGAGTAGTGCCCCAGCGGTGGAATCAGCGGGATACCGGGGGTAAACCAGAGGTAGATTACCAGAACCGAGAACAGCAGCCAGCGCATGCGGCGCAGCATCGTCCGGATCCCCGCCAGATCGAACCCCACACCGGCCGCCCGCATCGCCAGCAACCCGGCAAGCGTGGCCCCGACCCCTGCCGCTCCGGCGCGGGTGAGAAACAACGCCACCACAAGAAAGCTGCAAACCTTGATGACAGGATGCATTGCGCGCCCCCGACGGCGACCCCGGCGCCACCCGCCCGCCAACCGCTACCATCGGGAACGCGGGGGCTCAGCCATTCAGCTGCTTGAGCAGCTCGTCCGCCTCCCGCTTCTGCGCGTCGTCGCCGTCCTGCTTCACCTCGTCCAGCATGCTCTGTGCAGCCTCGGAGTCACCCATGTCAATATATGCCCTGGCCAGATCCAGCTTGGTGCCGATCTCATCCACCTCATCGAGCAGATCCTCCTGTTCCGCCATGGCGTCATACTCGCTGAAAGAGGGGAACGTGGCATCTTTGCCGCCATCTCCGTCCGGCTGCTCATCGACGAGCTCAAACTCCTCCTCGATATCGGCGTCAGCTTCCTCCGGCTCGGTTTCAGCCTGCAGCAGGCTCTCCTCCGCAGACGGCTCCCCCTCGCTGGACGGCTCCGGCGGACGATGCTCCTTCCCTTGGCCGGTCCTCTCCTCGTCGGTGTGCCGCGTAAACTCCAGAACATCTCCCCCGATGGTCTCCGCAGCCTCGGATCCAGCCCCGTCCTCCACCGCGGTCCCGGCGGCTGCGCCGCCCGCATCCCGCAGCTCAAAATCTATGCCGGCATCATCGTCACCGGCCTGATCCGGGGCCTCCTCCAGCAACTCCTCTTCCAGAGCGAAGGTATCGGGGAGCTCCTCATCCTCCATCTCAAACTCTGCGGTATCCCAGCCGGAATCCTGCTCCTGCTGCCCTGCGCCGGAGGTGTCCTCACCGGCGCCGGCCCCATCCTCGCCCAGGACCTCGCCGATGATCTTGTCGGCCTCCTCTTCCGCCTCCTGCTTCGAGTCCTCCAGCTCTTGCAACTCGCCATCCAGATCCATGTCATCCCACTCGCCGGCGGCCTCGTCTTCCACCTCGGAAAGAAACTCCTCCACTTCGGAGGCGGCTTCAGCGGTATCGGGGTTCGCGGCGCTAAACAGGGCATGGGCGGGCAGCAACGCCGCACCCATGGCCACCACCTTGCTCCATCGCGCCGAATCCCGTCCCCCGCTCAAGCCGTAAAGCTCTTCCGCCTGGTGGGCAAAGGCGTCCCTGTTCTTCATCTCGTAGAGGATCTCCAGCAGACGGTAGCGGTAGTCCTCGTTTTCCGGCTCCCTCTGGATAGCATCGTTCAGCAGCTCCACGGCGGCAGTATGATTCCCCTGCTCCACCAGCGCGTCGACCCGCTCCATGACATCGTCTTCCGCATCCTGTTCCGCATAAAACGCCGCAGTGGTATCCTCCTCGTCCACGAACTCCTCTGCGGGAGCAGCGGACGCCCCCTCTGGGGCACCCCTCTCCCTGCGCCGCCGGAACATGAGCCACAGCCACGCCAGAAGCAGCAGAACGGCTCCTCCCAGGATTCCCATCAACTGCGGACTGCGGTTGAGCCTCGCTATCAGGCCGGCCTCCTCCTCCGGCGGAATCTCCGTTTCCACCTGAACCACGGGCTCCCGCACCTGCTGCTGGGCCGCCTGCTGCTGCATGGCGGCGAGCTCCGTGTCCTTCACGGAAACCACCCGCTGCAGGCTGGCGATCTGCTCCTCCAGGGCAGCCAGCTTTTCACGCAAAGCCTGGTTCTGCTCGGTACCCTCCTCGCTGGACTCAATCTCCGCCAGTACCTCCTCGCGCATCTTCTGCAACTGGGCCAGGTTGGCGGAGGTTGGCTCCCCTTCCGCAGCGGCGCCGGCGGCGGCCTCACCCTCGGAAGCCGGAGCGGTGGGGGCCATCTCCTCCGGACTTACCAGCTTCAGCTGGGCACCGCCCCCTTCCCCGGCCTGCGCCACCTTGGACGCCTCGGGCAGATGGGCCACCTCCTCCGCACTGTAGGTCTCCTCGCTGAGAGCCACCTCGGGACCGGCCTCCGGCAGGGTATCGGTCTGGGTGACCACACTCTCCGCCAGCATCTGCTTGTATGCCTGCCACGCCCGATGCTGCTCCCAGAACTCGCTCCTGGCGGCGGCACTGCTTACGGCGGTCAACTCCCCCTCATCCTCGATCCGCAGCACGGTACCCGCCATGAGGTTGTTTACGTTATCCCGCAGGAAGGCATGCCGGTTGTTGTAGAACAGTGCCATCATCATCTGGTAGATGCTGACCGATCTGTCGCCGCGCATCTGTTCGGCAATGGACCACAGGGTATCCCCGCGCTTCACGGTATAGCTCAGCGGGGCTGCGGCCGGTTCAGCGACGACCGCCACATCATCCAGATCCAGCCCTGCCTGCCCACCGGGCTCCCCTTCCGCAAGCGCCGGCTCCGTTGCAGCCGACGGGGCGTCCACCGCTTCCGCGGTGTCCGCGGCAGCAACACCCTCCAGCAATCCCTCGTCATCCACCGGGGCAAGCTCTTCCGCCTCCGCCACATCCGTAAGCGGTTCCGGCTCTATGATTTCAGGCTCGATCAGTCCCTCGTCATCCACCGGCGGCAGCTCCGGCTCCACCGCACCTGCTCCGGCGACATCGGGAACCGGCTCCACCTCGACGAATCCCGGTTCGGGTTCGAGCAGCCCGTCATCCTCCAGCGGGGGCGGTTCGGGTTCCAGGGCGGTCTCATCGATCGCCCCTTCCGGCACGGCGGCCTGCCCGGGCTGGGTGGCCACCACCGGAGCCTCGATGACAGGCGCATCCTCGCCCGCAAGCTCCGGGGGATCCAGCAATACGGTGTACTCCCGCAGGGCGCGGCCGCGGCCCCAGTTGGCCTCCACCAGGAAGTTCAGATAGGGGTCATGGATAGGCTCCCGGGTGGTGATACGAATGGCTGCGCCACCCCCGGGCTTTTCGATAACCTCGAACCTGAGCAGTTTGACGGCCGGCACAGGCTTGATCCCGACCCGGGTGAAATCCTCCGGATCCGCAAGCCCCACCCGCAGGCTCTTGAGCACCGAGCTGCTGGCGGAGCTGAGCTCGATCTCGGCATCAAACGGCTCCTCAAGCGCCGAGCGCAGCTTGATTTCACCCAAACCCAGGGCATATGCCCAGACGGGCGCCGCCACGGAGATCAGCACAAACAGTAGTCGAGTTACCCTTTTCACAGTAACCCCCTTCTCGAGACAGAGGTGGCCTATTTTCATATCAGCAATTCGCGATTGTGTAAATATGGTCATTAATATAACCTACAAATGCCCATCGGCCAACATTTCCGCTATTTGAATACTGTTTAGCGCGGCTCCTTTACGTACATTGTCAGCTACAACCCACAAATCGAGTCCGCGCGGGTGGGAGATGTCCTCACGGATACGGCCCACATAGACCGGATCGTGGTTGGCCGCCTCGGTAACCGCGGTGGGATACCCCCCCGGCTTCCGCCCATCCATCACCACCACCCCCGGCGCGCCGGAGAGCAGCTCCCGCGCGCGTGCGGCGGTGATCTTCTCCCGCGTCTCGATGTGCACCGCCTCGGAGTGACCGTAGAATACGGGGATACGCACCGCGGTGGGATTCACCTGGATCGCCTCGTCCTCGAAG
>WFXP01000020.1 GCA_015490535.1 Gammaproteobacteria bacterium
GTATAGCTCTGGTAGCTGCCGGCGCCGATGCTGAACGTGGGACGAAGCCCCCCACCCCCCTTGCGGGTGAAGATCTGGATCACCCCTCCGATGGCCTCCGCGCCATACAGGCTGGAGCGCGGCCCGCGCACGATCTCGATGCGTTCCACCTGCTCCACGGGAATGTGCTGGAACGGCGCCATGCCGGTGGTTACACCCGCTATCTTCACGCCGTCCACCAGCACCAGCAGATGGTCCGACTCGGTACCGCGCAGGAACATGGAGGTGAGCTTCCCCTCACCCCCCTGGTTCACCATGTCGATACCAGGAACACCGCGCAGCAGATCCTGAACCGACTGCACCTGCAGACGTTCAATATCCTGGCGATTGATGACGGTCACCGACGCCAGCGCCTCGTCCGCCGTCTCGGCGGTACGGGCTGCGGTCACCACGATGGGCTCGAATTCTCCGACGACGCCATGACCGGCGGGGCCGGCAACGGCTTGAACGGCTGGCAGCATGGCGGCAGCCAGGCAGGTACCCTTTAGTCCCTTCACTGTTTTCTCTCCTCCGGCGCACTCCCCGTACGCAAGCGTGTGGTTACGGGCATGACCGGAGGTGAGGGTACGGCGCAAGCGGCGACCGGGACAGCCAGCCGTAGCGCGGCACCGCCCTCCGCGATGCCCGGGCTCTTGCTGCAGGCCGGTATCCGGACTCGCGAGCGATGCCGCGGCATCGAATGGATCGCCTTCCCGCGCCGAAGCGCAGTGGCCTTTCGACCCATCCCTGACTCGCCTACCGTTGCGGGGGCAGTGCCGGCCTTGTCCCGGCTCCCGCCAGGACGCACCGGCTTCCCGTTTAACCCGCCGGACTCACGCCCGCCGGGCACCTGAAGCAGGTGGTCGATTGTAGGGGGATCGGCTCCGCGGGGCAAGCAGCACCCGGTTCCGGGACGGCGCCACGAACAGGTTGGTTACTCGATTTTGCTTATATCGAGCACATAATCGCTCAGGCGTTTCAACTCCGCGGATCCGATATTGGGGAACGCGGGCATCATGAACCCGCCCTTGCTGATCTTCTCTGCGACCGCGGTGGCGGTTGCCTCCTCTTTGTCCAGCTCGAAATAGCTGCCATGCTCCTTCGGCTCGTGGCACTCGGCGCACGCCTCCCGGAACATATCTTCACCCGTGGCCCCCGCCGCCGGAGAGTATGTCTCCTTGCCCGCGCAACCGGCCATCACCAGACCCAAAACAACCAAAACCGTCGATCTCATCCTGTTCTCCTGCAACTACTCGATTACCTGGTAGAAGGTTTCATCCTTCTTTATCATTCCCAGCTCACTCCGGGCACGCTCCTCGATGGCGTCCACGCCCTGCTTGAGGTCGTTCACCTCCGCCTCCAGGACCTGGTTGCGCGCCCGCAGCCGCTGGTTCTCCTGCCGCTGCTGCTCCACCGCCTGCTGCAGACGCCACACCTCACGCACGCTGCTGTCGCCCATCCAGAGACGATACTGCAGCACCAGCAGCAACAGCACCAGGATGGCGATGGTCACTCTCATCCCGGCGGCGTGAGGCGGAATCTCATCTGGTGAGATTGTAGAAGGCATCCCGGCCCGGCCAGACGGCCCTCTCTCCCAGCTCGGCCTCGATACGGATCAGCTGGTTGTACTTGGCCACCCGGTCGGAGCGCGACAGGGAGCCGGTCTTGATCTGGCCCGCGCCGGTAGCCACCGCCAGATCGGCGATGGTGGTGTCCTCCGTCTCGCCGGAGCGGTGGGAGACCACCGCGGTATAGCCGGAATCCCTGGCCATCCTCATGGCCTCCAGGGTCTCGGTCAGGGTCCCGATCTGGTTGACCTTGATGAGGATGGAGTTGGCGATCCCCCGCTCGATCCCCTGGCCAAGTATGGCGGTGTTGGTAACGAACAGGTCGTCGCCCACAAGCTGCACCTTGCCGCCGAGACGCTGGGTGAGGATTTGCCAGCCGTCCCAGTCGTCCTCCGCCATGCCGTCCTCGATGCTGATTATGGGGTATCTCTCCACCCAGCCGGCCAGGTAGTCGGCGAACTGCCCGGCGGTCAGGCTGAGCCCCTCCGACTCCAGCACATATCTGCCGTCCCGGTAAAACTCGGAGCTGGCGGCATCTATGGCGATGAATATCTCCTTGCCCGCGCGGTACCCGGCCCGCTCGATGGCCTCCAGAATCACCTCGATGGCCGCTTCATTGGAGGGCAGGTCGGGGGCAAAGCCGCCCTCGTCCCCCACCGCGGTATTCAGGTTCCGGGAGTGCAGCACCCTCTTCAGGGCATGGAACACCTCGGCCCCGTAGCGCACCGCCTCGGTCAGGGAGGGAGCACCCAGCGGCATGATCATGAACTCCTGCAGATCGACGCTGTTGTCGGCGTGCGCCCCACCGTTGATGATATTCATCATCGGCACCGGCATGCGGCAGGCATCCGCTCCGCCCAGATAGCGATACAGCGGCAGCCCCTGCGCCCGCGCCGCGGCGTGGGCGGCAGCCATGGAGACCGCCAGCAGCGCGTTGGCACCCAGGCGGCTCTTGTTGTCGGTGCCGTCCAGGTCGATCATAAGCCTGTCGAGCTGCTCCTGCCGCGCCGCATCCTTGCCCAGCAGGGCGTCGCGGATCTCCCCGGTAACGTGGGAGACCGCCTTGAGCACCCCCTTGCCCTGGTAGCGGCCGGGATCCCCGTCACGCAGCTCGATGGCCTCGCGCGCACCGGTGGAGGCGCCGGAGGGCACCGCGGCCCGCCCCACGACGCCACAGGCCAGATGCACATCCGCCTCCACGGTGGGGTTGCCGCGCGAGTCCAGGATCTCGCGGGCTTCGATCTCGGAAATGGTGGTATCGGACATTGAAACTACAGAGCTCCTTGTAAAATGGTTACTGTCAGAAATTCATGGAAGATGGATACCGCCGGATCCGGTTCAGGAGCCGGACTCCGGAAAGGGCCGGGACTTGACCGTCTCATCCAGCAGCTTGAGCGTCTCCAGCAGCTCCTCCATGAGGGCGAGCGGCCACATGTTGGGACCGTCGCTCGGGGCCTCGTCCGGACTGGGGTGGGTCTCCATGAACAGCCCCGATATCCCCGCGGCCACCGCCGCCCGCGCCAGCAGCGGCACGAACTCCCGTTGCCCGCCGGAGCTGTCCCCCAGCCCTCCCGGCTGCTGCACCGAGTGGGTGGCGTCGAACACCACCGGGCAGCCGGTATCGCGCATGATGGCCAGCCCCCGCATGTCGGAGATCAGCGTATTGTAACCGAAGCTGACGCCACGCTCACACACCATGATCTGCCGGTTGCCGGTGGATCTGGCCTTCTCCACCACGCTGCCCATCTCCCAGGGGGCCAGAAACTGCCCCTTCTTGATGTTGACCGGCCTGCCCTGGCGCGCCACGTTGCGGATGAAGTTGGTCTGCCTCACGAGAAAGGCGGGGGTCTGCAGCACATCCACCACCGCCGCCACCTCGTCCAGGGGGGTGTCCTCGTGGACGTCGGTCAGCACCGGCA
>WFXP01000021.1 GCA_015490535.1 Gammaproteobacteria bacterium
ACCAGCCGGCCGTTCACCTTGCCTGCCAGGGCCGCCCGGGCCAGGCCGGGGCCGATGTCGGCAGCCACCTGGGCGACGGTGACGGGATAATCGTACCGGCGTTGAGAGCCATCGGGGAGCACGATCGCGGGCATGCTGCTATCCTCCAGTGGTGACAGTGCTCTTTCAAGGTCTTCCTCAAATCGTGTGGGTAAAATGGTAAATCACCGCGTAGCGGCTCCGTCCTTGACAGGCGGAATGCACGCCACATAATCGATAGCCAGAAGGGGATTGGGGCCGTCTGGCCGGGGAGTGGCGGATATCCACCACCTGCGCCGATTGCAACTGGTCCGGCTATCCCAAAGTCGCCCCAATCCCCTTCTGCCGACCATCTTCCGGCGTGCATTCCGCCTGTCAAGGATGATTTACCATTTTACCCACACGATTTGAGGAAGACCTTCCTGATTTATTACCTTGAAAGACTAGAGGTCACTCGGCAACAAACAAAAAGCACCGCCAGAGATTCTGCCGGTGCTCGTTCCGGTAGCCGGTAGTGGTAGGCGCGATTGGACTCGAACCAACGACCCCCACCATGTCAAGGTGGTGCTCTAACCAGCTGAGCTACGCGCCTGTCGTTTCAGGGCGTGTACCTTACCATATGGCCGGGATTTGAAACAAGGCGGTAATTACCCCGGAAACTGCGGCCGCTTCAGGCCGGAAACACAGCCTGCGCGGGGATTCTGGCGACCGGATGAGATATTCGGGTTAGAATGACGCCCCGAGACCCGAATCTCCGGAACCGCAATCAATGTCAGAATCGAAACAGGCAGCCCTGGACTACCACGCGCTTCCCGCCCCGGGGAAGATCGCCACCCGCATAAGCAAACCGTGCGACTCCCAGCGGGAGCTATCGCTGGCCTACACTCCGGGGGTGGCCGAGCCGGTGCGCGAGATCGTGGCGGATCCCGCCAACGCCTGGCGCTATACCGGCAAGGGCAATCTGGTGGCGGTGGTCACCGACGGCAGCGCCGTTCTCGGACTGGGGAAAACCGGTCCGCTGGCGGCCAAGCCGGTGATGGAGGGAAAGGCGGTGCTGTTCAAGCGCTTCGCCGGCATCGATGTGTTCGACATCGAGGTGCAAGCCGCCAGTCCCGAGGAGTTCGTCCGGACGGTGCAGGCCATCTCCCCCACTTTCGGAGGCATAAACCTGGAGGACATCGCCGCGCCCCACTGCTTCGCCGTCGAACGGGAGCTGCGGCAGCGGCTGCAGATTCCGGTATTCCATGACGATCAGCACGGCACGGCGGTCATCATAGCCGCCGGCCTGCTCAACGCGCTCCAGTTGCAGGAGAAGCGCCTGGAAGAGGTGAAGCTGGTCTGCCTGGGAGCGGGGGCGGCCGGGATCGCCTCCATGCGGCTGCTGTGCAGGTTGGGACTGCAGCGGGACAACATCCGGCTGATTGACCGGCATGGAGTAATCCACTCGCAGCGGGAGGATCTGAACGAGTACAAGCGGGAGTTCGCCGTCACCACCAACGAGCGTACCCTGCAGGAGGCCATGCGGGGGGCGGACGTGCTCATCGGCGTCTCCGGCCCCGGCCTGATCAGCCCGGAGATGGTGCGCTCCATGGCCGACCGCCCCATCCTGTTCGCCCTCTCCAATCCCGATCCGGAGATCCATCCGGCCCAGGCCAGAATGGCGCGCAGGGATCTGATCATTGCCACGGGACGCTCGGACTACCCGAACCAGGTGAACAACGTACTGGGCTTCCCGTTCATATTCCGCGGGGCGCTGGATGTGCGGGCGCGCTGTATCAATGACGCCATGAACATGGCGGCGGTCCACGCCCTGGCCGATCTGGCGCAACGGCCGGTACCTCCAGAGGTGCGGGAGATCTACGGCGGGCGGCCGCTGGAGTTCGGGAAGGAGTACATCATCCCGACCCCATTCGATCCGCGACTGATAGAGCTGGTCCCGGACGCGGTGGCCAGTGCGGCGGTCGAGTCGGGAGTATCCAGATTGTCCGGGAGGCTGCACTCCCCGGACGCAGCGGTGTAGAATAGGGGGTCTTCGCCGAATCGTGTGGGTAAAATGGCAAATCATCCTTGACAGGCGGAATGCACGCCGGAAGATGGTCGGCATAAGGGGATTGGGGACACTTTGGAATTAGCCGGATCACTTGCAATTCGCGCAGGTAGTGGATACTCCGGTGGTCTCCAGCCAGACAGCCCCAATCCCCTTCTGGCTACCGAGTATGTGGCGTGCATTCCGCCTGTCAAGGACGAAGCCGCTACGCGGTGATTTTCCATTTTACCCGCGCGATTCGGTGAAGAGCCGAATAGCGGAACCACAGGCAGGAAACCGAATCGTATGTCACAGCAACTCCCACTCATCATGGAACCGGAGCAGCTCGAGCAGCTGCTTGGCGAAGACAATCTGCTGGTGGTGGATATGTCGCGCAAGAGCAGCTACCTGGAGCACCACATCCCGGGAGCGGTACATCTGGAGTGCGCCAGCATCCTCGCCAACCGCAGGCCGGTGATGGGGCTGGTGCCGTCCGCCATGCGCCTTGAAGAGGTGCTGTCCGACATCGGCATGAGCAACGACACCGCGGTGGTGGCCTGTGACGACGAAGGGGGCGGCAAGGCGGGCCGCCTGCTCTGGACCCTGGACCTGCTGGGACACCGCAACCGCTCCCTGCTCAACGGGGGCATGTGCGCCTGGCAGGCCGAGAACCGGCCGCTCAGCAGCGAGCGGGCAAGCCCGCCACCCGGAGACTACATGGCCAGACTGGGCAGCGAGCAGCTGATAACCAGACAGGAGTTGCTGGAGTCGCTGGAGGATCCCGGCATGGCGCTGCTGGATACCCGCTCCCCCGCCGAGTTCCGCGGGGAGGACCTGCGGGCCGCGCGGGGGGGCCACATCCCGGGAGCGGTAAACCTGGAGTGGACCCGGCTGATGGACCCGGAGCGTAGTATGCGCCTCAAGCCGGAGGCCGAGCTGCGCGCCATGCTGGAACCGCTCGGCATTACACCGGACAAGAGCGTGGTGGTCTATTGCCAGACCCACCACCGCTCGTCGCTGGTCTACGTTGCCCTCAAGGCGCTCGGCTACCCCTCGGTCAAGGGGTACGCCGGTGCCTGGTCCGAATGGGGCAACGATCCCGATACGCCCATCGAGACCGGCTAGCCCGAATACCTAAACCATCTGCCAAACACTCCCCGACAAACCACTGTAATCAATCCCTAAAAGCTCTCCTCCAGGCGGAGGAGGGAGCGTCCCCTCACCCGCTTCAGGCGGGAAAAGGGCTCTTTTGTGACTCAAGCCAGTCACCGTAACAGCCGATATATGTTACAAACAACCGATGGCGCTTCACCGTTCGCTCCACCAAAAAAGATAACACCGGGGGCGTTCGAGCGACTCAGATCTCGCCAGCACGACACACCTTCACGGGGGAGAGGGGAAGCCGATGAGAACCACCTTACATGTTCTGATACTGCTGCTCGGCAGCTGGGGCTGGAGTACCGGGTACGCAGCGCAGCAGTGCACCACACCTGACAGCTCCGTTCTCAGCTCCATAGTGCGCATTGCAGGGGACGACGGCAGCACCGGCAGCGGAGTGGTGATAGCGTCCAACAGGGTGCTCACCGCCGCCCATGTCCTGAGCGAGGCCAGGACCGTCTATATCGGATACGATGGAACATTCAAAGAGGCGCGTATGGTTTTGATTGATGAGGAAAATGACCTTGCGCTCCTGGAGGCTCCCACCGGCGGGCTACCCCCGCTCCGGATAGCAACCAGGGATATGCAGATCAATGACCGGGTGTGGGCGGCGGGCTACCCCCGCGCAGGAGAGCTTACCGTGACCCCGGGGGTGGTGGAGCGGGATGACGGCTCCACCCTGCACACCAGTGCCGAGATAGACTCGGGCGACTCCGGTGGCGGCCTGATCGGCTGCCAGGATGGCAGCCACATTCTCGCCGGGATGCTACGCGGTTACGGAGCCATCAAGCGGGAGGAGGGGTATGTCAAGATAGCAAACTACTCCGCCTCGGTTACCGCACGCAACATATCGGAATTTATCCTGGTAAGCAGCATACTGGCGGCGAACGGCACCATCGAGATGCGTTAGCCCGAACGCTCCACCCGGGAGCACGACCGCCGCGCCGGATCGTCGCTGTCCGGGTCTGGACTTGCGCATCGGAGACCGGGTGGAGTATCCGTATCAGCGCAGAATGCTGCGCCTGGAGCTCTTCAGAAAACGGATCAGGAGGGCCACCTCGTCATGCTCGTCGCCCAAGGGGGTGAGTTCCCGGATGGCCGCCTCCAGGGAGAGGCCGGAGCGAAACAGGATCCGGTAGGCACGCTTCAGCACCTGAATGGTATCCGCTCCGAAGCCGCGTCGCCTGAGCCCCTTGCTGTTCAGACCCCGTGGCGTGGCGGGATTCCCGCTGGCGGTTACAAAGGGCGGCAGATCCTTGCTCAGGGCGCTGCCCATGCCGCTGAACGCATGGGCACCTATGGAGCAGAACTGGTGCACCAGGGTAAACCCACCCAGCACTGCATGGTCCCCCACCCGTACATGTCCCGCCAGGGAGGCGTTGTTGGCAAACACGGTGTTGTTGCCGATCAGACAGTCGTGGGCTATGTGCACATAGGCCATGAGCCAGTTGTCATCCCCGATACGGGTCACCCCACCACCCTGCCCGGTGCCACGGTTGATGGTGCAGTATTCCCGGATTATGTTGCGGTTGCCGATCTCCAGTCTGCTGTACCCCCCTTCATACTTCTTGTCCTGGGGATCCTCCCCTATGGATGAGAAGGGGTAGAGGCGGTTCTCCTCTCCGATGACGGTCGGCCCCTTGATCACCACATGGGACCCGATCCGGGTCCCCGCCCCGATCTCCACCTCGGGACCTATTATGGAGTAGGCCCCCACGCATACTCCAGGCGCCAGCCGCGCTGCGGGATCCACCACGGCGCGGGGATCGATACTCATTCCACGCGCCCCTCCGCGCACAGGATCTCGCCCCCCGCCACTGTCCTGCCACCCACCGTGGCCCGTCCGTCAAACTTCCAGATCCCGCGCTTGGTCTTCTGGTGCGTCACCTCCAGGACCAGCTGGTCACCGGGAATAACCTGGCGCTTGAAACGGACATTGTCGATCCCCACCAGCAGGTAGTTGGATTTCTCATCGGGACGGCTCTGCGCTGTCACGAACGCCAGGATCCCGGTGGCCTGGGCCAGCGCCTCCAGGATAAGCACCCCGGGCATTATGGCGCGGTTGGGGAAATGGCCGGTGAAATATGGTTCGTTGTAGGAGACGTTCTTGATCCCCTTGAGATACCTTCCGGGCTCTACCTCCAGCACCCTGTCCACCAGCAGAAAGGGGTAGCGATGCGGAAGGTGTTCAAGGATCCGGTATATGTCCATGCTTTCCAAACTGTTTACTCCTTCTGCCTGTGGTTTGACTCCGGTTTCCCGACCCGTTGCGCTAGCCTCTCCAGGCGCCGTAACCGGGCGACCTGCCGATTCCAGATCCCGTTCTCCTGTGCCGGGATCCCGGAGGAGTAGACCCCGGACCTGGCAATCGATCTGGTTACCAGCGACATGGCGGTGATGGTCACATCATCGGCGATCTCCAGATGGCCTGCAATCCCCACCCCTCCGGCAATGGCGCAACGCTTCCCGATCCGGGTGCTGCCGGAGATCCCGGCGCAACCCGCGATGACGGTATGCTCCCCGATCTGTACGTTGTGCGCGATCTGGATCTGGTTGTCCAGCTTCACGCCATTGCCGATTACGGTATCCTCCAGGGCCCCTCTGTCGATGGTTGTGTTGGCACCGATCTCCACATCGTCGCCAATCACCACTCCTCCCATCTGGGGAACCTTGAGCCACCCCTCCTGCTCCTTGGCGAAACCGAATCCATCACTGCCAACCACTGCGCCGGGGTGGATGAGGCAGCGGCTGCCGATACGCACTCCGTGGCAGATCGAGACGTTACCCACCAGCCTGGTCCCCTCCCCCAACAGGGATCCGCTGCCGACAAAACAACCGGGGCCAAGGTGACAACCGGCCTCGATGCGCACCCCGGCCTCCACGGAGCAGTTGGGCCCGATCCAGGCGCTCTCATGGATCCACGCATCGCCGCTGACCCAAGCCGCCGGATGGATCCCCCGCTCCCCTGCGGGCTTCTCCTGAAACAGCGCGGCGATCCGCGCGTAGGCGTTGTAGGGCTCTGATACCAGGAGGGCATTGGTAGGGCAGTGCTCCCGCTCCCGTGGCTCCACTATTACAGCACCAGCCCGGGTACTGGCCAGCTGCTTGCGATAGGCGGGGTTGGAGAGAAACCCGATATGGCTCCTCCCCGCTGTGGAGAGGGTGGCCACTCCATCGATGGTCAGGTCTGCGTCACCGGATACCTGGCCGCCCACTATCTCGGCCAGCTCGCTCAGGGTAAAGTTCGCCACTTCCCGATCCAGAGTGCCAGCGCAGGGAACCACTCCCTACTTACCGGCCTCCCTCTCAAGGCGCTCGAGAATCTGGGGAGTGATATCGATATGCTTGGCGGCATGGATGACATTCTCCCCCAGGATCAGATCATAGCCCTTCTCCCTGGCGAGCTCGTCGATTATGCGCGAGATAACCTTCTGCAGTTTGTTCAGCTCCTCGTTCTGGCGAATGTTGAGATCCTCGCGAAACTCCTCCTGCGAACGCTGCAGCTCCCGTTTCATGGCGAGCAGTTCCCGCTCCGCCTTGCGCCGCTTGGCATCGCTCATGACAGCGCTGTCACGCATCAGCTGCTCCTCCTTCTCCTTGAATCTCTTCTGATCCTCCCGCAGCTTTTTCTCACGGGGGGAGAACTCCCGCTCCAGACTCTTGCGGGACTCCCTGGCCTGGGGAGACTCCTGCAGCAGGCGAGTGGTATTTACCACGCCGATTTTCAGCTCGGCCGCGGCCAGGACCGGCAGGCCGGAACTCAGCAGAAGGATGGAAAGCATCAAGACGCTTTTCACAGTACTCACCACAACACTCTCCCCATGGTCAATAGTCGATACCAATGGTGAACTGAACGGGATCGAGATCATCCCCTGGTTCGTAATATATGGGCTTTGCGTAGCTCAATTTTAATACCCCCACCGGGGTAAGCCAAATCAGCCCCACCCCGTAGGAGGAGCGCAGCTCTGCGGAATCGAAATCATCGATTCCGGCAAACACGTTGCCCACGTCGGCGAACAGGGTCATGCGCAGGCTTTCGCTCTCGGCGGTGGGCGGAAAGATATACTCGACCCCCGCCACCGTCTCGAAAGTGCCGCCGAGGGAGCGGTCACCGGGATCACCGCCGGCCGGGCGCGGCCCCAGCGAGTTGGCCTGGAATCCGCGCACCGACTGGCTGCCGCCCGAGTAGAAATACTCATAGGGCGGTGGGGTGCTCAGATCTCCCATCCCGCCACCGTAGTTCACCTCTCCCCGCAGCAGAACGGTGGACCTCTCCCCCACCGGGAGGTAACGCTTGTGGTTCAGCTCCACCTTGTAGTAATCCAGGGTGCTGCCGGGGATGGTCACCTGCAGGTTCAGACGGTTACGTACCCCCTCGGTGGGGAACAGGCCGCGGTTGCGGGAGTCGTAGAACCAGCCGAGGCTGGCGTTGAAGATGTCGTACTTGTCGCCATTCTCCCGTATGAAGTCCAGGAACTCCTGCGGCGTCCTGTCGGTAGTCTTGAGATAGGTGTGCTCGTAGTCCAGGCCGAAACGGAAGGTGTTGTTCTCATCCAGGGGCAAACCGTAGTTGATCCCCCCCCCGTAGACATCGGTAAGATAGCGCGCCACGTTGGCGTTGCCCGCGTCGGTCTCCCGGTAGAAGGCGCGAAATCCCCTGCTGACCCCGTCCTTGGTGTAGTAAGGATTGGTGTAGGAGAAGCTGTAGATGGTGTTCACCCTGCTGTTGTTAATGGTGAGGCTGTTGGAGGTGCCGGTACCCAGAAAGTTGTTCTGGTTGATACTGGCGTTGACCAGCGCCCCCTGCGCCTGGGAGTACCCGATCCCGGCGCTGAACGATCCCGAGGGCTGCTCCGTTACACCCACGTTGACATCCACCTGATCCGGGGTTCCGGGGACCGCCGGTGTCTCGATGTTCACCTGTCCGAAATAGCCCAGCCGGTTCAGGCGCCTGCGCGACAGGTTCAGTTTCTCGATGGAGAGCAGACCTCCCTCCATCTGGCGCATCTCCCTGCGGATCACGTCATCGCGGGTCTTGGCATTACCGTGGATGTTGATGCGGCGCACATAGACCCGTTTGCCGGGATCCACGAAAAACCGCAGCGAAACCCTGTGGTCGTCACGGTCGAACTCCGGAATGGCGTTTACGTTGGCAAATGCGTACCCCTCGTTGGAGATCCGTTCGGTGATGCTGTTGATGGCCGCCGTCACCTCCTTGCGCGAGAAGGTGTCGCCCCGCTTGAGGGGGATCAGCCTGCGCAGCTCCTGCCTGTCCAGCACCAGATCCCCCTCCAGCCCGATGCCGCCGATGGTGAATTTGCCGCCCTCGCTGACATTGATGGTTATATATACGTCACGCCGGTCCGGGGTGATGGAAACCTGGGTGGATGTGATGTTGAAATCGATGTAACCGCGGTCCATATAGTAGGAGCGCAACGTCTCCAGATCACCCGCCAGCCGCTGCCTGGAGTACTTGTCACTGCTGGAGAGGAAGGAGAACGGTCCGCTCGGCCCCAGCTCGAACTGGTCCAGCAACCGCTCCTCGGTGAAGGCCCGGTTGCCCACGATGTTGATGCCCCGGATCCTCGCCACCTCACCTTCGGCTATGTCTATGGCAATGGCCACCCGATTGCGCTCCAGGGGAGTAACCCGGGACTCCACCCGAACCGCATACTTGCCGTTGTTGTAGTACTGGCGCACCAGCTCCTGTTCCACCCTCTCCAGGGTAGAGCGGTTGAACACCAGACCTTCGGCCAGGCCTATCTGCTTGAGGCTCTTCTTGATATCGTCGGTGGTGATCTCCTTGTTGCCCGAGATCTCGATGCTCGCTACGGAGGGGCGCTCGGCAACCTTTACCAGCAGTACATCGCCGCGCTGCGCCAGCCGCACATCGCTGAAGAAGCCGGTTTTATAGAGTTCCCGGACCGCCTGCTCAGCCAGGGATTCATCCATGCGATCTCCCGCCTTAAGCGGCAGATAGCTGTAAACCGTACCCTCCGTTATCCGCTGCAGCCCCTCTACCCGGATGTCACGCACCACGAACGGTTCGAACGCCGCCGCCACGCTGCTGAGCAGAAGCAGCGCGAGACATGCGACCGTCCTCACTGGGCACCCTCTTGTCATTCTCGGCTTCCGTCCGGTAAAGCTGTCTATTCTAGCAGCCGCACTATATCGTTATAAAAGGCCAGCGTCATCAGCGACACCAGAAGCGCGATTCCGATCTGCTGCCCCACCGCTTGCGCCTGCTCCGAGAGCGGACTGCCCTTCACCAGTTCGATGAGGTAGTAGAGCAGATGTCCCCCATCCAGCAGCGGTATGGGGAGCAGGTTTATCACCCCGAGGCTGATACTGATGATGGCCAGAAAGCCGATGAACTGGGTCACGCCGCTGGCGGCGCTGTAACCGGCGTACTGGGCGATGGTGATGGGGCCGCTGATGTTCTCCAGCGACGCCTGGCCGGTCAGCATCTTGCCCAGCATGCGCAGCGTCATGGCGCTCATCTCCCAGCTCTTGCGCAGCGCGGCGCCCACTGCGCCCGCCACGGAGTACTGCTGTACGGCGCGGTACTCGGGGGGCAGGCCCTGCGGCAGCAGAACCACGGCGCCGATACGCCCCTCCTTCCCCCCTTCCGTGGCCACCGCCTCCGGGGTCACCTGCAGGGCTATGCTCTCTCCGGCACGCTCCACCACCAGCCGCAGCGGCGTGCCCGGGCTGTCGTGGATCAGCCGGACCAGCTCGCTCCAGTCGGTGATCTCCCTGTCATTCACCTCCGTCACCAGATCACCGCCCCGCAGCCCCGCCCTGGCCGCCGGACCGCCCTCCACCACCCGATCGATGCGCGGCTCGAGAGGGGGGCGGAGCGGTGTGATCCCGATCTCGCCCAGCAGATCCGTTGTCTCCGCCTTCTCCCCCACCGCCGGGAGGGAGAGGTCCAGCTCCCGCTCCATGCCCAGG
>WFXP01000022.1 GCA_015490535.1 Gammaproteobacteria bacterium
GTTCCCGGTCCAGATGGTAGCGCCGGGCAAGCTCCGAGATGCTGCGGGCGCGGATATCCTCGTCCCGGATCCGCCCCACCAGATCGTACAGCAGCCCCTCCCGCAGCGCCCCTTCCGATACCTCCATGCGGTCGATGCCAAGCGCCTCGAAACCGCCCAGCAGCACCATCACCCCTCCGGCAAATACCGGCGCCCGCTCGCCACCCAGCCCGGCAAGCCGATCCAGCCTGTCGCTGCGCCCCAGCTCCAGCAGTCTCTCCTTGAGACGCCGCAGGGAGGCGAGCGTGATCCCCTCCCGGCTCCATCCCGCGGCGCACACCACCCGCTCCACCGCCCGAATGGTTCCGGAGGCCCCGATGGGCCGATCCCAGCCCAGCCTGCGAAATCTGGCGGTCACCGGCTCCAGCTCCATGCGCACATCCAGCAGCGCGCGCCTGACCGCCTTGCGGGTGATCTTCCCGTCGGCAAACCGGGAGCGGGTCATGGAGACGCAACCCATGTAGAGGCTCTCCATGTAGTAGGTCTCGAACCCCTGCCCCACGATCAGCTCGGTGCTGCCGCCGCCGATATCCATCACCAGGCGCCGCCTGCCGTCCGAGGCCAGGCTGTGCGCCACTCCCAGATAGATGAGGCGCGCCTCCTCCACACCGGAGATTATCGAGATGGAGTGCCCCAGCGCCTGCTCCATCTCCTCCACGAGCGGCCCGGAGTCACGCACGCTGCGCAGGGTGTTGGTGCCGACGGCGCGCACCCGCTCCGCCGGCAGGCCCGAGAGCCGCTCCCCGAAGCGCCCCAGGCACTCCAGGGCACGCCGCTTCACCTCCGGGACGATACGCCGTTCCGCATCCAGACCGCCCCCGAGGCGCACCATCTCCCGCAGGCGATCCACCACCCTGACCTCCCCTCCATGCAGCCGGGCGACGATCAGATGGAAGCTGTTGGAGCCCAGATCAAGGGCCGCAATGGTCTCGCCGCTCTCCGTGGCAGGGTGGGACATTCACTCGCGACCCGCCGGGTTCCGCGGGCGCAGGAAAAGGCTCTTCGTTACGGGATCGCATGGATCATGCGCCCGCGCGACAATCCGGCAAATCATCCCCGGCGGGCGGCGGCGCGCCCTGTTCCCACCCGCTGCGGAGAAGCGCCGCAAAAAAAGGGCGCCCCCGGGGACGCCCTCCTTTCCGGCCCGACATCTCACGGGCAGGGCTATTTCATGCCGTACTTCTGGCGGAACTTGTCCACCCGGCCGGCGGTATCCACGATCTTCTGCTTGCCGGTGAAGAAGGGGTGGCAGACGGAGCAGACGTCGATGTGCAGATCACGCCCCGCGGTGGACCTGGTGCGGAACGACTCGCCGCAGCTGCAGGTCACGGTGATCTCTTCGTAGGCTGGATGGATATCCGGCTTCATGGCAACAACCTCTCTCGCAAATCGGGCACCGCGCCACCCGCCCCAAGCGGGCGCCGCATGCAGAGGCGGGGATAATACGGAGCTCATACGGGATTGTCAATATCGACGAACTTGTGCTCCAGGCCGAAGCGCCGCGCCAGATGCCCGCCCAGCGCCTCGACGCCGTAGCGCTCGGTGGCGTGGTGTCCGGCGGCGAAAAGGTGAATCCCGCACTCCCTGGCAACGTGCACGGCGGGCTCGGACACCTCGCCGGTAATGTAGGCATCCACGCCCATCCCGGCCGCCTCCTCCAGATATCCGTGGGCGGCGCCGCTGCACCAGGCAACCCTGGCGATACGCTCGGGCCCCGCGCAGATCTGCAACGGCTCCCTGCCCAGCCGGCCGGCGATGTGCTGCGCGAACCGCGGCGCGCTCACCGGGGCGTCCGGCACCCCCACCATGCCGAGCGGCGGTTCGCCGCCAAACCTCCCCTGCGGCCGCAGGTCCAGGACCCTGGCGAGCCGGGCGTTGTTGCCCAGCTCGGGATGGGCATCCAGCGGCAGATGCCACGCCAGCAGGCTGATACCGGAGTGCAGCAGCCGCGCGATCCGGGCCCGCTTCACCCCGGTGATCACCGGGCTCTCTCCTCTCCAGAAATAGCCGTGGTGCACCAGCAGCGCATCCGCCTCCAGCTCCCCGGCGCGCTCCAGCAGGGCCTGGCAGGCGCTTACCCCGCTCACCAGTCTCCGCACCTCCGCCCTGCCCTCCACCTGCAGCCCGTTGGGGCAGCCATCCTGAAACGACGCCGAATCGAGCAGCCCGTCCACATACTCCACCAGCTCCCGCAGTTGTACCATGACCGTTTTTCCCTCCAGGTTCGTTTGAAGTAGAGTATAAAGCATGAACAGGCGAGAACTGGCGGGCTTCGTGCTCCAGACGGCGGTGGTCGGCATAATTGCCGGGATTGCGGTGATGCTGCTGCGCCCCGCCCCGGAAACGGATGAAACCCGCGCCGCCGCGCCGCCGGCCTCCGGCGTGGCCAGCTACAGCGAGGCGGTGGCCAGCGCCGCTCCCGCCGTGGTCAACATCTTCAGCCAGAAACGGATCACCGAGCACCCCCATCCCTACATGAACGATCCCCTGTTCCGCAGGCTGTTCGGCAACCGGCTCGGGGTACCGCGGCAGCGCCTGGAGACCAGCCTGGGCTCGGGGGTGATCATCGACGCACGCGGCTACATTCTCACCAACAACCATGTAATCAGGGATGCGGATGCCATCCAGGTGGCCCTGCACGACGGCCGCGGAGCCACAGCCACGGTGGTCGGCACCGACCCGGAGACCGATCTGGCGGTTCTCAGGATCCAGCTGAAGGATCTGCCCAGCATCTCCCTGGGCAGCGCCCGGCAGCTCAGGGTGGGTGATGTGGTGCTCGCCATCGGCAACCCGTTCGGCGTGGGGCAGACGGTCACCATGGGGATTGTCAGCGCCACCGGGCGCGACCGCCTGGGACTCAACACCTTCGAGAACTTCATCCAGACCGACGCCGCCATCAACCCGGGCAACTCGGGAGGAGCGCTGATCGACGCCGCCGGCCGCCTGGTGGGGATAAACAGCGCCATATTCTCCCGCTCCGGCGGCTCCCAGGGGATCGGATTCGCCATACCGGTAAATCTCGCCCGCGGCGTCATGAACCAGATCATCGAGCACGGCTACGTCATCAGGGGCTGGCTGGGGGTGGAGGCGCAGGCCATCACCCCCGAGCTGGCGAGGGCCTTCGGGATCCGGCAGCTCACCGGGGCCATCATCACCGGGGTATTCCGCGACAGCCCGGCCGCGGCCGCCGGCCTGAAGGCGGGCGATTTCATCATCAGGATCGCCGACCAGCCGGTCAACGACATACGCGCCATGCGCAACCGGGTGGCCAGCATCAGGCCCGGAGATACGGTAAGCATACTGCTGCTGCGCGACAACAAACTGTTGCGCAAGGAAATTGTGGCGGGGGAACGGCCCACCGACATCGGGCGAAAATAACTCTCCGGAGCGCCCCGCGGCGGCAACCGGCTCCCCCGCGACCTGCGGGAAAAGTGTTACAGAAATGAGGAACCGTTACCGAATTTTTCGCCCGGAAAGAGAAATAATGGAATATAACGCCCCGAACCATTTGACCTGCAACGCATTTTAGGGCATCTTGCCACTATACCGGGGCAAGGCTACACTTCCCTTCAGGGATACCGGCGGCCGATAGTCGGTACCCTTTCGTCGACCCGGTAGCGAGATATGCCGCCTCCGGGTTTCGGCAACAGACGGATCAAGGGACGGCTCTTCGAGAGGGATCACTCCCTTGTGGCGGAGCGCAACGGGGAGAAACATATTGCGGAAAGATTTGCAACTTCTTGATTTACAATAAACAGCTGTCCGCCTGCACGTTGCCGGACAGTTGACCACCGGGTTCATGACCGGGTGTCGCGGGGAGCTGCGGCGTCTCCCCGCAGCGTATGCGGATATGCCGGGAATTCCGTTACCTGGCCTGCCAAGCGGAGGAAAAAATGTAATATTTTTCCATCTGGTGCCGATAATACCTGAGCGGTCGCGAGCGTCGGTATTCCGGCAAAAGTATCCTGGCCGCAAAGTATTACTGGTTTTGACATGAACAGTACCGACAAGACAGATATGGCTCCCTCCCCGCAGCAGACCGGCTCCGCCGAGCTGCGCGAGCCCGCCTTCCATCTTGCAGAGTGCCGGTCGCTGCAGATAGACACCGAAGAGTGGGGCGACAGGGCCTCCGGCTACCTGGCCCGCAGCGTGGCCAGAACCCCCACCAACCTGATCGCCCAGGTGCAGCGCATCAATGGCTGCCTGGCCCAACGGGATGGTGAAGGTGCCTACGGTGCGCTGCTGGATCTGTTCATAGCGCTGGGCGAGAAGGGGTTGCTGCTGCGCCGCCGCATGCTTGTCCGGGCCCAACCGCTGCTCGGGGAGGAGCGCTCCCGGGCGCTGGCCCGGCATCTGGAGAAGGGCTTGCTGGCCACCGATCCCATGCCCCCCTCCAGCCACTCCATGCTGAGCAAGGGGCTGACCGGTACCCGCCAGCTGGTGATGCGGGTGAATGACGGGGCCGACGGCGGGGAACGTGATCCACTGCAGGACGCCATCGAATATCTGGAATACAGCCAGGTAGACAAGGCGCAAGCCGTTCTGGAGCAGGCCCTGCTCGAAGATCCGTCGCGCACCGATCTCCACAGCAATCTGCTGGCCATCTACCGCGCCTCGGGGGATGCGGCATCCTTCACCAGGATGCGCAACAAGCTTGGCCGGGAGAGGAATCCGGTGGTGGAGAAATGGGATCAACTGGCGGAGTATTTTGCCGCGTGAATAGTGTATGAGCAGCCCTCTCGACAACGATCCGGCCCACCCGCTGCGTGTAACCGTATTGGGGATGGAGCAGCGCGCCTACAGCACCCTGGAGCTGTTTTTCCAGAACCTGTGCCAGAACCGCTACCTGATCAGCGGCGATGGCCAGGCCGACATCTCCATAATCGATATGGACGCTGCGCGCGCCAATGAGCTCTATAACGAACACAGGGGCAGATATCCGGACCGCCCAATCCTGCTGGTATCCCTGACGGAGATCCGGCCGGAGCACGAGAAGGAGCGGTTCCTGGCCAAGCCGATCCGGCCGGAGATGCTGCTGTCCTCGCTGGAGGAGCTGAGCCGGCTGGTGCACAACGGCGTCCCCCGCACCCGCGGATTACAGGAGGGGGTGGAGCATCGTGAAGGGGAGACCGGTACCGGACAACCGCCACCGGAAGTTGAGAGCCTGCAGGGTAAGCCGGGCAATCAACTTCACACACTCCCCTCCCTGCCCCCGGTGCTGGACGTGGTCGCCCCCACGCCGCGGCGCAAGCAGAAGCCCCGGCCGGCGGGAGTCGCCGGGGATGGTGGTGAAACACCGGAACCCGCCCCTCCCACGGGGGAGATCATCCCCCTGTTTCCCCGCTCCCGCTCGGCAAAACAGGATCCCCCGGAGAGTGACAGGACAGAGCTTGCCGAGGATGAGGAAAGGGAGAGACACAAGGCGTCATTTCTGTATGAACCCGATGAATACCTGCAGGGGTACATTCAGCAGGCCTATCGAATCGCCCGGGAGGAGAGGCGCAATATCTCGCTGAAAGGCCCCTGGCGGCCCATTGTACTGTTACCGGAGAGCAGGGAGATCTGGGTGGAGCAGAGCCATGCGCACCTCTACGCCCTGTCCAACATGGCCATAAGACCCGAGGATGTCACCGTTACCCGTCTCGATCCGCAGTGGTCACCACCGAAGGAGGGGGGCTCCCTGCTGCCTGTCGATCAGTTCCTGTGGAAACTGGCGGTACGCACGGCTCGCGGTCGCATTCCGGCGGGAACCGATCTGCGCGCCCCGGTCTATCTGTACCACTGGCCCAACCTCAGCCGCTTGCTGCCCGTTCAGCACGGCCTGCGTATCGCCGCCCTCTGGACCAGATATCCGGTCTCGTTGATGGAGGCGGCCACCATCCTGAATATCCGCCCCAAATACCTGTTTTCCTTCTACAGCGCGGCCAGCGCCATCGGCCTGATCGGGCACAAGAGCAGAACCGAAGGGGATCATGAGCCGCCGCAGCCGCCGCCACAACAGCATGAGCATCAGGGACTGTTGCGCAAAATACTCTCACGTCTGCGCGGCAGGGGCCGATAGAGCTATTAGCAAGTGGATCTGTTGCAATGAGTGAGGGTAACTACAAGCTGATTTTTACCGGACCGGTGGGAGCCGGCAAGAGCTCCGCCATCAGGGCCATTAGCGACACCCCCCCGGTGACAACTGATGCCACGGCCACCGACATGACCCAGAACATAAAGGAGACCACCACCGTGGCGATGGACTACGGCACCCTGCAGCTGGAGGGTGGAGAGTTCCTGCATCTCTACGGAACGCCCGGCCAGGAGCGGTTCAGCTTCATGTGGGACATTCTCACCAAGGGGGGCATCGGGCTGATCCTGCTGCTGGACAACACCCGCCCGGATCCGTTCCATGATCTGCGTTTCTTTCTCAACTCGTTCAAGGGGTTCATCACCACGACCCAGCTGGCCATCGGGGTGACGCAGATGGACCGCTGCGCCAATCCGCCGCTGGAGAAATACCATGAGCAGATGCGCTCCTTTGGATTGAAGGTGCCCCTGTTTGAGGTGGACGCCCGCCGCCGGCGCGACATAATCGTGCTTATCGAGGCACTGCTGTTCTCACTGGCCCCCAACCTGAAGGTTTCCGCATGACCCGGTATCAGCTGCAGGAGAACCTCCATGTCGTCCCCAGTCCGGCGGGGGCGTACTACGCTGTATCCCGCGCCGAGGAGGAGGTGCCGCGGCGTCTGCTGCGCAAACTGCTGACCCTGCCCTCCAGCCCGCAGCTAAGCGTGGAGGGGGTATGTGAATGGGCGGGGATGGAGGACGAAGAGAGCGCCATGGAGCTGCTCAGCCACATCCAGACACTGGGCTGGATCGAGGGCATGGAGTCTCCCGTCACGCCACCGGAGGGAAGACTGGAGGACACCCTGCCGGATCTGCTGGCGCCGCTGTCCGGCAACGGCAAGGTGCTGCTGGCCGACGATCAGGGGTTCTATCTCTGTTCCCGGGGCTTCGCCCACGAGACCGCCGAAGAGCTCTCTGCCCTGAGCGCCGACCTGGCCACCCTCCATGAGCGTCACGCGGGCCTGCTGAAGAGCAACCTGGGGCTGCGATCCAACGCCTGGGCGGTGGTGGACGCCGCCGGTAACAGCGAGGTGGGGTTCTGGCCCATGTACATAGGGGAGCAGCGTTTCGTGCTGGTGGCGGGAGGGGTGCCTCGGCTGAACCAGCCGGCGGTCACCCAGCTCATCTGGGCCCTCAGCATCCGCTACGCTGGTGGTTAGGAATACAAGAATACAACCATTATTTGAAAAAATGGTAAGCTACCATGGCAGTCGATGGCAAAGGCTCATGCGGCGGGTGTCTGGGCGGTCAGCCGCAAGGCGCGGCGCCGCCATGGCATCCGCCGGGCGACACCGCGGATGCCGAGGCCGGCCCGCTGGGAGCGCCCCACGCCACCCGGCCCGGCATTGCGGCCCCTGGCAAGGGGACCCCCTGTTCCCTGCGGGCCGCCCCTTGAGCCGGACCCGGTGGGGACACCCGGATGAGGCTTTGCCGTCGATTGTCCTGGTAAATTAGATTAAGATGATAAATTACCGGTTCTAGCGCGATAGAATAACTTCGGATCGGCAGCGCTGCCGAGCCGCCCGGTTGAACATAACACACAAGAACTCAACAGCCATCCACCGGCATCGAGCGGTACCGGAAAGCGCGTAAAGCAATAATACGGCTTGTCCGTTTCTCAATAACCATTACAACCCAGTCAGGAGTAGAATCAATGCGTGAAGAGATGCTCAATTCGATACTAAAGGAGCTCAACGGTACCTCGGCTGACATCGAGGCATCTGCGGTCATATCCACCGACGGCCTGATGATGTCCTGCGTACTGCCGGCCGAGCTGGATGAGGACCGTATGGGTGCCATGAGCGCCGCCATGCTCTCCCTGGGAGATCGCACTTCGCAGGAGCTGGCGCGCGGCACCCTGGAGCAGACCCTGATCAAGGGGGACAAGGGGTACATCCTGATGACCTATGCCGGCCCCGATGCGGTCATTACCGTACTGGCCAAGCCCCAGGCCAAGCTGGGTCTCATCTTCCTCGATGTAAAACGTGCGGCGGAGAGTATCGCCAAGCTAATCTGAAACAGGGGCGGCAGTTACGGCCGAAGTACCGGGGCCGCCACAGGGAGGGGCAGGCCCCAGCGGGGTAGGGGGAGAATCGTGCCAGAAGGCCTGATCGGGCTTCAACCCCCCAGGTATCCAGCTGTTAATCCGTATATTTTATCGGGACCACGGTAAACGACCCCAGGTTACCCCTGGGGCAGGGATTTCCGCTTGATGGGGTGGGTCGCCGCGCTATTTTGTAACCCGGTGTCCCCCGGGCCAAGGCACATGCAGAGAGCGGCGCATCGTGCCGGCTCTCTCCGGAGCTCCCGCCACGCCCCCTTTCTCCCGCTCCGGCAGGCCGCTGGCGGGACACCCTTTCGATCTGTCGAACAGCTCACAATTCACCACTACCGCATCGGGTACCGTTGACCCGGCAGCGGTGGGTCGCCGGTTCAGCAAAAATCGCTAAAGAAAGGTGCCCTGCGGCCGATAACAGCTGTATATGCCCTACCCATACAATGGAGCGAAGTATGAAAAACAACCCCATCAAGGCCCTCTCCTCCCTGGGTCAGAGTGTCTGGTATGACAACATCCAGCGGAGCATGCTGGTATCGGGAGAGCTGCGGCGCATGGTGGAGGAGGACGACCTGCGCGGCGTCACCACCAACCCGTCCATATTCCAGAAGGCGATTGCCGAGAGCAGCGACTATGATGACTCCCTGATGCATCTCTGCCGGGAGTTCCCCGACCAGTCGATCGAGGAGCGCTTCGTCTCCCTGGCCGTCGAGGATATCCAGGAGACGGCGGATACGCTGCGCCCGGTCTACGAGGCCACCAAGGGGCGGGACGGCATGGTGAGCATCGAGGTCTCCCCGCTGCTGGCCTACGATACCGACGGCAGCATCGCCGAGGGCAAGGAGCTGTTCGCCCGCATCGGCCGTCCCAACGTGATGATCAAGATCCCCGCCACCCGCTCCGGCATCCCGGCCATCGAGGAGCTGATCCATGCCGGGATCAATGTAAACGCCACTCTGCTGTTCTCCATCGAGCGCTACGTGGAGGTGGCCGAGGCCTACATCCGGGGGATCAGGAAGCGCTACGAGAAGGGTGCCGACGTGAGCCGGGTGGCGTCGGTGGCGAGTTTCTTCGTCAGCCGCGTGGACTCTGCGGTGGACAAGGCGCTGGAGGAGCGGATGCGCAGCGTGAGCGGCTGGGAACGCACCAAGCTGGAATCGCTCCGGGGCAAGGTGGCCATCGCCAACGCCAAGGCCGCCTACCTGCGCTACCAGAAGCTGTTCTCCGAGGCCCATTTCGGCGAGCTGCACCATGCCGGCGCCCAGAACCAGCGCCTGCTGTGGGCCAGCACCGGCACCAAGAATCCCGACTACAGCGACGTGCTCTATGTGGAGTCGCTGATCGGCCCCGATACCGTGAACACCATACCCCCATCCACCTACCAGGCGTTCCGGGAGCATGGCCGGGCCGAGTCCACCCTGATGCAGGGCATGGGCTACGCGGAGGATGTGCTCAACCAGGTCTCCGAGCTGGGGATCGATCTGGGCACCATCACCAGGCGCCTGGAGGAGGAGGGGGTTGCCGCCTTCGCCAAGGCGTACAACGAGCTGCTGTCCGCCATCGGCGAGAAGAGCGCCCTGCTGGCGTGCAGCAAGAAGGCTTCCTGAACGGTAACCATTCAGATTCCCCCTGAAATTCGTCGGGTCAGGGCGAAAAATGTGAGGTTACGAATTTTTCAACGCGGAAATGGCGGATTTCAGGGTCGAGCTGAATGGTTGCCCTGAACGAAGAGAGTGCACAGGCAGTACCTTGGGAACGATGGAACACAGGCAAAGCATCCGTCACAAACTGGAACTCACCGTAGGGATCTACCACCGCGGCTCCTGGATCGGAACCTGCCGCACCAGGGATATCAGCAGGGGCGGCATGTTCATCCGCGCCAGGCCGGAGTCGCTGAGAAAGAACTCGCTGATCGAGGTGACCTTCGATCGGCCGGGCAGCACCGGCGGCGTAAAGCGCTACCGCCTCCCCTCCCTGGTGATTCACGGCACCGGCGACGGCGTGGGGGTGATGTTCCGCAGCCAGGAGGGGGAGGCGCATACGGCGCTGCAGCAGCTGGTGGCCGAGCGCACCAGCGCGCAACGCTGCGCCTGATCCGGACGGCATGAGCCAAGCGGGGGTTACCGCCCCTGCTGCGTGCCGTCCGCGCCCTCCACCGCCGGATGCGGGGTGTCGGCCGCCCCCTCTCCGGAGTCGCCGTCACCCTGCTCTCCCCCGCCATCCTCCGCGCCCGGTTCGCCTTCGTCCTGCTCTTCACCCTTCTGCAACAGCTTCTCCCTGCCGGTTTCAAGGATGGGCTCCACCAGGTACTTGGCCACCTTCAGGTAGTGGTCCATGTCGGAACGTTTCAGAACGTAGTACTCCTCGTCGGCAGGCTTCCAGAACCGGTAGCGCAGCTCACCGCCATCCTTGCGCTTCACCGTGAACTCCAGCGCCGGCTTCTCCTCGTCGTACCCGGAGGAGGGCTCGCTGCCCAGCAGGGACTGGATGCGCAGTCCGGCCACCTTGTCCAGCAGGGCGGAGGCCGCCTTGGCATCGGTGCGCTCACCCTCTCCAAGCTCCTCCAGCCGCAGCTCCTCCCCGCTCCGCTGGAGGGTGAAACCGGGCATCTCCAGACGCTCGATCTTCTCCGGCTCGAGAACGGTGACGGCGCTGTCGATCCAGTCATCCACCCGGGAGGTGAGCTCCCAGCTGTTCAGCTCCACCGCGTAGATCTTCTCCTCTCCGCCGGCCCGCACATGCACCTTGCGCAGGCCGGGTGAACTGCCCACGTAGAGGGTGGCCGCGCTGTCGCTGCCGGCCAGCAGCTCGAGCCTGCGCTCGAACTCCCCGTCGGCCACCTTGAACCGCTCCGCGGCCCCCGCCGTGGTGGCCACCGGCCAGCCCCTCTTCAGACCGGCCAGCCTCTCCAGGAGCTGCTCCACCCCCTTCCCGCGCGCCGGGAAGCCGCCGCGGTCCGGCAGCGACCAGCGGCCGCTCTCCTTTTTCATGAGCAGGGCGCCGTCGCTGTCCTCGATGCGCAGGCCGTCGATGGAGCCGGCATCGAAGGCCAGCAGCCGCTCCTCCGGCTGAAAGGCTGCATACCTCTCCTCGCCCATGTTGAGCGCCACGGCCGCCGCCAGCTGCACCAGCAACAGGCCGCCCAGGATTGCAATCCACCTGTTCATGGCTATCCCCTCCCGTTACTTAGTCACGCCACCCAGGATGGCGGCATTGTGCGCGATGGCCCGCCTGCGTACCCAGTAGCGGACAAGGGCGATCAGCAGCAGGCCGGCCAGGGCCAGACCGTAGTTGAGATACTCCCAGAACTGCCGGGACTCCTCCTCCACCGGATCCAGAACCCGGGAGAAGTGGGCCCGGCCACGGATAGCGAGCAGCCCCCGATCCTCCAGCGACCAGTCGATGGCGTTCTCCACCAGCTGCAGCGGCTTGAGGTAGCGGGTACCCATGCCGGAAGCGGTCAACCCCAGCATCTCGTCGCTGAGAAAACCGTTGGAGGCGAACAGAATGATTCGCGCGCCATCGGGCGAGTGATCGATCACCCGGGTAATCACCTGTTTTTCCTCGCCATCGTTCTGATCCTTCTTCTGTTCTTCCCCGTTTTCCCCGTCCGGTTTCTCGTCATCCTCCTGCGGCTCGTCGATCAGCGGCGAGGGTTTGCCCTTGAAGAAGGAGTCGAAACGCCCCTCCACCGCCACGGCCAGCAGCTGCCGCCCCTCCTCGGCGCCGATCTGGAAGCCCTTCTCGCCATGGCTGCGGAAATCGGGCTGCACCGCCAGGCTGTCCGAGGTCCAGGAGCTGTCCGAGCTCTGCAGCAGCCGGATTACGTTGCGCTCCCGGTTCTTCTGCCCATCCAGCACGATGGGCGCGGCCCAGCTCATGGTGACCTGATCCACCCCGGCCGCCAGACCGCTCTCCTGATCGATCCCGTCCCTGCGGATATCCACGAAATAGGGGTAGTCCACCAGGCGCGTCTCGCGCACCATGAAGCCCCCCACCCTGCGCATCACCGGAATCGGCAGGGCGGCGCTCTGCGTATCCAGCACCATGGTCTCCTGCATGGTGATGCCATGGTGCTCGAGCCACTCCTCCAGCCCGGACCGGTGTTTGCTCACCGCCAGCTCGCGCATGTTGCCCAGATCGAACGGGGCGCTGGAGACGATCACGGTACCCCCGCGCATCAGGAACTGGTCAACCGCAAACAGCTGCTTCTCGTCCAGCTTGTCAGGCGCCGCCAGCAACAGGATGTCGGTCTCCTCCGGCACCCTGCCCTCCTTCAGATCAGCGGAGATCACGTTGTGCTCCTGCTCCAGGGTGTTGCGCAGCCAGCTGAACTGTTTGCCATGCCCCGCGATGCCGAACTGGGGCATGGGTGGCGTGGCGGAAGGGGTGTACAGCGCAATGCTTTTCAGGAACCCCTTCGAGAAGCGCTTCAGGGCCGCCTGGATGCTGCGCTCCAGATCCGCCCTGGCCAGCTCGCCGGGCAGCGGCACCTGGATCACCTTTCCGTCCCCCTCCAGGGTCATGTAGAACCAGAAGGTGTTGCTGTCGAACAGCCCCGCGGCCATGGGCCGGAACCCGTACTCGCTCTCCAGGCGCCGCGCCAGCGCCCCCCCCTGGGCATCCGGGTCCTGGATCTGCACCTTCAGCTTGCCGCCCGAGCGTTCGCTCAGCTTCTCGAGCACCCCGTCCAGCTCCTTGCGGAATTCACGCAGCACCTCCGGCAGCCTGTCATCCGCCGAGATATAGCCGTTGAAGCTGACCGGATGGGGAATGTTGGCGAACAGATCCCCCGCCCCCTGGTAGGCGTACAGCACCCGCTTGATGGCGCGGGTTATGTCATACTCGGGATTGCGCAGATCCACATCCAGACTGGTCTCGCTCTGGGCCTTCACTTCGATCAGATCACGAAACCCGAGCACCTCGTACTGATCCCCATACCGGACCAGAATATTGAAATAGGAGTTGACCACCGACGCCTGGTACTTGCTGGCGAACTGGAACGGCACCGGCCTGATGGCATACTTCTCGTTGGCCTCCTGCTCCAGATCGGGATGCTCCTTGGGATCGATGAACTCCACCCGCACCCGTCCCTCGCCGGCAATGGCGTACTCCTCCAGCAGATCACGCAGGCGCGGCACCAGGGGCGCCAGCAGGGGGTGGGTCTGGGCGCTGAAGTAGCCGCGGATCAGCAGCGGCTCGCGCAGCTGGACCAGGTAGTTGCGGGTGGTATCGGAGATGGAGTAGATATTCCCCTGGGTCATGTCCACACGCGCCCACCCTACCGGGGCCAGCCACAGATTGGCGGCCAGAAAGTTGGCCGCAAACAGCCCGGTAAGCAGCCCCCAGCGCCGGTGATTGGCGTTGGATGAGTTACCCGCCCAGCGCAGCCACTCCAGCACGAAGATGTTGAGGGTCAGGAACACCCCCACCAGGCTCAGGTAGTAGTAGAGATCGCGCAGATCGATCACGCCGCGGGTGATGGACTCGAAGCGGGAGCCGGATCCCAGCAGCTGCAGCAGCTCCGAAACGCGGTTGCCGAACAGGCCGGTAAGGGTATCGGAGCCCAGCAGGTAGAACAGCCCGCACACCAGGGCGGTCATGATCAGGCTGACGATCTGGTTGGCGGAGCGGGCGCTCACGAACAGACCGATGGCCACATAGGCGGCGGCGAGGAAGATGGTGGCCAGATAGCCGCCGAATACCGGCCCCCAGTCCAGTGGGCCCAGCAGGCCGACGGTGACCGGCAGTGGCAGGGTAAGCAGCAGCGCCACCGCCACCAGCCCCAGGCAGGCCAGGAATTTGCCCAGCACCAGCTGATAGCTCTTGACCGGCGAGGTGAGCAGAAACTCCAGGGTACCGGAGCGCCGCTCCTCCGACCACATGCGCATGGTGATGGCCGCCACCAGAAAAATGAGCAGCAGCGGCATCCACTCGAACAGGGGCCGCACATCGGCGATGTTGCGGGCAAAGAAGGTCTCCACCCAGAAGAAGATGAACAGCACCACCGCCAGGAAGGCCCCGATGAAGATGAATCCCACCGGCGAGGCAAAGAATCCGGAAAACTCCTTGCGGGCAATACGCAGCAGAACGCTCATGCTCACACCCCTCCCCGTGCCGAGATCTCTCCAAAAATCTCCTCCAGATCACGCCGCTCCGGCTGCAGGCTGTACAGGTTCCAGCCCTCGCTGGCTACCCGCCGGGCCACCAGCGGCGCGGTGGCGAAGGGGTCCTCCTCACCCCCGAGAGAGAGCGCGTAGCGGTGACCGGGCCCGCCGCCGGAGAGGCTCTCCACGGAGGTGACCCCGGCGATCTCCGCCAGCGGCTCCATGGCCTGGTCCGGCGCGGCATCCAGCGCCACCAGCAGCCGCTTGCCTGCCTGCAGCTCGTCGATACCGGAGTCGAGCGCCTTCTGCCCGTTGCGGATGATGATCACCCGGTTGCAGATCGCCTGCACCTCCTGCAGGATGTGGGTGGAAAGGATCACGGTGGAGTGCTCCGCCAGGGAGCGGATCAGCTCCCGCATCTGCTGTACCTGCGTGGGATCCAGGCCGTTGGTGGGCTCGTCCAGGATCAGCAGGCGCGGCTCGTGCAGGATGGCCTGGGCCACCCCTACCCGCTGCCGGTACCCCTTGGAGAGGGTACCGATGGCCTCGCACGCCTTCGCCTCCAGATCGGTGCGCCGGATCGCCTCCCTGATGCGCCGCGCCCGCTCCGCCTCGGGAACGGCGTGCAGGGCCGCCGCGTAGTCCAGATAGTCGATCACGCTCATCTCGGGGTAGAGAGGATCGTTCTCCGGCAAATAGCCGATGCGCTGCTGGACCTCTCCGCGCCGGGTGGCGATATCCAGACCGTCTATCTCGATGCTGCCGGAGGTTGGCTCCAGATAGCCGGTTAGCATCTTCATGATGGTGGTCTTGCCAGCCCCGTTGTGACCCAGCAGACCGACGATCTCCCCCTGCCGGATCTGGAAGGAGACCTGATCCACAGCCTTCAGATCCCCGTAGGTTCGAGTCAGGTTTTCAACCCGGATCATTTGGAACACTCCTTACCTTTCTTCTTGTACCAGGACAGTCGACAGTAAAGCCATGTCAAACCGACACAGCAGCCGCCCCGCTCCCTGCGGAGCGGGATGAAACCCTCTTTACGTAATACAGTGCGCCGCACTGCCGCTCGGGCGCACTGCGGGATCAGGATCCACCGCTTCGATCCACGCGCATGGATTGGCGCCGGAATAGACAGCGCCGCATAGGGAAAGTTCACCGATACCGGGGGCTACCCTTCCTCCCGGTTCCAGTGCGCCATCTTCTCCAGCAGGGCATCCAGGCCACCGCGCCGGATCTCCTCGGCGAAGCTGGAGCGGTAGGTGACCACCACGCTCACCCCATCGATGGTCACGTCATACACCTTCCACTCCCCGTTGCGCAGCACCACGCTGTAGTTGACGCTGTGTGGCGGCCCGCCGCTGCGCATCACCTCGGAGCGGACCACCGCCCGCCGCTGCCCCTCTTTCAACCTTACCGGATGGAACCGGAAGCGGAAACCCGCATACTCCAGCAGCGCCGAAGAGTAGAACCGGATCAGCATCTCCTTGAACTCCCTGGCGAACCGCTCCCGCTGCTCCCTGCTGGCGCGGCGCCACTCCTTGCCCAGCACGCGGCGCGCCACCAGCTCCAGCGCCACATGGGGCACCAGCAGCTCCTCCACCAGAAGATGCAGCCGATGGGGATCGGCGCGCAGTTCCGCCTCCCGCTCGCTCAGCGCCGCGAGCATCTGCCCGGCGACCCGCTCCAGCATGACCCGGGGGGACTCCACCGCAGCCACCTCCTGGACCCACAGCAGCAGGAGAACCAGCAGCGCCCTTCGCGCCGCTCCCCTCCCCTTGCCAAGGCTCTTAAAACAATCGATAGCAACCATACCCATACAGCTCATCCGTGTTGGTCAAGGGGCATGCCCGTCACTTGGCGGGCCATTGGCATCTTGCAAAACCCCGAATCAGCGATCCCGAAGATCTGCAACCCCGCATCCTGTTAAAATACACCTCCTTCAGGCATCATCCAAGCCACCCATGAACGGTCCCGAACTGCTGTCGCCTGCCGGCACCCTCAACAACCTGCGCTACGCCCTGGCCTACGGAGCCGACGCCGTCTATGCCGGCCAGCCCCGCTACAGCCTGCGGGTGCGCAACAACGACTTCACCCTGGAAAACCTGGCCACCGGAATCGAGGAGACCCGCGCCGCGGGCCGGAAATTCTACGTCACCGTCAACCTGATGCCTCACAACGCCAAGGTAGCCACCTTCCTGCGGGACATGGAGCCGCTGGTCGCGCTCCGGCCGGATGCGCTCATCATGGCCGATCCGGGGTTGATCATGCAGGTCCGGGAGCGTTGGCCGGAGCAGACCATCCACCTCTCCGTACAGGCCAATACCGTCAACTGGGCAGCGGTGAGGTTCTGGCAGAACCAGGGGATCCGACGGGTCATCCTCTCCCGGGAGCTGTCGCTGGACGAAATCGAGGAGATCCGCCAGCGCTGCCCCGACATTGAGCTGGAGGTGTTCGTGCACGGCGCCCTCTGCATCGCCTATTCCGGCCGCTGCCTGCTTTCGGGATACTTCAACCATCGGGACCCCAACCAGGGCAGCTGCACCAACTCCTGCCGCTGGGAGTACAAGGTTCACGAAGCGGGGGAAGACGCCAGCGGTGATCTGCAACCGCTCCGGTTCGACGCCATGCAGGCCATCCGGAATCCGGAGCCCTTCGCCGGCTGCGGCAACGGCGAACGTCACCCGCTGGCCGACCGAAGCTACCTGATCCAGGAGCAGGGCCGCCCTGGCGAATTGATGCCCATCATGGAGGACGAACACGGCACCTACATCATGAACTCCCGGGATCTGCGCGCCGTGGAACATGTGGCGCGGCTGGTGAAGATCGGCGTGGATTCCCTCAAGATCGAGGGCCGCACCAAGTCCCACTACTACGTGGCCCGCACCACCCAGATCTACCGTCGCGCCATCGACGACGCCGTGGCCGGCCGGCCATTCGATCCCACCCTGCTGGGAGAGCTGGAAAACCTGGCCAACCGGGGCTACACCGACGGATTCTACCAGCGGCATCACAGCCACGAATATCAAAACTACATCCGCAACCATTCCCGCAGCAAACGGCAGCTGTTCGTGGGCGAGATCCACGCCATCGACCGGCGGACCGGCCTGGCGGATGTCCTTGCCAAGAACAAGTTCCGCATCGGCGATCGGCTGGAGCTGATCCGGCCCTCCGGGAACCGGACCATGGTGCTGGAGCACATGGAAGACCCCCAGGGCAACCGGATGGAGGAGGTGCCGGGCGGCGGTTACCGGGTCAGAATCCCGCTGCCGGTGGCCGACGCTCCCCTGGGACTGCTGGCAAAGAACCTTTGATAGAATCGACCCCGAGAGAGAACACAGGAGGAGCAGAACATTGATCCAGTCAGAAACCAGCCGCGGCCGTTTTCCCCGTATCCGCAAGCGGCGCATGCGCCGGAACGACTTCTCCCGCCGTCTGATGCAGGAAACCCGTCTGGGCGTGGACGATCTCATCTACCCCATGTTCATCCTGGATGGCGAGAACCAGCGCGAAGCGGTCCCGTCGATGCCCGGCGTGGAACGGATCAGCATCGACCTGCTGCTCGAGGAGGCCCGGGAACTGGTGGCGCTGGGCATCCCCATGGTGGCCCTCTTTCCGGTCACCCCCATGGAGCAGAAGAGCGAGGACGCGCGGGAAGCCTACAACCCGGAGGGCATCGCCCAGCGGGCGGTACGCGCGCTCAAGCAGACCTTCCCGGAGCTGGGGGTGATGACCGACGTAGCCCTCGACCCCTTCACCAGCCACGGCCAGGACGGACTGCTCGACGAGACCGGCTATGTGATGAACGACGAGACGGTGGAGGTACTCGTCCGCCAGGCCCTCTCCCACGCCGAGGCAGGGGCCGACGTGGTGGCCCCCTCCGACATGATGGACGGCCGTATCGGCGCCATCCGCGATGCACTGGAGGAGCATGGCCACATCCACACCCGGATCATGGCCTACTCCGCCAAGTATGCCTCCAGTTTCTACGGCCCGTTCCGCGACGCCGTGGGCTCCGCCGCCAACCTGGGGGGAGGAAACAAATACACCTACCAGATGGATCCCGCCAACAGCGACGAGGCCCTGTGGGAGGTGGCGCTGGATCTGGAAGAAGGGGCCGACATGGTGATGGTCAAGCCC
>WFXP01000023.1 GCA_015490535.1 Gammaproteobacteria bacterium
CCTTCGGCCGGCAACTTCATCTGTGTGGAGGTGGGACGGGATGCTGCGCCGGTCTATGAGGCATTGCTGCGCGAGGGAGTGATCGTGCGGCCGGTGGCCAACTACGGGATGCCCCGCCATCTTCGCATCACTGTAGGAAAGCCGGAACATAATGATATTATTATTAGCTCTCTGGAAAAGGTATTGCAGCGGTGAAGATCGGGCGGTTGACCATCCTCGGCGTGGGGCTGATCGGCGGGTCGCTGGCCCTGGCGTTGAAGAAGCGCGGGGTGGTGGAACAGGTAACCGGCTGGAGCCGCCGCGAACAGACCTTGCAGAAGGCGCTCGAGCTGGGTGTCATCGATCGGGCGGAACCGGATCCCGGTGCAGCGGTGCAGGGCGCCGAAATCGCCGTCATTGGTGTTCCGGTGGGCGCCATGGAGTCGCTGTTCCGCCGACTGGCCCCCCATCTGGAAGCGCAGACCGTGCTCACCGATGTGGGCAGTACCAAGGGCAGCGTGGTGGAGGCGGCGCGCCGGGCGTTCGCCGAACCGCCGCCGCTTTTCGTTCCCGGACATCCCGTCGCCGGAACCGAGCAGAGCGGGGTGGAGGCGGCGTTTGCCGAACTCTACCAGGATCGACGGGTGATTCTTACCCCGCTTCCCGGGACCGATCGGGATGCCTCATCCCGGATCCGCACCATGTGGGAGCAGTGCGGGGCGGAAGTCGTGGAGATGGAGGTCGCCCACCACGACCAGGTTCTGGCGGCCACCAGCCATCTGCCGCACATGCTGGCCTATACTCTCGTGGACAGCCTGGCGCGCATGGAGGAGAGCGAGGAGATGTTCCGCCTTGCCGCGGGGGGGTTCCGCGATTTCACACGGATCGCCTCCAGCGACCCCCAGATGTGGCACGACATATGCTTGGCCAACCGGGATGCGCTGCTGGTCATGCTGGAGCGGTTTAGCGCGGATCTGGCACGGCTCAAGGATGCAATCCGGGAGGGTGAAGGGGAGCATCTGAAACAGACCTTCCTGCGCGCCAAGCGCGCCCGGGACAGATTCTGTGGATAGCGCCCTGGCAGTGCAATCCTGGAGGAACATCCGGAAATTTTCCTGGACTATCGGGGGCATACAGACCTTATGAGCGAACAGAACATTGTGATGACGGTCGCCGCGGGCGGCAGGCTAAACGGGCGGATCCGGGTCCCGGGGGACAAGTCCATCTCGCACCGGGCGGTGATGCTGGGTTCCCTGGCCGAAGGGGTCACCGAGATCCACGGCTTTCTGGAGGGGGAGGATCCCGTGGCCACCCTGCAGGCGTTTCGTGCCATGGGAGTACGCATCGAGGGGCCTGACAAGGGGCACGTGGTGGTGCACGGGGTAGGGCTGCGCGGCCTGAACAGGCCGCCGCGCCCCCTCTACCTGGGCAACTCCGGCACCTCCATGCGGTTGCTGGCCGGGCTGCTGGCGGCGCAGCCGTTCGACTCCACGCTCACCGGCGACGACTCCCTGTCGGGGCGGCCCATGCGCCGCGTCACCGAGCCGCTGGCCGCCATGGGGGCACACATAGAGACCAGTCCGAGCGGTACCCCGCCCCTCAAGATCCGGGGCCGGCAGGGGCTGCAGGGGATAAGCTACCAGATGCCGGTAGCCAGCGCCCAGCTCAAGTCCGCCCTGCTGCTGGCCGGGCTCTACGCCGAGGGGACCACCTGTGTGGTGGAGCCGGGACCGAGCCGGGACCACACCGAACGCATGCTGCAGGGGTTCGGCTACACCGTCCAGCGGGAGGAGGACAGGGTCTGCCTGCGGGGGGGAGGCGCCCTGGAGGCGATGCACATCGAGGTGCCGGGTGACATCTCCTCCGCCGCCTTTTTCATGGTTGGGGCCGCCATCTCGGAAGGGTCCGAGATCCTGCTGCAGAATGTGGGGGTCAATCCCACCCGCACCGGCGTGATCGAGATTCTGCGCCAGATGGGCGCGGACATCACCCTGGAGAATGAGCGCAGCGCCGGCGCCGAGCCGGTGGCCGATATCCGGGTGCGCGGCGCGCGGCTGCGGGGGACCACCATCCAGCCCCATCAGGTGCCGCTGGCCATAGATGAGTTTCCGGCGCTGTTCGTGGCGGCCGCCTGCGCCGAAGGGGAGACGGAGCTGAGTGGCGCCGGCGAGCTGCGTGTCAAGGAGAGCGATCGCATCCAGGTGATGGCGGACGGCCTGCTGGAGCTGGGGATCGATGTGCGCCCCACCGAGGATGGCATCGTAATCCAGGGGGGCGAGCCGCGCGGGGGAACGGTTGACAGCCGCGGTGATCACCGGATAGCCATGGCGTTCGCCATGGCCGGCCTGTGCGCCACCTCTCCCATCGTTGTGAGGGACTGCGCCAATGTCAGAACCTCCTTCCCCGGCTTCGTGGAACATGCCTGGCGGCTGGGGATGAACATCAAGGAGACGGTGTGGTGACGGCTCCGGTGGTCGCCATCGACGGTCCCAGCGGAGCCGGCAAGGGAACCGTGAGCCAGCGGGTGGCGCAGCTGCTGGGGTGGCACCTTCTGGACAGCGGGGTTCTCTACCGGCTGGTGGCGCTGGCGGCCCGCAATCACGGCATCGCGCCGGACAACGTGGAGGCGCTGCGAACCCTGGCCGCCCACCTGGATGTCCAGTTCCGGGTGGCGGACGCGGAGGGGCAGCCCGGTATCGTCCTCGAGGGGGAGGATGTCTCCGGGGTTATCCGCAGCGAGGAGATCGGCAACGCCGCTTCCCGGGTGGCGGCTCTGCCCGATGTTCGCACGGCGCTGCTGGAGCGGCAGCGCGCCTTTCGCGTCCCGCCCGGACTGGTGGCGGACGGGCGTGACATGGGCACGGTGGTGTTCCCGGATGCGGAGGTCAAGATCTTCCTCATGGCGGATGCCGCCGAGCGCGCCCGCCGCCGCCATCTCCAGTTGAAGGGGGGGGATCCGGATGTTAGACTGAAAGATCTGCTTCGGGAGATTACCGAGCGCGACAGGCGCGACACCGAGCGCAGTGTTGCCCCGTTGAAACCGGCCGCCGATGCGGTCACCATCGATACCACCAACCTCGCAGTGGATCAGGTGGTGGAGCGGGTAATGGCTGTGTGCAGGGAGCGGCTGGCGCAGTGAGCGTCCGGACCGTCGCCCGTTGAAACCGGGGAGGTGCGGGCAGTTTTGTCAATCAACCCGTGCCCGCATGTTGTCGGGCATGGCAACAACATTGGGCCAGCACAGCGCTGGCAGGGAAACGGATAGTGATGAGCGAAAGCTTTGCAGAGTTGTTTGAACAGAGTCTTCAGAATACCCAGATGCGGCCCGGTTCCATCGTTACCGGGACGGTGGTGGACGTGGGGCCATCCTTCGTGGTGGTCAACGCGGGTCTCAAGTCGGAGGGTGTGATCCCCATCGAGCAGTTCTACAATGAGGCCGGCGAGCCCGCCGTGCAGGTGGGGGACCGGATCGAGGTGGCGCTGGAGGCGGTTGAGGACGGCTCTGGAGAGACCCGCCTGTCCCGGGAGAAGGCCAAGCTGGCCGAGTCGTGGGCCCGGCTGGAGAAGGCGGCGGAGAATGACGAGATCGTCACCGGGCACATCGTGGACAAGGTAAAGGGCGGCTTCATCGTGGACGTTGGCGAGATCCGCGCCTTCCTGCCCGGCTCCCTGGTGGATGTGCGTCCGGTGCGCGACACCGCCTACCTGGAGGGCAAGGAGCTCGAGTTCAAGGTAATCAAGCTGGATCGCAAGCGCAACAACGTGGTGGTGTCGCGCCGCGCGGTGGTGGAGTCGGAGTACAGCGAGGAGCGCGAGGCGCTGCTGGAGAGCCTGGAAGAGGGCAAGGTGGTCAAGGGGATCGTCAAGAACCTGACCGACTACGGCGCATTCGTCGATCTGGGAGGTATCGACGGCCTGCTGCACATTACCGACATGGCCTGGAAGCGGGTCAAGCACCCCACCGAGGTGGTCAACGTGGGGGACGAGATCGAGGTCAAGGTGCTCAAGTTCGACAAGGAGCGCCAGCGGGTCTCCCTGGGGCTGAAGCAGCTGGGGGAGGATCCCTGGGTGGCCATCGCGCGCCGCTATCCGGTTGGCACCCGCCTGTTCGGCAAGGTCACCAACATGGCCGACTACGGCGCCTTCGTGGAGATCGAGGAGGGGGTGGAGGGCCTCGTGCATGTCTCCGAAATGGACTGGACCAACAAGAACATCCACCCCACCAAGGTGTTGCAGCTGGGCGACGAGGTGGAGGTGATGGTGCTGGACATAGACGAGGAGCGGCGCCGCATCTCGCTGGGCATCAAGCAGTGCCAGCCCAACCCGTGGGAGTCGTTCGCCGCCACCCACAACAAGGGGGACAAGATCAAGGGCGCCATCAAGTCGATTACCGACTTCGGGATCTTCATCGGCCTGGAGGGGGGTATCGACGGGCTGGTGCATATGTCGGACATCTCCTGGGGTGAGAATCCCGAGGAGGCCATCCGCCGCTACAAGAAGGGCGAAGAGGTGGAGGCGGTGGTACTGGTTGTGGATCCGGAGCGGGAGCGCATCTCGCTGGGGATCAAGCAGCTGGATCAGGATCCGGTATCCAGCTACATCGGAGAGCACCCCAAGGGCTCCGTGGTGACGGGCAAGGTAACGGAGGTAACCGCCAAAGGGGCGGTAGTAGACCTGGCCGAGGGGGTCGAGGGGTATCTGCGGGCCTCCGAACTCTCGCGCGAGCGGGTGGAGGATGCGCGTACCGTGCTCAATGCGGGCGACGAGGTGGAGGTCAAGGTGATCGGCTTCGATCGCAAGAACCGCACTATTAACCTCTCCATCAAGGCCAAGGAGGCCGCCGAGGAGGCAGAGGCGATCCGCGACTACAGCCGCTCTGCCGGGGAAGCGACCACCAGCCTGGGAGATCTGCTCAAGGAGCAGATGGAGAAATAAGAGTGGTCGGCTTCCCGTTCTGAACCGTACGGGCAAGCAACAGGGGAGAAAGTGATGACCAAATCGGAACTCATCGGGCAGCTGGCCGAGCGCATGCGTAACCAGCTGCCGGAGAAGGATGTGGAGCTGGCGGTCAAGACGGTGCTGGAGCGTATGGCGCAGTCGCTGGCCAATGGCGAGCGCATCGAGGTGCGGGGATTCGGCAGCTTTTCGCTGCACTACCGCCCGCCACGGGTGGGGCGCAACCCCAAGACCGGCGAGGCGGTGCCCCTGTCCGGCAAGTATGTGCCGCACTTCAAGCCAGGCAAGGAGCTGCGCGAGCGGGTGAATGCCGGCTTTGTGGGCAAGCAGTGACGCCCTGGTTCAAGGTAGCAAGTTAGGATTCAGTTGGAGGGACGCTGGATCCTTGATTGGGTCTTCCTCAAATCGTGTGGGTAAAATGGCAAATCATCCTTGACAGGCAGAATGCACGCCACATAATCGGTAACCAGAAGGGGATTGGGGCTGTCTGGCCGGGGAGTAGCGGATATCCACCACCTGCGCCGATTGCAAGCGGTCCGGCTATCCCAAAGCCTCCCCAATCCCCTTGTGACGACCATTTTCTGGCGTGCATTCTGCCTGTCAAGGACGGAGCCGCTACGCGGTGATTTACCATTTTACCCACACGATTTGAGGAAGACCTTCCTGATTCATTATTCATTACCTTGACGGAGTACTAGAAGCGTGGTTTCCGCACCACGCTTTTTTGATATTTCCTCTGGCAGGCCCCGGGTTCCCGGATCATGAACAACCACCAGGACGGATTACGGCGTCCCCCGCCCATCGGGGTGCTGTTGACCAATATGGGGACTCCGGAGGCTCCCACCCCGGTCGCCCTGCGGCGCTATCTGGCGGAGTTTCTGTGGGATCCGCGCATCGTGGAGATGCCCCGTCTCCTCTGGTGGCCGATCCTGCACGGACGGATCCTGAGGACCCGCCCCCGGCACTCGGCGCAGGCCTACCGGTCCATCTGGACCGAACGGGGCTCTCCGCTGCTGGTCACCACCCTGAAACAGGGGGAGCTGCTGCAGCGGCTGCTCGGCGAGCGCCTGCCGGGGGCGGTCAGGGTGGAGGTCGCCATGCGCTATGGGGCGCCATCCATCGGCGATGGCCTGGAGCGGCTCCGCCGCGCAGGGTGTGATCGCATCCTCATCCTGCCGCTCTATCCGCAATACTCCGCCACCACCACCGGCTCCACCTTCGATGCGGTGACGGCGGCCCTGACGGGCGTACGCCGGGTTCCCGAGCTGCGTTTCGTTGCCGGTTATCACGATGACGCGGGCTATGTGCAGTCGCTGGCAAACAGTATCCGGGAGCACTGGGAGCGGCGCGGAACGCGCCCCGATCGGCTGCTGTTCTCGTTCCACGGCATCCCCCGCAAGGGGTGGCTGGATGGAGATCCCTATCCGGAGCAGTGCCACGCCACGGCGCGGCTGGTGGCGCGGCAGCTGGAGCTGGATGACGAAGCCTGGCAGGTGGCCTTCCAGTCCCGCTTCGGGCGCGCCGAATGGGTTACCCCGTACACCGACGAGACCCTGCGCGGCTGGGGAGAGCAGGGGGTGGCGGCGGTGGACGTGATCTGCCCCGGCTTCGCCGCCGACTGCCTGGAGACGCTGGAGGAGATCGGGGAGGAGAACCGCCGGCGTTTCCTGGAGGCGGGCGGCGGCAGATACCACTACATCCCGGCCCTCAACACCAGGGAGGATCACATGGAGGCGCTGGCCGCTCTGGCCAGGCGGCATATGCGGGGCTGGGTCGATGCCCGGGAAGGTGATTGAATCATATCAGTAAGGGTTCTTCCCCGAATCGTGTGGGTGAAATGGTAAATCATTCTTGACAGGCAGAATGCACGCCACATACTCGGTAGCCAGAAGGGGATTGGGGCCGTCTGGCTGGGGACAAGCGGGTTTCCACCGTCTGCGCAAATTGCAACTGGTTCGGCTATCCCGAAGTCTCCCCAATCCCCTTCTGCCGATCATCTTCCGACATGCATTCTGCCTGTCAAGGACGAAGCCGCTCCGCGGTGATTCACCATTTCACCCACCCGACTCGGGGAAGAACCTTAGCAACTGTCCCACGGCTTTGCCGGGAGACGTTTACTATATGGATGTATTCCGATGATAGAATTTCCCGTCATGGATTCCCTCTTTCGCAAAACGGGGCTGGCGCTGCTGCTCTGCTGCGGGCCGGTGGCGGCCAGCGCTGCCGAGCCCCTGCAGCAGCTTGAAGCGGATCTGCAGCAGGCCAAGCGCGGCATGCTCGAGCTGGAGGAGAGGGTGCGTTCCCTGGGAGGCTCCGGGGCGGCCGTCCTGGAGGGCGTGACCATATACCTTACCGTCGAGGAGGAGCTCCGGTTCCAGCCGGAGCGGGCGTTGCTAAGAGTGGATGGAGAGAGGGTTTCGGAGACCATCTTTCGGGCCCGCCAGCGTGACGCCCTGCGGGGAGGAGGAGCGGCCCGGCTCTACTCCGGGGAGCTGTTGCAGGGGCGCCACCGGCTGGAGCTGACGATAGCCGGAACCAGCGGTAACGGCGGGCGGGAGGAGTACCGGAAGCAGTGGCGCCTCAGCCAGCAGCCGGGGCGGAGCAGCGTGGTGTGGCTGCATCTGGACAACGCCACCTTCAGTCAGGCGCCGACCATCGACATGCGGGTCGTGGAGTGATGGAGTGCCGCTGGCTGCTGCGCCTGGCGCTGGTGCTGCTGGGTGGAGGATTGCTGCAGGCGGCTGCCGCCACGCAGGAGCGCGCCGAACTGCTGGAGCGGGAGCTGCGCTACTATCAGGCCCTGGGAGAGGGGTTCAACGCCATCAGCAGCTACCGCTCCGCCCTGGCGGAAGGTCTGATCGACACCAGGCAGGAGCGCTGGGCCAGGCTGGCGGCGCGGCTCTATGCCGGCTGGGGGCTGTACGAGGAGGCGCAGGGCTACTATCAGGCGCCGGTGCTCTCCGCCTCCCCGGAGCAGCGCGCCCGGAACCTGCTGGCGCTGGGCAGGGCCCATTTCCGGCGCCAGCGTTATGTGGAGGCGGTCCGGTTTCTGGAGCAGATCAGGCCGCGCCAGCTTCCCCGCGAGCTGGAGTATGAACGGCTGCTGCTGGCGGGAGTGTCCCTCTACCATCTGGGCAATTTTGCCGGCTCCTCCTCCCACCTGTGGAGCATTCATCCCACCTCGCGGCTCTACCCCTTCGCCCGTATCAACATCGGGATGGGCAGCATCAAGATCGGCTCCTGGCCCGGCGGGATCTCCGGTCTCTCCAGTCTGAGGAAGCGTCTGGATATCGATGTGGAGGCCGATCCCCAGTTTGCCGATCGCCTCAACACCGTATTCGGCTACCTGCTGCTGTTCGAGGAGTATGCCGGCTCCAGGACCTCCTACGGCAAGGTATCCATGCGCGGTTTCACCACGCCGAAGAAGAGGGGCTACCGGGACGCCCTGGAGATGCTGAAGGCGGTCTCGGAACAGGGGTTGTACGCCGACAAGGCGCTGCTGGGCCGGGCCTGGATCGCGATCGACACCAATGAGCTGGAGCAGGCGCGCGCGATTCTGGAGAGGCTCATGGTGAGGGACGCGCGTCATCTGGTGGTGCAGGAGGCCAGGCTGGCCCTCCCCTATGTCCTGGAGCGGGAGGGAGATGTGGCACGCGCCATAGTTCAGTACCGGGGCGCGGTCCGGTTCTTCGGGGAGGAGCGGGAGCGTCTGGATCAGCTGCTGCTGCGGCTCGGCACGGGGGAGCTGGATGAGCTGTTCCTAACCATGAGAAGGGGGGAACCGGAGCGCAATCCGCTCACCGCATACCTGCCCGGGATGCTGCTGGCCCCGCTCTGGAACCGGTTGCTGGATGATTTCGAGGAGATCGGCCGTATGCGTGCTAGGCTGCGGGAGTGGGAGGGCCGGCCGGGGGTGGCCGCCGCGCTGCGGGACGAGCTCTCCCGCCAGCGGGCGCTGCTGGAGGATCTCCATATCCGCACCTCGGTAGAGCTGCGCCGAGAGGCGCAGCGGCTGCTGAACGAGCGCCGCCGCCGCGTCAACCACTATCTCAACC
>WFXP01000024.1 GCA_015490535.1 Gammaproteobacteria bacterium
AGGCGTGGAAACGCCGCTGTAGCATTCCTACAGCAAGTTTCGACAATGCAGACCGCAGACGCGCACAGCACGGCCTGTTTTTTTGATATCAATAGGTTAGGAGCCTCATGCCTCTCCCCTCTCGGCGTTGCGTGCCTTGCCAAGGGAACGACCCTTGCCTGCGGCACGCGCCTTGACAGGGGAGAGGCCTGAGGCTCTGAATGCGACATATTATGTTGCCGGGTTAATAACGCAGCGTTATCCTCTCTTCAAACAGGGTGTAGGGGGTGCTGCGGGCATTCTCCCAGGCCTCGCGGATCAGCTCCCTCCCCTCCCCGGCGGAATCCCCCTCCAGCAGGGCGCGGAAGAACCTTTCGTAGAAGTAGTCCGGCTCCACCCGTACCCGCAACAGGAGCTGATGCGCCTCCGGCGCCTTGATCTTCCGGTACCTGAATACCACGCTCTCCCCGGGAGGGATCCGGGTGTCGAAGATCTCCCGGCGCAGATCCAGGGTTACCTCCCAGCCTATGACCATCTGCTGCATGGTGTCCCCTATCTCTCTGCCGCCGCTGTCCAGCTGCCGCCCGCTGATCACCAGCCGGGGCGTCAGATAGGTGGGGAAGAGGTGTCCGGTTCCGCTGTTGGTCACGGTCAACACCGCCTCGGCCTGTCCCCCGGCTGAAGAGGCGCCCCCGGTTTCAGCGACGGTTATGGTTACGCCGCTGCGCGTCATCTGCGGGTCGTGGATTCCGCGCCACAGATGGCGGCGTTGCGGCATGTGGCAGCTCTGGCACTCCACCCCTTTGGCCGGGTACCCGCTTTCCAGCCACTCCTGATAGGTGTTCTCTATCAGCTTGCCGTTCAGGGCGTAGCCGTCCGGTCCAAACTGGTGACACTCCTTGCAGAACTCCGATCTACTGAAGGCCGGTTCCGCCGTGAAACCGCCGTGAGGTAACCCCTCGTCAACCGCGCCGGTCTCATCCGGGGCTGCGCGGCGTGGTGGCCCGAAGCGCCGGTGGCCTCTGACGTGGCAGGCGGCGCAGCTCAGGCCGTGCCGCTGCAGGAGAGGATCGAAATCGGGATTGTTGACCCAGAGCTGCTCTCCAGCGGTGGAGGCTTGCAGCACAACCGGTTGCTGCTCGGACAAGGGGGCGTGGCACGACCAGCACAACCGCGCGCCGGCGGGATCGCTCCTCTCCATTACCACGGTCTGTCCGAGCACGCCGGGTCCCATTGCCCTGGCGTGCAGGGAGCCCCGCCAGTCCCGGTACTGCTGCGGGTGGCATGAGCCGCACGACTCCGGCAGCAGGGATGCCTCCAGCTCGGAGAATCCGGCCGGTGGATCACCCTGCGGGGGGATCGGGGTCTGCCAGTGGTTGTGGAGAAACTGCCGGATGGACTCGCTCTCCGCTATATCCTTCCCCGACTCCCCGGTCACCGCAAGGAGTCCCAGCACCGCTGCCGCGGCCAGCGGAATCGCCAGCTTCCACCAGGGTATCGTGGACCTTGTCATCTCTGCCGGGCAGGTTGGCCGGAATCAGCGGGCCGTCTCGCACGGATTCTGCGCAGCACAGCATGTCCTCCTTAGATCAGATGCCTCCCGGAGTTGGGTGCCTTGCCTGGGGAACGACCTCCGCCTGCGCTCCGCGCCTCGGTCCGGAACGCTTGGGGCGCCCTGAATGAGGCTTTGCCTTCGATTGTCTTGGTAACAGCAGCTTCAGGTGGGAACCGCAACCGTTACGGCAGTCCGATGCCCCGAAACCGGGGGCGGGGATCTCTCCGGTGACGCTCTGGTTCAACTCGCACTCCGGTGTGGCCGAGCGTGTCACCTCCACCACCGAGGCGGCGGGGTGCAGGAGCAGGTGGTCGATATGCCAGTGCGGTCTTTTGTCTCTGCCGCGGTGGCGGCGGAGGCGGGCCTCCATGTTGCGCCGGGCGCTGCCGGTGTATATGTAATCCCCGGCGGGGAAGCGGCACTGCCCCAGCGCTCCCACCGGAATGGTTATGGTGCGGGAGAGACGGATGTGGAGCTGGTAGGTGTGATGATGGTTACTGGTTGACAAGCCGGCCATCCTCCAGTGACAGCACCCGATCCATGCGCTGCGCCAGCTGCATGTCGTGGGTGACCACCACGAAGCTGGTGCCCAGCTCCTCGTTCAGCTCCACCATGAGTTCGTAAACCTGCCCGGCGGTCCGGTTGTCCAGGTTGCCGGTGGGTTCGTCCGCCAGGATGCAGCGGGGATCGGTTACCAGGGCGCGGGCGACGGCGGCGCGCTGGCGCTCTCCGCCGGACAACTCCCCCGGGCGGTGACGCAGCCGCTCCCGCAATCCCACCCGCGCCAGCATATCCGCGGCCCGCTCGCTGGCCCGGGAGGTGGACAGGCCACGGATCAGGAGGGGCATGGCGACATTCTCCAGCGCGCTGAACTCCGGCAGCAGATGGTGAAACTGATAGACAAACCCCAGGGCGCGGTTGCGCAGCCTCCCGCGGCGGGTATCGCTGAGGCGGGACATCTCCTCCCCGTCTATCCAGACCTCGCCGCTGGTCGGCGTATCCAGACCGCCCAGCAGATGCAACAGGGTGCTCTTGCCGGAGCCGGAAGCGCCGATTATGGCGATTCGCTCACCCTTGGCTACCGCGAGATCAACGCCCCGCAGTACCTCCACCGTCAATCCTCCCTCATGGAAGGTCCGGCGGAGGTCACAGCACCTCAGAACACTACTCATAGCGCAGCGCCTCCGCAGGCTGCACCCGGGATGCCCGCCACGCCGGGTAGATGGTGGCCAGCATACTGAGCATGAAGGCCAGGATGGCGATGGTGGCCACCTCGCTCCAGCGCAGCTCGGAAGGAAGCTCGCTGATGTAGTAGACGCTGGAGGGCAGGAACTGAATTCCGAAACTGCTCTCGATGGCAGGAACTATGATGTCGATATTGAGAGCCAGCGAGACCCCCCCGGCAATGCCCAGCAGGGTGCCCACCATGCCTATGACCACCCCCTGCACGATAAAGATCCCCGTGATGCTGAGGGGGGATGTTCCCAGGGTGCGCAGGATGGCGATATCTCCCTGCTTGTCCGTGACCACCATCACCAGGGTGGAGATGATGTTGAATGCCGCCACCGCCACGATCAGCAGCAGTATGATGAACATGGCGGTCTTCTCGATTTTGAGGGCGCGGAAGTAGTTGGTATGGCTGCGGGTCCAGTCGTTGACCCAGTACCACTCGCCGAGAAGATCGGCCAGCTCCGCTGCCACCTGTGGCGCCAGGAACATGTCATCCAGCTTGAGGCGCACCCCGCTGACGCTGTCGTCGAAACGGTAGAGCTTTGCCGCATCGCGTATGTGGATCAGAACCAGGGCGCTGTCGTACTGGAACATTCCCACCTCGAATACCCCGGCCACGGTGAAGCGCTTCAGGCGTGGCAGGATCCCGACGGGGCTGATGTTCGCGCTGGGGGTTACCAGGGTCACCTTGTCGCCCACGTTAACCCCCAGGGTGCTGGCCAGCTCGCCGCCCAGGATGATGTTGAAGCTGCCCGGCTGCAGCGCCTCCAGGGTGCCGGCGACCATCTTGCCGCCCACCACCGATACCTGCGGTTCCTGGGAGGGCAGCAGACCGCGCACCATGGTACCCTGCACCCTGTCTCCCAGGGCCACCATTCCCTCCGCATGGATAAAGGGCGCCCCGCCCAGGACATGGGGAAAGCCGCGGGTCTTCTCCAGCACCTCGGGCCAGTCCTGCAGCCGGCCGTCCAGCCCGCTTATGGTCACATGGGCCGCCATGCCCAGGATCCGCTCTCTAACCTCGTTCTGAAAGCCGTTCATTACCGACAGCACCGTGATCAGCGCCGTCACCCCGAGCGCGATCCCCAGCATGGAGATCAGGGATATGAAGGAGATGAAGTGGTTGCGGCGCTTGGCGCGCGTGTAGCGCAGGCCGATATAGAGTTCCAGGGGTTTGAACATAGGGCGCAATTAAACCATATTTTGATGCTGCTACGGTAATTTGCCCGGCTGTTTTGTGAATCCGTCTGCAGTAAGGAAACCGAAGTCCGTGTATTGTCAATCGATGGAACGGGAATCTGTAAAGATGAGCAGGCGGGGATTACGGTACCGACGCATCACGGGGATCGGAGCATGGGGCGCAGTTCTGCTTCTGTGGTTGGCGGGCTGCAGTTCCGCATCGGATGATGGCGCGGGTATTGTCATAACCGGTGGCAGCTCCACCGGCGGAGCGCGAAACCCGGTATGCGGCACCCGGCGGAGCGGGGAGGAGGTGGCTGCACCGCGACTGCTGATGAATCTGCCCGGCCAGACCAGCTGGTATGCTTCGCCGCTGGTCGCCGATCTGGACGGCGATGGCAGCAACGAGCTTATAGCCGCCTACTACTCCCTCTATGTATATGACAGTAGCGGAATACTGCTGGATCGGGCGGATGGCGGGCAGGGGCGGATCTATGCTCCTCATGTGGTTGCCGATCTGGAGGGGGATGGGGTGGTCGAGATAGTCTACGGCAACCGGCACGAGGTGTATGCCTACGAGTGGCGCGACGGCGGCCTGCAGCTCAAGAGCGGCTGGCCGGCCGATACCACCAGCGCCGGACGACGCTCCGAGGTGCGCGGCCTCGCCGCGGCCGATCTGGATGGTGATGGCACCATCGAGGTGGTGGCCACCACCACCCAGACCGCACCCACTGATCAGGGCGGGGCCCAGGTGTTTGTCCTGTCTGCGGATGGCTCGACCTATCAGCCCGCCGGCGCAGGTTTTCCCGCCTGGCCGCGCTACAACAACCGTACCGGTCCGGGTGGTGATGCGGATCGCAACGGTGCCGGTCACCAGGGTTACGGTGCCTATGGACTGAACGTCGCGCTGGGAGACATAGATGACGATTCCCAACTGGAGATTATCGTTACCTACGACAACCACCATATCCAGGCCTTCAATCACGATGGTGTGGCAATCGACGCCTCCCCCTGGTTCCGTAACCGGGAGAACGCCTACCGGGGCAACCGGATGACCTGGGGACAGTTCATCCGCTGGGCGGATCCGCAGGTGGAGGAGAACCACTACAATCTCCACAGGGGCGATTGGCCACATCCGCGCAGCCAGGAGTGGCTGCAGTGGACCGCGTCACCGCCCAACATCGTGGATCTCGACGGCGATGGCAGGAACGAGGTGCTGGGGGTGCCGAACCTAGTACTCTTTCAAGGTAATAAATTAGGATTCAGCGTCCCTGTGGTGTTTTGCGGCAAGGCGCAGTGCGCAGGCAATGGTTGTTCCATTGTCAAGCACTGCAACGCCGCAGCGGAACACCACAGGGACGCCCGGAGGGTTGGTCTGTCAGCGTCCATGGCCGCGTTGCTCCTCTTGCAAAGGGCAACGGCCATTCGCTGCGAGGAGCGCCTTGCCCTGAACGCTGACAGACCAACTGAATCCTAATTTATTACCTTGAAAGAGTACTAGAGAAGAACGAGCCCTATCAGACCCAGGCCTACGCTATCATGGTGCTGGAGGGCAACTACGGTGACGGCAGCCGTTCGGCGATGCGTAAACCGGGCTGGGAGAGGCTGCCCAGGGGAGGGCGGCCCATCGAGGTGGAGGGGTGGTACCCTCCCAAGGGAATCCCGGCCGCCACCACGGTCAACATCCAGGGTGACGACTCACCGGAGATCGTGGTGTCGTTGAACGACGGTTTCATCCACGCCTACAGCGCCACTGGCAGGGAGATCTGGCGCTTCAACTATACTCACGGAAAGCCGGTCATGTATGCATCCGAGGTCACCGTGGCCGATCTGAACCAGGACGGTTCCCCGGAGCTGCTGTTCACCACCTATGGCGCGCCAGAGGTGCGGGACTCCGGCTACCTGGTGATCCTGGCCGCGGATGGCGCGCTGCTGCATGATATTCCCCTTCCCAATCCGGGATACAACGGAAACGGGAACGGAGCCCCCGCCGCGCCGGCGGTTGGTGATCTCGATGGGGATGGCGCCCTGGAGATCTTCGTGCAGACATTCGAGCACGGTATGGATATCTTCACCGTGCCGGGGTCGGCCGCCAACTGCCTGCTCTGGACCACGGCGCGCGGCGGGCCGCTGCGTATGGGGCGGACCAACGGCCAAATTATTAACCCGGCGAGTTGTAAGGTCTGGAAGTAACCACCCGGATCGCCCCTGAAATCCATCAGTTCAGGGCGAAAATGGGCGCGGATTTCAGGGGTGATCCGGGTGGTTGCCGTCCCGGTAGAGCTGCAGCAGATCCTGGTAGGCATCGATGCGCCGGTCACGCAGGAACGGCCAGATGCGCCGCACCTGCTCACAGCGGTCGGGATCGATGGGGACGATCAGTACCTCCTCCCTGTCGCTGCTCCCGCGAATCAGCATCTCCCCCTGCGGGCCGCAGGCAAAGCTGCTGCCCCAGAACCGGATCCCGCCGCTGCCGCCCTCCGGATCCGGCTCGAACCCGATCCGGTTGCAGGCCAGCAGAGGAATGCCGTTACAGATGGCGTGGCCGCGCTGCACCGTGATCCAGGCATCCAGCTGGCGCTGCTGTTCGGCGCCGTGGTCAGCGGGATCCCAGCCGATGGCGGTAGGGTAGAGCAGCAGCTCGGCGCCCGCCAGGGCCATCATGCGGGCGGCTTCCGGAAACCACTGATCCCAGCAGATCAGCACCCCGAGCCGGCCCAGGGAGGTGTCGATGGGGAGGAATCCCTGATCCCCCGGTGTGAAGTAGAACTTCTCGTAGTAGCCGGGATCGTCGGGGATGTGCATCTTGCGGTAACAGCCGGCGATGGTCCCGTCACGCTCCAGCACCACCGCGGTGTTGTGATAGAGGCCGGCTGCGCGCCGTTCGAACAGGGAGGCCACGATCACCAGGTTCAGCTCCGCCGCCAGGGCGCCCAGCCGCTCCGTGGTGGGGCCCGGGATGGGCTCCGCCAGCTCGAAGTTGGCGGGATCCTCACGCTGGCAGAAGTAGCGGCTGCCGTGCAGCTCGCAGAGCAGCACCAGCTCGGCACCCCTTAGCGCCGCCTCGCGTACCGCAGCCACGGTCCCCGCCAGATTGGCACTGCTTTCGTCGTGGCACTGTTGCTGTATCAGCGCGGCCCTCATGGCGTCCCGGTATGCTGTTAACCTGAAAGGGTAATATTATCGTATTCAGCCGTCGCGTGCCGGTCCGCTGCAGGGCGGGTCCGGCCGGGGAAGTCCACGAAGGTGCGTTATGTGGACACCAGCTTGCGGTGGGTATGGATGGACATCAATATTCCGAAAGCGGCCATCATGGTCACCATGGAGCTGCCTCCGTAGCTGATGAGCGGCAGCGGCAGGCCCACCACCGGCAGCAGGCCACTCACCATGCCGATGTTGACGAAGAGGTAGATGAAGAAGGTCAGGGTCAGGCTGCCCGCCAGCAGCCGCGAGAAGCTGTCCTGCGCCTGCAGGGCGATCTGCATGCCGCGCCAGACGATATACAGGTAGCAGGCCAGCAGCGCCAGGATCCCCATGAGCCCGAACTCCTCCCCCAGCACGGCAAAGATAAAGTCGGTGGAGCTCTCGGGAAGGAAGTCGAGATAGGCCTGGGTGCCGTTCAGCCACCCCTTGCCGAACCAGCCCCCTGAGCCGATGGCAATCTTGGACTGGATTATGTGGTAGCCTGCCCCCAACGGGTCGTTCTCGGGGTTGAGGAAGGTGATCACACGCCGGCGCTGGTAGTCATGCATGACGAAGTACCAGATCAGGGGGGCTGCGACGGCCTGCAGGGTGATCACCGAGAGGATCAGCCGCTTGGAGATTCCGGCCAGCAGCAGGACGAAACAGCCGGAACTGGCGATGAGCAAGGCGGTGCCCAGATCCGGCTGCTCGACGATCAGCAACACGGGCAAGGCGATCAGCAGGGTGGATATCGCTATTACCCGCGGCCCCGGTGGAAAGTGGAACCTGGATACATAGTGGGCCGCCATCAGGGGCACCGCGATCTTCATCAGCTCCGAGGGCTGGAAGCGTAGCAACCCCAGATTGAGCCAGCGTTGGGCCCCCTTGCCGATCTCTCCGCTGATTAGTACCGCCACCAGCAGCAGCAGGCCGAAGCCATACAGCCAGGGGGTCCAGTGTTTCAGACCATGGGGCGGGATCTGCGCCACCAGGAGCGCCACCACAAAGCCGATGGCGAGGCGCAGCGCCTGGCGCACCACCAGGGCGGAGTCCTGCCCCCCCGCGCTGTACAGAATGACGAGGCCGAATCCGGAAAGGATCATGAGCCCCGCCAGTAGCGGCAGGTCGATGTGCAGGCGCTGCAGCATCCGATCCCGATGGGGGTCGGCGCTGGCGAACGGAACGGGTCCCGCCTTGTTGCCCGCTTGCGGCTCAGCCATCGCTTCTCTCCTGCAGATAGGCCTCGATCACCCTGCCGGCAATGGGTGACGCCACCGCTCCTCCGCTGCCGCCGTTCTCCACGATGAGAGCCACCGCTATGCGCGGATTCTCCGCCGGAGCGAAGGCGATAAACAGGGCGTGATCACGCAGTCTCTTGGCCAGTTTGCTGGCATCGTACTCCTCATCCTCCTTCAATCCGAATACCTGGGAGGTGCCGGTCTTGCCGGCGATCCGGAACCGCTCCGTGGCAATGCGCCGGGCGGTGCCGCGAGGCCCGTGTACCACCTGGACCATGGAGTGGGTAATGGTGCGCCAGTTCGCGTGGTCGATGATGGACATTTGGTTTGCGGTTCGCGGTTGGTGGGTCTGCAGCGAATTGCCATGTATCGCCGTGGAGGCGCGGAGCAACGCGGGCTGCCGGCGCCTGCCGCCGGTGGCCAGGGTGGCGGTGGCCACCGCCAGCTGCAGCGGTGTCGCCAGGGTATACCCCTGCCCTATGCCGGTAATGAGCGTCTCGCCGGGGTACCATGGCTGGCCCCGCTTGCGCTGCTTCCACTCCCGGGAAGGGAGCAGGCCGCTCGCCTCCCCCGGCAGATCGATACCGGTAGGACGGCCGAACCCGAATCTGGCCAGGAAGCTGGATATCCGATCGATCCCCAGCCGGTAGGCCAGTTCATAGTAATATACATCGCACGACTCCACTATGGATCTCTCCAGGTCGGTGTAGCCGTGGCCGCTGCGTTTCCAGTCCCGGAAGGGGCGCTTGCTGGGAAACTCCGGGATATAGACCCCCCGGCAGATCACCGCGTCATCGCTGCCGATTTTGCCCAGCTCCAGGCCCGCCAGACCCACGAATGGCTTGATGGTGGAGCCGGGAGGGTACTGTCCCTTGATTGCCCGGTTGAACAGGGGGCGGTCGGGAGAGTTTCGCAACCGGTCATAGGTGTCGCTGTCTATGCCGGTTACGAACAGATTGGGATCGTAGCTGGGCATGCTCACCAGGGCCAGGATCTCTCCGCTCGCAGGATCCATGGCGACCAGCGCGCCGTTCTCTGCGCCGAACGCCTCCATGGCGATCCGTTGCAGGCGGATATCTATGGAGAGCCACAGATCCCGGCCGGGGCGCGGAGGGGTCTGGTTCAGGATCCGCAGCCTGCGTCCCAACACGTCGGTTTCCGCCTGCAGGTAGCCCACGGTACCATGCAGGATGCGCTCGTGGCTGAGCTCGATGCCTGTCTTGCCGATGTGAGTGCTGCCGCGGTAGTTGGTGGTATCTATGGTTCCCAGATCGGACTCGCTGATCCGGCCGACATATCCCACCACATGTGCCGTCAATCTTCCCAGCGGGTAGTGGCGCCGCAGGCCGGCCTGGATCTCCACCCCGGGGAAGCGGTATCGATTCGCGGCGAAGATGGCCACCTCCTCGTCACTGAGCCCCATGCGCAGGGGGATGCTGTCGAAGGGGCGCTTGCGGCGCAGATCCCTGTGGAAACGCTCTATGTCCCTGTCGTCGATAGGGATCAGCCGGCGCAACTGGTGCAGCGTCATCTCCATGTCCGCTATCCGCTCCGGGATCAGCTCCAGGCGGTAGGCGGGTACGTTTTCCGCCAGAATCACCCCGTTGCGGTCGTAGATCAGTCCGCGGGTGGGCGGTACGGGGCTGATGGTGACGCGGTTGTTCTGCGACATGGTGGTGAATCGTTGGTGGGAGAGAACCTGGAGGTAGAACAGTCGCGCCACCAGTACCAGGGTCAGGAGCAGCACCACTATCAGCGCGGCGATGGCCCGGATCTTGAACAGCTGCAGTTCACGGTAACCGTGAATTATCTCTTTATCGCTCATGCCGCGATGTGCAGGCCTGACGGGCCGCCGTGGACAAGCATCGCCTACTCCACCCCGAAGCGCCGCCGCACGTAGCGCAGCGCCAGATAAATCAGGGGCCACACAAACATGCTGCTGACGGCAGGCAGCCAGTAGCTGAAATCGGCCGGGCGGCCGCTAATTCCCAGCACCCATGCGCCAAGGACGCGAAGCAGCGCAATCACCATCAGCACGAAGATGGCCTGCTGCCATACCGGGTAGTTGCGGATCCTGCGGTGCAGGCCAAGCACCACCCAGGCCACCACCGCCAGTCCCAGGGCGTGCTGTCCCAGCAAGGTTCCGGTGGCGGCGTCCTGAAACAGGCCCGCCAGCCACCCGGTCCCCACGCCCACCCTGTGGGGTAGCGCCACCACCCAGTATATGAGGACCAGCGCCACCCAGTCCGGACGCAGTTGCGCCACCGGCTGGGGAAGCGGAAGCAGGGTGAACATCAGGGCGGCTGCGAAGCTGGCCAGGATGACAACCAGATGGGATGGCTGGGCGCGGATCATCTCTCGCCACTCTCCTCCGTCGTTTCGCCTGAGAGAGGAAGGGGCCTGTTCCGTTTGGGAGTGGTCCATACCAGCAGCACCTCCCGGATCCGGTCCAGATGGGCCACCGGGGCCGCCTCCACCACCGCGTAGGGGCGCGAGGGATCGCTCTTGACCAGGGTGACGGTAGCCACCGGATGGCCTGCGGGGAACCGCCCCCCGAGGCCTGAGCTGATCAGAACATCACCTTCGCGGATATCGGCGTTGTTCGGAATGAACGGCACGTCCAGCCGGTTGGAGGCGCCGGTTCCCATGGCCACCGCACGCAATCCGGTACGGTTGACCTGCACCGGGACCGCGTGGCCCGGATCGGTGAGCAGCATGGCGGTGCTGGAAAAGGGCTCCACATGGATCACCTGGCCCATGATCCCGTTGGCGTCCAGGAGGGGCTGACCGGGAAACACGCGATCCCGGCTCCCCTTGTCGATCACGATACGGCGGCTGAACGGGTCCAGATCCACCGCCACGATCTCCGCCACCGTGGTCTCCTCCACCGTCTCCCTGGAGGTGCGCAGAAGGCTGCGCAGCCGTCTGTTTTCCGCCTCCAGGGCGATCAGCCGCTGCAGCTGGGCCTTGAGCAGGGTCTGCCGTGTGCGCAGCTCCTCCACCTCTTTCTGCAGCGCGCTGCGCGACTGCAGATAGTGGCCCGCCATGCGCAGGGGGGATGTGGACAGGTCCACCAGTGACTGGAGTGGATAGATGACCAGTGACATGGCGCCGCGCAGGGAGTCCAGATAGTGCCAGCGGTGGTCCATGGTCATCATGACTATGGAGAGCAGTACAAAGAATATCAACCGCGCCGTGGCGGATGGTCGCCGGGCGAATAGCGTTATTATCTCAGTACTCCTTCAACCGGTATCCGCATCGGTTTCAGCATCTCCCAGGCGTGCCCCGGAGCGAGACGGTTGCCGGCGGGGACGGAGGCCGCTCTCAGTCCAGGGGGAACAGTTCGGCACCATGCTGATCGACCATCTCCAGCACCTTGCCACCGCCGCGGGCCACACAGGTGAGCGGATCCTCGGCGATGAGCACCGGCAGCCCGGTCTCCTCCATCAGCAGCCGATCGAAGTCCCGCAGCAGGGCGCCGCCCCCGGTAAGCACCATGCCCCGTTCGGCAATGTCCGCCCCCAGCTCGGGGGGAGTCTGCTCCAGAACCGTCTTGACCGCCGCCACAATCCCTTTCAGAGGCTCCTGCAGGGCATCCAGTATCTCGGTGCTGTTGACCGTGATGGAGCGTGGAATTCCCTCCGCCAGGTTGCGGCCGCGCACCTCCATCTCCTGCGCCTCGTCGGAGGGGTATGCGGTTCCTATCTCGTGCTTGATGCGCTCCGCGGTGGATTCGCCGATCAGGCTGCCATATTTGCGCCGCACATAGTTTATTATGGACTCGTCGAAGCGATCCCCGCCGATACGCACCGAAGTGGAGAGCACGATGCCGTTCAGGGAGAGCACCGCCACCTCGGTGGTGCCACCCCCTATATCCAGTACCATGGAACCGCGCGCCTCGTTTATGGGCATGCCGGCCCCGATGGCGGCGGCCATCGGCTCCTCTATCAGATAGACCTCGCGCGCCCCCGCACCCATGGCCGACTCGCGAATGGCGCGCCGCTCCACCTGGGTAGCACCACACGGCACGCAGATCAGCACCCGGGGGCTGGGCTTGAGGAAACGTGTCTCATGAACCTTGCGGATGAAGTGCTGCAGCATCTTCTCCGTAACGGTGAAATCGGCGATCACCCCATCCTTCATGGGCCGGATGGCGACGATATTCCCCGGCGTGCGCCCCAGCATCATCTTGGCCTCGTGTCCAACCGCGGCGATGGCCTTGGGACCTCCCGGCCCGCGATCCTGGCGGATGGCCACCACCGATGGTTCGTTCAGAACGATACCCTTGTCGATCACATATACGAGAGTATTGGCGGTGCCAAGATCGATGGATATGTCGTTGGAGAACAGCCCCCTTATACGTCCAAATCCGAGCATGATTCTCTTTTTCCTGCCTGTGTCGATACCTGTGGTTTAGGGTCCTGGAGCTCTTTCCAGGGCGTTTGAAGCAGAGCCGCTACACATTCTTGTAGCACGGCGGGTACAGTGATCGGCCAATCTTCCGTACTCTGTAGCCCGGCGCGGGATACCTCTAGGCTGTTCTGTCTTCAGCGATTTGTGAAATAGTCAACTTTAGCAACGGAAGGGGTTTGGGGCAAGGTGGTCGTGTCCCGGGCTGGGTGCGCTGCGCCCGGGGGGATAAAGGTTACGCTGGGTCTGGCAAATGTGATAGTTTGTACCGGATCGATGGTCCCGCGACAGGAACGGAGGAGCCAATGACCCTGGAGAGAGCCGATATCGAAAAGATAGCCCACCTGGCACGGCTGCAGATCGATGCGGAGGACATTCCTCTTTACGCCCGCAATCTATCCGGGATTCTGGAGCTGGTGGAGCAGATGAACCGGGTGGATACCACGGGTGTGGAGCCCATGGCGCACCCTCTGGAGATGGCTCAGCGGCTGCGTCGGGACGAGGTCACCGAGACCAACCAGCGAGCCAGGTTCCAGCGGATTGCTCCCCAGGTGGAGGCGGGCCTCTATCTGGTACCCAAGGTGATCGAGTAACGGGACGGGGAGACGACCATGCATGACAAGTCCATCTCCGAGCTGGCCGCGGGGCTGCGTGCCCGGGAGTTCTCCAGCGTCGAACTGACGCGCCACTACCTGCAGCGCATAGCGCGGTATGACGGCCGGCTCAACAGCTACATAACCGTCTGCGAGGAGCGCGCCCTGGAGCAGGCCGCAGCGGCGGATCGGGCGCTGGCCGCGGGAGACGCGGTTTCCCTCACCGGGATACCCCTGGCGCAGAAGGATATCTTCTGCACCGACGGGGTGAAGACCAGCTGCGGCTCGCGCATGCTGGACAACTTCATCGCCCCCTATGATGCCGGCGTGGTGGAGCGTTGCGATGCGGCCGGCATGGTGATGCTGGGCAAGACCAACATGGACGAGTTCGCCATGGGCTCTTCCAACGAGACCAGCTGGTACGGGCCGGTGCGCAACCCGTGGGACACGGATGCGGTACCGGGAGGATCATCCGGCGGCTCGGCGGCGGCGGTGGCGGCCTGTCTGGCGCCCGTGGCCACCGGTACCGACACCGGCGGCTCCATCCGGCAGCCTGCCGCCCTGTGCGGCATCACCGGCATCAAGCCCACCTACGGGAGGGTCTCCCGCTGGGGCATGATCGCCTTCGCCTCCAGCCTGGACCAGGGCGGGGTGATGGCGCGCAGCGCCGAGGATGCCGCCCTGCTGCTGAAGGTGATAGCCGGGTTCGACGAGCGGGACTCCACCTCGGCGGATCGGGACGTGCCGGACTACAGCGCGGCCCTGAACCGGGATCTGGCGGGTCTGCGCATCGGGCTGCCGCGCGAGTATTTCACCGACGGTCTGGATACCGGCGTGGCCCGGGTGATCGAGGAGGCCATCTCCGAGTACCGGAAGATGGGGGCGGAGGTGCGCGAGATCTCCCTGCCCAACACCGAGCTGGCGGTGCCCACCTACTACGTTATCGCGCCGGCGGAGTGCTCCTCCAACCTGTCCCGCTTCGACGGGGTGCGTTTCGGATACCGCTGCAGCGACCCGGCGGATCTGGAGGATCTCTACAAGCGCTCCCGTGGCGAGGGGTTCGGCGCCGAGGTGAAGCGCCGCATCATGGTGGGCACCTACGCCCTGTCGGCTGGCTACTACGACGCCTACTATCTCAAGGCCCAGCAGCTGCGCCGCCTGATCCGCGACGATTTCGCCCGCGCCTTCGAGGAGGTGGATGTGATCATGGGACCCACCTCGCCCACGGTGGCCTTCAATCTCGGGGAGAAGAGCGACGATCCGGTGGCCATGTACCTGTCCGACATCTACACCATTGCGGTGAATCTGGCCGGCCTGCCGGGGATCTCCGTTCCGGCCGGCTTCGTCTCCGGGCGACCGGTGGGGCTGCAGATTATCGGCAACTACTTTGCCGAGGAGCGCCTGCTCAACGTGGCGTACCGGTTCCAGCAGGCCACCGACTGGCATAGACGGATACCAGAGGAGTTCAGGGGGTGAGTATGGAGTGGGAAGCGGTAATCGGGCTGGAGATCCACGCCCAGCTGGCCACCAGGAGCAAGATCTTTTCCGGCGCCTCCACCGCCTATGGCGCGGAGCCCAACACCCAGGCCTGCGCCGTGGATCTCGGGCTGCCGGGAGTGCTGCCGGTGCTGAACCGGGAGGCGGTTCGCATGGCCTGCCTGTTCGGTCTCGCCATCGATGCGGAGATCGCGCCGCGCTCGGTGTTCGCGCGCAAGAACTACTTCTATCCCGACCTCCCCAAGGGCTACCAGATCAGCCAGTATGAACTGCCCATCGTGGGGCGTGGCCGTCTTACCATCGAGCTGGATGACGGCGAAAGCAAGACCATCGGCATCACCAGGGCGCACCTGGAGGAGGATGCCGGAAAGTCGCTGCACGAGGACTTCCACGGCATGACCGGGGTGGATCTGAACCGCGCCGGAACGCCGCTGCTGGAGATCGTCTCCGAGCCCGATCTGCGCTCCGCCAAAGAGGCGACAGCCTACATGAAGAAACTGCGCTCCCTGGTGCGTTATCTGGAGATTTGCGACGGCAACATGCAGGAGGGATCATTCCGCTGTGATGCCAACGTATCGGTGCGTCCGCGCGGCTCGGACGGGTTCGGCACGCGCACCGAGATCAAGAACGTCAATTCGTTCCGCTTCGTGGAGCGGGCCATCCAGTTTGAAATCGATCGCCAGATCGACCTGCTGGAGGGGGGCGGCGAGGTGGTGCAGGAGACCCGCCTGTATGACGCGGCCAAGGGGGAGACCCGTCCCATGCGCAGCAAGGAGGAGGCGATGGACTATCGCTACTTCCCCGATCCCGACCTGCTGCCGCTGGTGATCGAGAGCCGCTGGCTGGAGGAGCTGCGCGCCACCCTCCCGGAGCTGCCGGACGCCAAGCGTGAGCGGTTCATGTACGAGTACGGCCTGAGCGCCTATGAGGCCACGGTCCTCACCGCCACCCGGGAGCTAGCCGACTTCTACGAGGCGGTGGAGCGTGAATCGGGCGGCGAAACCAGGCTGGCAGCCAACTGGGTGATGGGGGAGTTCTCGGCCGCGCTCAACAGCGACAACCTGGAGGTCACCACCACCCCGGTAAACGCCTCCATGCTGGGCGGCCTGATCCGGCGCATCGCGGACGAAACCATCTCCGGCAAGATCGCCAAGCAGGTGTTCGAGGCCATGTGGCGGGGAGAGGGGGATGCGGACAGCATCATCGAGCGCCGCGGGCTGCGCCAGATCACCGACAGCGGCGAGCTGGAGCGGGCGATCGACCAGGTTCTGGCGGCCAATCCGGAGCAGGTGGAGCAGTACCGCAACGGCAAGGAGAAGCTGCTTGGATTCTTTGTCGGACAGGTGATGAAGGCCACCGGCGGCAAGGCCAACCCGGCCCGGCTCAACCAGCTCCTGAAAGAGCGCCTGAACTCCTAAGGTGCTGAATTGTCTCTCCTTGGAGAGAGGTTCAAAAGTGAGGGAGGAAAATCCATGCGCGCATTCGCCGCCGTCCTGGCAATAGCTGGCGTCCTGTTGTCCGGCTGCAGCTCCACCATTCCGGTCAAGGTGGACTCCATCACCAGCGGGGCGCAGGGAACCGGCTCCCGTTATCTCTGGTTCAGCGGCATGGAGGAGGTGGCGCGGGATGACCTCTACTTCCGCGAGTTCAGCCGTTACTTCCGGACTGTGCTGGAGCGGCGCGGATACCATGAAGGCCGGGCCGACGGCGCCGATCTCGCCATCTACTTCAGCTACGGCATAACTCCGGGCAGGACGGTTTACTACACCACCTCGACTCCCGTCTACGGCTGGTTCGGCGGCGATACGTTCGTCTACGTGGAGAGCGGCGAGGGGGGGGAGAGCCAGGACTCCACCCGTACCATCCGCACCGTCACCACTCCCATCTACCGGCGTGTGGTGGGTATGGATGTGGACACCCGCAGCTACACTCTGTTCACCAGCTTCGCCACGCTCGAGGCGAAGCGTTTTCAGCCCGGCAAGAGCGCGCAGCAGATGGAAACGGTGTGGAAAATCACCGCGTCCACCACTGGCAGAAGCAATGATTTGCGCGCCCTGATGCCCGCCCTTGCCCTGGCTGCGGCCCCATACATCGGAAAAGACAGCGGCGCGGCAAAAATAGTCAAGGTAAAACGGGACGACCCGGCGCTGCAGGAGCTGCGGCGCCGGTCCCGGCTGCAGGACTGACTGCTTCTGAACCAACCTGAATAGACCGGGACAACCGAGAGCAAAGCGTTCTCCGGAGGGTGGCTGGGCGGTCAGCGGCAAGGCGCGGTGGCGCCGCCATGGCCCTGGGCAAGAGCCGGCCACTCCCTACAGGACATTCCCACGCCCGGAATGCCCGGGTGGCTCGGAAGGTCGTTTTGCTATTGCTTGTCTTGGTTTATCCCTTGAAATCTCTCCAAATCGCAATCACCGCGTAGCGGTTCCGTCCTTGACAGGGGGGCGGAAAATCAGGGCAGGTGTTTAATTCTCCCCTTGATCCAGAGGAGGTTACTGATAGAAGATACAGAAAATAACTAACTAATGTTTTTGCAAATTTGGCCGATAATGGCCTGTGTTTTGAGAGATCTCCTCCGGCTCGGCAAATTGTCCGTTCGTTTGGAAGGGAATACCTCTCGTCCCCGGTGGCAAGCTTGTCGGCCCGGACTCCGGTCGCCGGATTTGTTTTCATGATCACCGTCGTTCACGAAGGGAGGAGAATGTCGATGGATCCGTCCATCCAGGGGTTGCCCGCTCTGTATCGCTACCGTTTCCGCTTCGAGGCCGAGCAGGGGATCCGGATGCCCCCCATGCCGGGTTCCGCCTGGCGCGGACTGCTGGGGCACGGCCTGCGCAAGGCGGCCTGCGTGACCCGCAGTCCCACCTGTGAAGGGTGTCTGCTGCGGGAGAGTTGCATCCACAACCGCGTATTCGAGTCGGATTTCGAG
>WFXP01000025.1 GCA_015490535.1 Gammaproteobacteria bacterium
CAGAATGGCGCCCGGCTCCCGCTTCAGCTGCGCCAGCACCGCCTTGATGCGCTTCTCGAAATCCCCCCGGTACTTGGTGCCGGCCAGCAGCGCCCCCAGGTCCAGGGCGTAGATGACGCTGCCGGAGAGCACCCCGGGCACCTCCCCATCCACGATCTTCTTCGCCAGCCCCTCCGCCAGGGCGGTCTTGCCCACCCCGGCCTCCCCCACGAACAGGGGGTTGTTCTTGCGCCGCCGGCAGAGGATCTGCACGGTGCGCTCCACCTCGCTGCCGCGCCCGATGAGCGGGTCGATCCCGCCCCGCATGGCCAGCTCGTTGAGATTGGTGGCGAAGCTCTCCAGGGGGGAGCCGGAGGCGCCCTGTTCCGCCGGCTCCTCTCCTTCCCCGGGGGAGTGTGGCTCATCACCCCTCTCCTCCTCGTGCAGCTTCGAGATCCCGTGGGCGATGTAGTTCACCACGTCGAAACGGGTCACGTTCTGCTTGCCCAGGAAATAGACCGCCTGGGACTCCTGCTCGTTGAATATCGCCACCAGCACGTTGGCCCCGGTGGCCTCATCCTTGCCGGCTGCCTGGACGTGGAACAGGGTGCGCTGCATCACCCGCTGGAAGCCGAGGGTGGGCTGCACGTCGCGGATATCCTCCACCGCCAGCTCGGGGGTGTTGCTGTCGATGAACTCGGTCAGCTCGCGGCGCAGCTCCTCCAGGTTGGCGCCACAGGCGCGCAGCACCTCCGCCGCCGCCGCGTTGTCCAGCAGCGCCAGCAGCAGATGCTCCACGGTGATGAACTCATGCTTCTTCTCCTGCGCCTCCTTGAAGGCCAGGTTCAGCGTGAGTTCCAGATCTTTGCTCAGCATGGATCAGGCTACCTCCATGGTGCACTTCAGCGGGTGATCGTGCTGCCGCGAATAGTTCTGCACCTGGGCCACCTTGGTCTCGGCAATCTCCCGGGTGAAGATGCCGCACACTCCGGAGCCGCGGGTGTGGACCTGCAGCATTATCCGCGTCGCCGTTTCCCGGTCCATGGCGAAAAACCGCTCCAGTATCATCACCACAAAATCCATCGGTGTATAGTCATCATTGAGTATTATGACCTTGTACATCCGCGGACGTTTCAGCCGGGGGCGCGAAGTTTCGACGGAAACAGCATCCTCGAGCCGATCCTGACTGTCACCATTGCTACCCATAACCATATCCCAATCCGGGCCGATTTCCACTCCTTCACATATGTTTGACAATGGCCGCGCCGAACTCGGAGCAGCTCACCTGCCGGGCACCCTCCATCAGGCGGGCGAAATCGTAGGTCACGCTCCGCGCGGCGATGGCCCCGGCCATCCCCTTCAGAATCAGATCCGCCGCCTCGCTCCATCCCAGGTGGCGCAGCATCATCTCCGCGGAAAGGATCAGGGAGCCGGGGTTGACCTTGTCCTGCCCCGCATATTTGGGCGCCGTGCCGTGGGTGGCCTCGAACATGGCGGTGGTGTCCGAAAGATTGGCCCCCGGCGCTATCCCGATCCCCCCCACCTGCGCCGCCAGGGCGTCGGAGAGGTAGTCGCCGTTGAGGTTCAGCGTGGCGATCACGTCGTACTCCGCCGGGCGCAGCAGGATCTGCTGCAGGAAGGCGTCGGCGATCACATCCTTGATCACAATATCGGCCCCGGTGCGGGGATTTTGCATCCTGCACCACGGTCCCCCATCCAGCTCCCGGGCCCCGAACTCCTCCCTGGCCAGCTCGTAGCCCCAGTTCTTGAACGCCCCCTCGGTGTACTTCATGATGTTGCCCTTGTGCACCAGGGTCACCGAGTCCCGATCGTTGTCGATGGCGTACTGGATCGCCTTGCGCACCAGGCGCCGGGTGCCCTCTCTGGATACCGGCTTGATGCCGATCCCGGAGCTCTCCGGGAAACGGATCCTGTTGACTCCCATCTCCCCCTGCAGGAAACCGATCAGCTTGCGCGCCTCCGGGCTGCCCGCCTCCCACTCGATGCCAGCGTAGATATCCTCGGAGTTCTCGCGGAATATCACCATGTCGGTCTTCTCCGGCTCCCTGAGGGGGCTCGGCGTGCCCTGGAAGTAGCGCACCGGACGCAGACATACGTAGAGATCCAGCCGCTGGCGCAGCGCCACGTTGAGCGAGCGGATCCCGCCCCCCACCGGGGTGGTGAGCGGCCCCTTGATGGATACCGTAAACTCCTGTATGGCCTCCAGCGTCTCTCCGGGCAGCCAGTTGTCCGCTCCATAGACGCGCAGCGCCTTCTCTCCGGCATAGATCTCCATCCAGGCGATGCTGCGCCTCCTTGAATAGGCCCTCTGTACCGCGCTGTCCACGACCCGGCGCATTACCGGGGTGATGTCCACCCCGATTCCATCCCCTTCGATGAAGGGGATGATGGGGCGATCCGGGACCCGCAGCGAGAGATCCCTCTCCACCGCTATTCTGCTGCCCGATTCAGGAACCTCTATCCTTTCGTAGCTCATGAACACTCCTGGGGGTTTGACTATGGGTCCGATTCTAGCATTTCCGGCGGGATCCGGCAGCAGAAAACCCGGTCACACCCGCCCGGGATATCCTTTCGGGGCAACCCGGGCAAACCTGGATCGCGCCACCTCTTCACTGCAACGCAGATCGTAAGCTATTGATAAACCGCAATAACCGCTTGGCCGGCAGCAATTGCCGCACGTTGTGAAAAACTTCGGGCCGCGTGACCCGTTATAGAGTGCGAGAGCAAGGGGAGGGAGCCTCCGTTTCCCGGCCGGAAGCCTGTTGCAGCGCGCCTTTCCCCGGATCGCATGCCGCATCCGGCCGGTGAAACATCAGCAGATGGAGTCTGACCAGTTATCACCACAACCAACAAGGGAAAAGATTATGGACGCAAAACATCTGGACCACCCCCCACTCATGCTGGCAAAGACAGTCAGGGCGATGCTCCTGACAGCCCCGTTTCTGATCTCCGCCTGCAGCGATTCGGGGGGGAGCGATGGCCTCGGCGCCATGGGTAAGACGGCGATTCGCGGAATATCCGGAGAAGATGTGGCCGGGATCGGGGGCGGCATAACCCCGAGAACCCAGGTAGATCCCGAAATCGGCCGGAACATCCAGGCGGCAACGGTAAAGATCAATGTGGTTGGCGATGCCGTTTTGCCGAGAAACCTGACCAGCGTGGAGATCCAGAAGCGGGGCAGCGGCAGCGGATTCTTCATCAGCGATACCGGCTACATCGTCACCAACAACCACGTGGTGACCGGTGCGGGTCAGGTGACCGTTTTGGTGGACGGCGTATCCCGCCCCTACTCCGCCAGAATAGTGGGAGTGGCGGAGTGCGAGGATCTCGCCCTCCTCGAGACCACCACGGGGAACAGCGGTTTTGCCACCTTGAGCTGGTCGGATATGGAGCCCCAAATAGGCATGGAGATCGCCGCCTCGGGATTCCCCGGCGACGTGAGCGATTCGGTGAACGGTGGCAGCGTCTACACCCTCTCCACCGGCATCATAAACACCTACGTCAGGCAGCACAACACCGTGTGGGCCTCCACCGACATATTCGACCACAGCGCGAGAACCGCTCCCGGCAGCTCGGGTGGGCCCGTCGTGGACATGGATACGGGGGATGTGCTGGGTGTCAACTACGCGGGCGATGGCAGCCGCTTCAAGGCGATTTCGGTGTCGGAGGCCAAGAGGATTATCGACAAGATAGCGGAGGGCAGGGATGTGCTGTCCATCGGCATCTCCGGTAAGGTGGTGTTCAAATACACCGAACAGGATGGAGATACGGGACTGGCCTTTTCGGAGGATATTCCGGAGAACGCCAGAAAAGAGCCGTTCGGCATCTGGGTAACCGGTCTGCAGGCAAACGGCAAGGCCAAGAACACCGGGCTTCAGCCGGGAGATATCATCATCGCCATGGGTGGTGTCAAGCTGCAGTTCGACCAGTCCGACAATGACCCGGCCAGGATGGCCAAGATGACAATGGGGGAGTACTGCAACGTACTGCGCTCCAACGATCCCAATGAGGGAACAGCGGTAGATATCAAGATATACCGGCCCAAGGCGGGGGGTGTGACCTGTGCCGGCGAGATCAACGGGGCGCCACTGAGTCTGGACGGAAATCCGGATCTCCCCTGCCCCAGCCGGCCGCCGGCGACAGGCGGCAACAGCGACGACAGTGATGATTCGGCGTCCGCCAGGCGGGATCACTCCGACAGTGAGCGGGACAAGATCGCAATGCTCCCCGGCTACCTGAGCCACTCCGACTACCGGGCGGACAGCGGGGCATTCGAGGGGAAACACATGGATATGTACCTCTTCTCCACCACCTCGAGCGGGGAGGTCACCGTCGAGATGCGATCCACCGCCATCGACAGCTATCTGATCGTCGCCCTGCTGGCCCAGGACGGGGAGAATATCGACGACTTCTACCATGACGATGACAGCGGCAGCGGCCTCAACGCCAGGGTGACATTCCACAAGCAGGAGGGCCGCGAATATGTCATTTTGGCCACCAGCGCCTATCCGGAAGAGTCCGGATCTTATGAACTCCACTTCAACGGCCTCAACAGCTGGGAGGTCCCGATGGCATACGAGATGGATGCGGCAAGCGCCGGGGCGCCCACTCCCCCGATTCTGCAGAATCTGGAGATGGTTCTGACCAGATAGAGGGTGGGTGCGGAAAACGGCCGGGCCGGACGAAAATACGGCCCGGCCTCCCGCTGAGCCATCCATCGACCAACCTTCTGACCGCTCTTCCGGCGTGCATTCTGCCTGTCAAGGATGATTTACCATTTCACCCACACGATTCGAGGAAGAGCCTTCTGATTTATCACCTTGACAGAGCACCAGACACGCAACGCATGAAGAGCGCAGAGATCCGG
>WFXP01000026.1 GCA_015490535.1 Gammaproteobacteria bacterium
AGCGCGTGAATCTGGTATCGTTCCTCTTGGGTAAGCTGCGTGTAGCTCTTCATCGTGCTCCTCTTTCTTGGCGGTTGGAGAAGCCACGATACTACCGCAGCTTGCCCTGTAACCGTCAGTCAGAGTTGCACTAGCGAGTTGAATCCGCGATATCTTTCGAGGTAACCGGTGATTTGAAGCAGGCCAACGGCTCGGCTTCTCCCCGCAGGCGGCACCCCGGTTTCCTCGCTGACACCAACATTCGATAGTTAAAGCGGCCATCAGTGGAAGGGGACGGTGCGTTGTACGCCACGCCGCAGGTGGCCGCCCGGGCATTCACTGAAGGTCGCTATCGGTTCTCATGCCAAGCAAGGGATTGCATATGATGAAGATGGAACTCAGCCGTGCCGGCGCCGCAACGGGCGCACTGGTCACCTTTCTCCTCATGGTTTCGGCCGCCGATCTGGCGGCGCGGGAGTATCATGTCGGGCCTGGCCAGGCACTATCCAAAATCAGCGACGTTCCATGGGCGGAGCTGCAGTACGGGGATCATGTTTTCATCCACTGGCGCCCCCAGCCCTACAGGGAGAAGTGGGTAATCAACCGCTCCGGGATAACCGTTTTAGGGGTGCGCGGCACGGATGGGAAGCGCCCGGTAATAGACGGTCGTGACGCCATCACCGCAGCCGGACTGGAGTACGGCAACGGAGACCGGGGGGTGATAAATATAGGGAGCAGCGCGGATGCGGTGCCCAGAAATATCGTTATAAAGGGCCTCGAGGTTCGTTCCGCGCATCCCGATTACAGGTTTGACGGCACAAGGAGGTACAGAAGGCTTGCCGCCAGTATCTTCGTGGAGCTTGCGCATGATCTGGTGATTCGGGACTGTGTGCTCCATGACTCCGGCAACGGGCTGTTCGTGGCCGCGAACGAGGGCAGGACCAGGAAGATCCTGGTTGAGAAAAACCATATTCACAGCAATGGTATCGTGGGTCGCTATTACGAGCATAACGCCTACAGCGCGGCTCTCGGCATCACCTATCAGTTCAACCGGTTCGGCCCGTTGCGTCCGGGAGCGACCGGCAACAACCTCAAGGATCGTTCGGCGGGGCTCGTGGTACGTTACAACTGGATCGAGGGGGGCAACCGCCTGCTGGATCTGGTGGAGGCCGAGGACAGTATGGTTCTGGTAAATCACCCCTCCTACCGCGAGACCCATGTGTACGGAAACATCCTCATCGAACGGGACGGGGGAAACCCCCAGGCGGTGCACTATGGGGGAGACAATGAGGGAAAGGAGGATATATATCGCGGCGGCACCCTATACTTCTACAACAACACCTTCTACTCGACCCGCGGCGATCGCACCACCCTGATTCGGCTGTCCACCAACAGAGAGAAAGCCGATGTGCGCAACAATATCCTCCATTTGACCGCTCCCGGGGCCAGCTTCGCCCTGCTGGATAAATCCGGCCGGATGACCCTGCGCAACAACTGGATCAAGTCGGGGTGGGTTAGCTCCCATGAAACCCTGTTTTCCGGCAGCGTGACTGACGAGGGAGGCCTGTTGGAGGGGGACGATCCCGGTTTCGTGGATGCCGAGGGGCTGGATTTCCGCCTCGCCAGTGGTAGCCTGGCCATCGGAGCGGCTGCCGATCTTCCGGAGGGGGTTCTTCCCGGGCACGCCGTCACCATGGAGTATCAACCACACCAGCGGGGCCGGGTGCGCGCGCAGGGGGAGAGGCCGGACATGGGTGCCTACGGGTATGGAGGAGAGCGCAGTGACGATACGGGCGGCGGTGCAAATGGTGGTGGAGGTGATGGCACGGCCGGTAGCGACGGTGCCGCCGGAGGAGATGGGGGCGGGCCGGGAGGATCCCCTGGCGGGAGCGCGTTGCCGTCGGGAGAGGCGGAGGGTAACGGCGCCTTTGGTCCGCTTCTGCTGCTGCTCCTGGTTGTAGGCGTTCCCACCCTGGCGCAGCGGTATCGTGACCCGCCATACGTTCGCCGGAACGGCCGCGGGGCCACCTCATGACCAGGGGCGGCAGCGGCGTGGTCAGCGTTATGAGCACTCCTCTTTCAAGGTAATAGATCAGGATTTGGTTGGAGGGGCGCTGAATCCTGATTGGGTCTTCCTCAAATCGTGTGGGTGAAATGGTAAATCATCCTTGACAGGCGGAATGCACGCCGGAA
>WFXP01000027.1 GCA_015490535.1 Gammaproteobacteria bacterium
GTGTAAATGACCATTTTTCAACGCAGAAATGGCGGATTTCAGGGGTGAGCTGAATAGTTACCCTGAAAGAGCCGTTGCGCCGCGTGGGCCAGGAACCTCTTCAGCAAGGCCGCACAGATGGAGGCCCAAATGAGCCCCTCGGCAATGGCTGCATTTTTTGTATCGAAGGCATGCAGATTGGCGTAGGACTTCCACTCCTTGAATAACAGCTCCACCTGCCAGCGCAGCCGGTAGGCGTCGCATACCTGCTCCAGGGAGAACTCCGTACGGGGCAGATTGGTAACGAGATAACGCGGCCGGTTCTCCTTCCGGTTCCAGGTCACCACCAAACGCGCATCCAGCGTATAGTCAAGCTGGCGGTAACGACGCAGGCCACCGGATTGAGTGTGCCCTTGGTCTTGACCAGATAATGCCCTCCCTAGCGGGCAATATCGGCCAGCGTCTCCACCTTCCCCTCACCGAGGGATTGAATCAGGCTCAGCGCCAGACGCTGCGGGGTTATTTTACGCATACGCCGGCAATGCCCCGATTCCATGCCCAGCCGTCGAAGCTCTTCCCCGGAAAAAAAACCTGTTTCATTTGTCTCAAAACACGGCTAATCTGTTTCTGCCCCATCCGATCCACTCCAATCGTTGTGTTTGTCTACTACGATCAGATCGGGTGGGGCGCTATAAGTCACCGATATAGCTTGTTTTTTCTCTAAAGATCTTACCTGTGAAGCGGCTGATGTTTGATGTGAGGGATGTTTGATGGCGGCAGAGCCGACCTGCACCATCATCGCGGGGCCGAATGGTGCAGGCAAGACCACCTTTGCCCTGACCTACTTGCCCGAGATCGGTTGCCGAAACTTCGTCAATGCGGACCTGATCGCCGCCGGCCTGTCGCCATTGGCGCCGGAGCGTGAGCGCATCAACGCGGCACGGCTGTTCTTGCGGGAAATCGAAACCCATCTCCGCAACCGCGAAGATTTTGCCTTCGAAACCACCCTGGCCGGGAAAACGCATCTGGAACGAATACGACAAATGCGGGCGGATGGCTGGACGGTGATGCTGATCTACCTTTTCTTGCCGGATGTGGACTTCTCACTGGCGCGCGTGAAAGAGCGTGTCGCTCACGGCGGCCACTCGATACCGGAAGCAGATATACGCCGCCGTTTTCCCAAGAGTCTGCACAACCTGATTCACGCCTATGCGCCCCTGTGTGACCATACGCTTTGTTTTGACAACACCGGGAGCGAGCCGCGCCTGATTTTCAGGCGCGACAAGGAAGGAATGGTGGTCGAAGATCAGCGTTCCTTAGACACACTGATACGGAGGAGTAAAGCATGACGAATAGTGAGAAGCAGGCCGCCACTGCACTTCACGCCTTGCGTAAGGCCGTTGTTCGTACACTCACCGTAAAACGCCGTCTCGGCCAGTATGCGGTAATAGGCAAGGATGGCAAGGCGGTGCGCGTCCCTCCAGGGGAAATTCCCTTGGATGAAAAAGGTTGAGGCAGTGGCAAGGTTCGAAGACAAATTGGTTCTGAGCCGCCGGATGCTGGTGCAATTTGGCGCGGAAACACTGGAGGCACTGGGCAGTACCCTATCCGCTGATCATCTTATCGGCTTCGATGAGGAGAACAGCAGGGTGCTGCGCGCGGCCACCGGGATGGTCTTCCCGGTAACCACCCGCCGCTCCCCCTCCTGCTGGCGGGAGCGGCTGGTGTCCAGCAGACAGATCCAGTAGGGCTCGGCCCGCTCCAGGGCGGGTAGCTGCGGCATCCGGAACTGCACCTCGCCGGCCGAGGCGTTGAACACGATCAGCAGCGTATCGTCCACCTCCAGCGACGGCGGCAGATTTTCGCCCTCCAGGGCATCGCCGCTCAGCAGCACGCCGATGCAGTGCAGATCCCCATCGTGCCACCGCTCCGCGCTCATCTCGCCCCCGGCCGGATCCAGCCACTCCACGTTGCGCAGGCCGGTGCGCGGGGAGCGTTGCCGGCCGTGCAGAAAGTGATCCCGGCGCAGAACCGGGTGATCGTGGCGCAGCGCGATCAGGTGGCGCACGTAGTCGATGAACTCCCGCTCCTCGCCGTCGATGGCGCTCCAGTCGATCCAGTTGATGCGGTTGTCCTGACAGTAGGCGTTGTTGTTGCCCCGCTGGGTGCGTCCGAACTCGTCCCCGGCCAGCAGCATGGGAGTCCCCTGGGCAACCAGTACGGTGGCGAGCATGTTGCGGCGCTGGCGGCGGCGCAGCTCCAGGATCTCCGTGTCATCGGTGGCTCCCTCCACGCCGTAGTTGTGGCTGAAGTTCTCGTGGTGGCCATCCCGGTTCTGCTCTCCGTTGGCCTCGTTGTGGCGTTCGTTGTAGCTCACCGTATCGGCCAGGGTGAAGCCGTCGTGGCAGGCGACGAAGTTGATGCTGGCCCAGGGCTTGCGCCCCCCTCTCTCGAAAAGATCACTGGAGCCCAGCAGACGCCTCCCCAGATCCGGCAGCACCCCCTTGTCACCCCGCCAGAACCGCCGCACCGTGTCCCGGAAGTGGTCGTTCCACTCGCTCCAGGCGGTGGGGAAGCCTCCCAGCTGGTACCCTCCCGGCCCGATGTCCCACGGCTCGGCGATCAGCTTGACCCTGGAGAGAACCGGATCCTGCTGAATGGCGTCGAAGAAGCCGCTGTGCGGATCGAAGCCGTGCCGTTCGCGGCCCAGGGTCACCGCCAGGTCGAAGCGGAAGCCGTCCACATGCATCTCGCTCACCCAGTAGCGCAGGCTGTCCATCACCAGCTGCAGCACGCGCGGGTGGGTGAGATTGAGGGTGTTGCCCACGCCGGTGTCGTTGATGTAGTAGCGCGGATTGTCCTGATCCAGCCAGTAGTAGGAGGCGTTGTCGATACCACGGAAACAGAGGGTGGGACCCAGCTGGTTGCCCTCCGCGGTGTGGTTGTAGACCACGTCCAGCAGCACCTCGATCCCGGCGTCGTGCAGCCGCCGCACCATGGTCTTGAACTCCGCCAGCTCGGGGCGGCTCAGATAGCGGAGCTCGGGAGCGAAGAAGTTCAGGGTGTTGTAGCCCCAGTAGTTGCGCAACCCCTTTTTCACCAGAAAATGCTCGTCCAGAAAGGCGTGCACCGGCATCAGCTCCACCGATGTGATCCCCAGCGCCTTCAGATAGGCCACCACCTCGCGGTGACCTAGTCCGGCAAAGGTGCCGCGCTGCGCCACCGGCACCCCCTGATGGAGCATGGTGAAGCCGCGCACATGGGTCTCGTAGATCACCGTCTGCGGCCAGGGAATGGCGGGCGGACGGTCCCCGTCCCAGGTGAAGGCGGGATCCACCACCCGGCACTTGGGCAGCGCCTGCGCATTGTCGCGCTTGTCGAAGGAGAGATCCTCACGCGAGCTGCCGAAGCGGTAACCGTAGTGGGCCTCGATCCAGCGGAAGCTGCCCTGTAGCTGGCGCGCATAGGGATCCAGCAACAGCTTGTGGTGGTTGAAGCGGTGCCCGCGCTCCGGGTCGTAGGGCCCGTACACCCGGTAGCCGTACAGGGTCCCCGGGCCCACGTCCGGCAGATAGGCGTGCCACACCTGGTGGGTCTGCTCCGGCAGCGGGATCCGCTCCAGCTCGCGCCGGCCGCTGTCATCGAACAGGCACAGCTCCACCCGCTCCGCGTGGGCCGAAAACAGGGCGAAGTTCACCCCGTGGCCGTCCCAGGTGGCACCCAGCGGATAGGGTGCGCCTGGCTGCACCTCCCGCTTCATGACCGCTCCCGCAGAAGCCGCGCCATCCCCGTCAGGGCGGGATATGGGGCCGTGATGACCCAGCAGGGAACCTCCGCCAGGTAGGAGGAGAAACGCCCCTTGCGCTCGAAGCGCCGGCGAAACGGGGAGCCACGGAAATACTCCCCGAGCCGGGGAACGATCCCGCCCCCGATATACAGCCCGCCGCGCGCCCCCAGAGTGAGCACCAGATTGCCGGCGGCGGTCCCCAGC
>WFXP01000028.1 GCA_015490535.1 Gammaproteobacteria bacterium
CAGCGCCAGCGGGCTGGGACCCAACGGGTTCTCGTTGGAGGCGAGCTTGAGGGCATCCTTCACCCCGTACTCACGCTCCAGTTCGTCGATGGGCTTGCCCGGCTGGTAGGGTTGCAGGCCGCGCACCCCCAGATTAACGCGGGAGAGGAGATCGGTCATCTAGATCACCGCCTTGGGATAGGAGCCCAGCACCTTGAACAGGGAGGACTCCTCCTCCAGCTCGGTGAGGGCCGCCGCCACCCTTGCATCCTCTCTGTGGCCATCTATGTCGAAGAAGAACACATACTCCCAGGTGCCCTGCCGCGCGGGACGGGACTCGATGCGGGTCATGGAGATCCCGTTGCGCGCCAGGGGCTGGAGCAGCTGGAACAGGGCGCCCGGCCGGTTGCGGGTGGAGACCAGCAGGGAGGTCTTGTCCTCCCCGCTGGGGGGAACCTCGTCCACCCCGATGATCAGGAAACGGGTGGTGTTGTTGGGATGATCCTCGATATTGCGGGCCAAGATGTCCAGTCCGTACAGCTCGGCGGCCACCTCGCCGGCCACCGCGGCGGCGCCCGTCTCCTCGCTGGCACGCCGCGCCGCCTCGGCGTTGCTGCTCACCGACTCCCGGGGAACGCCCGGCAGATTGCTGTCCAGCCACTCGCGGCACTGGGCCAGCGACTGGCTGTGGGAGTAGATCCGGGTCACCTCCTTGAGCGACTTCATCCTGCCCATTAGGTGATCGTGGATGCGCAACTCCACCTCGCCGCAGATCTTGAGCGGGGATCCCAGCAGCATGTCCAGGGTGTGGTTGACCACGCCCTCGGTGGAGTTCTCCACCGGCACCACCCCGTAGTGGGCGCCGCCCGATTCCACCTCGCGGAACACCTCGTCGATGGCGCCCAGCGGCAGGGTGGTTACCGAATGTCCGAAATGCTTGTGCACCGCCGCCTGGGTGAAAGTGCCCTCCGGCCCCAGGAAGGCGATCCGCATGGGATGCTCCAGCGCCAGGCAGGCGGACATGATCTCCCGGAACAGGCGCACCATCTCCTCGCCGTCCAGCGGCCCCTCGTTGCGCGCCAGCACCTCCCGCAGGATACGCGCCTCCCGCTCCGGACGATAGTAGCGTGCCTCCGGGCCCTGCGCCTGCTTGATGATTCCGACCTTGCGGGCGCACGCGGCCCGCTCGCTGATCAGGCGCTGGATCTCCCGATCCAGCTCATCGATCCGGTCCCGAATTGCGTCTAGCTCGGACATTTCATCCGGTCGCTGAGTTTCCATTGCAACCCTCTGAGTGCCAGCAAAGCGTCCGGCAGCTGTCCCTCTACGGAAGCCATGGGAGATCCCGCAGCACCCAGCTCATCAACCATCCCCTCCGTTCAGGGCACGCACCGCCAGAACCCCCTGTATTGCCCCGATACGCCTGACGGCCCCGTCGGGGACCGGCTGATCCACGTCCACCAGGGTGTAGGCCAGCTCCCCCCGTGACTTGTTCAGCATGTCCAGAATGTTCAGCCCCGCCTCGGCCAGTTCCGTGGAGATCTGGCCCAGCATGTTGGGAACGTTGGAGTTCACCACAGCCAGGCGGTAGCTCCCCTCGCTGCGCGGCATGCGCATCTGGGGGAAGTTTACCGAGTTGCGCACGTTACCATTTTCCAGGTAGTCGCGCACCTGTTCGGCCACCATGATGGCGCAGTTCTCCTCCGCCTCGCCGGTGGAGGCGCCCAGATGGGGCAGCGCTATGGCCCGCGGGTGATCCCTGTTGAGCCGGCTCGGGAAGTCGCAGATATACGCATACACCCTGCCGGCATCCATCGCCTCCAGCACCGCCCGCTCCTCCACGATACCCTCCCGCGCGAAGTTCAGAATCACCACGCCATCCTTCATGCGCCTCAGCCTTTCGGCGTCGATCAGATGGCGGGTCTCCTCCATGAGCGGCACGTGGAAGGTGACGAAATCGCTCCTGGACAGCAGGGCCTCGATGTTCTCCGCCTGCTCCACCTCCGAGGAGAGCCGCCAGGCCCCCTGCACGGTGATGCCGGGATCGAATCCGATCACCTTCATGCCCAGCTCCAGCGCCGCATTGGCCACTTCGCGACCGATGGAGCCGAGCCCGACCACCCCCAGGGTGCGCCCCGGCAGCTCGAAGCCGGCAAAGCGTCTCTTGCCCTCCTCCACCTTGCGGTGCAGCTCCGCTCCGTCACTCTCCAGGTGGCGTACATAGTCCCACGCCTGGCAGATGTTGCGGCACCCCAGCAGCATGCCGGCGATCACCAGCTCCTTCACCGCATTAGCGTTGGCGCCAGGGGCGTTGAATACCGGGATCCCCAGCAGGCTCATCTCCTCCACCGGGATGTTGTTGACCCCCACGCCGGCCCTCCCCACCGCCTTGAGGGTCAGCGGGATCTCCATATCATGCATGTTGAAGGAGCGCAGCAGAATGGCGTCCGGATGCTGGATCTCGGATGCGACCTCGTAGCGATCGCGTGGCAGCCGCTCCAGACCGGCCACGGAAATGTTATTTAACGTCAGTATCTTGTACATGTTTTCCGGTATATGTGTCAGAACGATTCAGCCGCCATACTCCCGCTCGACCCGACAGATTCGGATCCGGCAGGCGTCGTACCAATGACTCGCCTGCTGCTGGGCTCGCCGGTGCTCCCCATCTCTTCTCCATGCAGCAATATCCTCCAGGGAACGCCAGTAGGAGACGGAGATCCCGAGCCCATCCCGGGCAGACTCGAAACCGAGGAAGCCGGGTTGCCGCCGGGCGCGTTCCAGCATACGCGCAGCGGTCTCGGCATAACCGCCGGCATCCTTCTCGTTGCGCAGCGAAGTAAAGATGACGGCATAGTAAGGCGGCTTGGGTGTATCGGCTATCATCTCCCGCCGGCGCCGCTCAGCCGTACCGCTTCTCGAACGCCGCCATGAAGGCCACGAGGGCGTCCACCCCCTCCTCCGG
>WFXP01000029.1 GCA_015490535.1 Gammaproteobacteria bacterium
CCACATACTCGGTAGCCAGAAGGGGATTGGGGCTGTCTGGGCTGAGGAGTGGCGGATATCCACCACCTGCGCCAATTGCAACTGCTCCGGCTATCCCAAACTCTCCCCAATCCCCTTCTGCCGACCAGCTTCCGGCGTGCATTCCGCCTGTCAAGGATGATTTGCCATTTCACCCACACGATTTGGTAAAGGCCTCAAGATATTTTTGATAGACTCCGATATGGTTATCATCTAGGATTGCTAACGAGGGCCGACACCGTGTACATCGCTTTGCTGGAAGACGACAAGGATCAGGTGGAGCTGATCAGGCTGTGGCTGGAGGGGGCCGGCCACAACTGCGACAGTTTCAAAACCGGAGAGTCCTTCACTACAGCACTGAGACAACACCGGAACTACGACCTGTTCATTCTGGACTGGATGCTGCCCGACACCAGCGGCATCGACGTTCTGAAATGGGTCCGGGAGGAGCACTGTCAGACCACGCCCATCATTTTCGTCACCGCCCGCGACAGCGAGCAGGACATAGTGAACGCCCTGCAGACCGGCGCCGACGACTACATGATAAAGCCCGTCAAGCAGATGGAGCTGATAGCCCGCATCAACGCGGCGGGGCGCCGCGCCAACATTGGAGACGCCGGGGGCGAGGTGCTGGAGATCGGCCCCTTCCGCATCGTGTTCTCCGAGCGCGCCATCCATTTCGGCGACGAGACCATAGAGCTGACCCAGAAGGAGTTCGCCCTGGCGGTATTCCTGCTGCGCAACAACGGCAAACTGCTGTCCCGCGGATTCATCCTGGAGAAGGTGTGGAACATGCCTCCCGGGATCAACACCCGCACCGTGGATACCCACATCAGCCGCCTGCGTAACAAGCTGCACCTGACGCCGGAGTATGGCTGGCGCCTGAGCGCCATCTACCAGCACGGTTACCGGCTGGAGCGGCTGGAGTCTTCGGAGGCGGCCTGAACACCGGCCGCCGCGCCGTAACTATTCAGCTCACCCCTGAAATCCGCCATTGCTGCGTTGAAAAATGGTCATTTTACCCTCGTAAACTCCCATTTCAGAATAGTTACGCCGCGCCTACCTGCTGTTCTCCGCCACCATCTGCCGCTCGCGCTGGAACACCAGCACCGAGGCGATGCGCAGCGCCCCCATGACGAACAGCAGGGCGCTCAGCGCGTAGATCTCGTCGGTGCCGATCTTGTGCTCGAACAGCTTGATCATGATCTCGCGCAGCACGAATACGATGGCCGCGTCCACAATGAAGGTGAGACGCAGCCGGTTCTCGCTGAAGTAATCCACCAGGGAGCGGGTCAGCTCCACCAGGATGAACAGGGTGAGAACGTCCGAGATGGTGCTCATGTACTGGCCGGTCACACCGCCGCTGGCGGCCAGGTTACCAAGGTTTATGAACAGCCGCACGGTGCCGATCACAACCCCTATGGTAAGCACCACTATGATGGCGGCGAACACGGCCGCTATGGTTCTCTCAAGAATAAGCAACAGTCGATCTTTCATCTGGCAATTCGCTCTCCACCCATAGCTCATTACTACACCTTGCGGTAGAGATCCCCCCCCTGGTTCACGAACTCAACCGCCTTCTCCTCCATGCCGCGACGCAACGCCTCCTGCTCGGAGAGGCCCCGCCGGCGGGCATAGTCGCGCACCTCCCGGGTAATCTTCATGGAGCAGAAGGCCGGCCCGCACATGGAGCAGAAGTGGGCCGTCTTGTGGGCATCCTGCGGCAGCGTCTCGTCGTGGTACTCCCGCGCCCGGTCCGGATCCAGCCCGATGGTGAACTGGTCCTCCCAGCGGAATTCGAAGCGCGCCCTGGACATGGCGTCATCGCGGATCTGGGCGCCGGGATGGCCCTTGGCCAGATCGGCGGCATGAGCGGCGATCTTGTAGGCTATGATCCCCTCCTTCACATCATCCCGGTTGGGCAACCCCAGATGCTCCTTGGGGGTGACGTAGCAGAGCATGGCGCAGCCGTACCAGCCGATCATGGCCGCGCCGATGGCGGAGGTTATATGGTCATAGCCGGGCGCGATGTCGGTGGTGAGCGGCCCCAGGGTATAGAAGGGTGCCTCGCCACAGCACTCCAGCTGCTTCTCCATGTTCTCCCTGATCATCTGCATCGGCACATGACCCGGACCCTCTATGATGGTCTGCACATCGTGTTTCCAGGCGACTCTGGTCAGCTCCCCCAGTACCTCCAGCTCGCCGAACTGGGCCGCGTCGTTGGCGTCGGCGATACAGCCCGGACGCAGGCCGTCCCCCAGCGAGAAGGTGACATCATAGGCCTTCATGATCTCGCAGATCTCCTCGAAATGGGTGTAGAGAAAGTTCTCCCGGTGGTGCGCCAGACACCACTTGGCCATGATGGAGCCGCCGCGCGACACGATGCCGGTGACCCTCTTCGCGGTAAGGGGAATGTGGCGCAGCAGCAGGCCGGCATGGATGGTGAAGTAGTCCACCCCCTGCTCCGCCTGCTCGATCAGGGTGTCGCGGAACAGCTCCCAGCTCAGCTCCTCCGCCCTGCCCCCCACCTTCTCCAGCGCCTGGTAGATGGGCACCGTGCCGATGGGCACCGGGGAGTTGCGTATGATCCACTCGCGCGTCTCGTGGATGTTTCTCCCGGTGGAGAGATCCATGATGGTATCGGAGCCCCAGCGGATCCCCCAGGTCATCTTGGCCACCTCCTCCTCGATGCTGGAGGCGAGCGCGGAGCTGCCCAGGTTACCGTTGATCTTCACCAGGAAGTTGCGCCCGATGATCATCGGTTCCAGCTCCGGATGGTTGATGTTGGCCGGAATCACCGCCCGCCCGCGCGCCACCTCGTCACGCACGAACTCGGGGGTGATGCGCTCCGGGATGGCGGCCCCCCACGACTCACCCCGCTGCTGCGTGGCCAGCTGCTCCCGGTAGAGCTCCAGGCGCAGGTTCTCGCGCAGCGCCACAAACTCCATCTCGTGGGTTATCACCCCTTTGCGGGCGTAGTGCATCTGGGTGACATTGCGCCCCGGCAGGGCGCGACGCGGATTGCGGTTGTAGCGGGGGAAGCGCAGGGGATCCAGATCCGGATCGGCGGCGCGCCGCCGGCCGTAGTCGGAGCTCGGAGCGGGCAGCCGCTCGCTGTCGCCGCGCTCGTCCAGCCAGGCGCCGCGCAGGTCGGGAAGGCCCGCGCGCAGATCGATCTCCACCTCCGGATCGGTGTAGGGTCCGGAGGTGTCATAGACGGTGAGCGGCTGGTTCCGCTCGGCCCCTGAACCGGTGATGGTGTCATCGAGCAGGATCTCCCGCATGGGCACCCGGATATCCGCCCGGCTCCCCTGGACATAGATTTTGCGGGAACGCGGATAGGGCCGGGTGGAGGCGCCGTTCGCGCCGCTGACTCTGCTGGGTCTCTGTTCCGGGTTTGCGCTCATCTCTCTGATCTCCGCGGCCTGCGACCGCCTTGTGGGAAAGCAGGTGATTCTACCATACCCCGCCCCTTGCCTGCCGTGGGGAAACCACTTAACCTTATAGGTTCACCACTGCGACATGGTACGACAATGGCTGAACTTGACTACGCACTAGCCCGTCACAACATGGTAGATCGGCAGATCCGCCCCTGGAACGTGCCGGATCTGCGGATTCTGGAGACCATCAGCCGGATCCCGCGCGAAGCGTTCGTACCACCGGAGTTTCTGGGCCTGGCCTACGCCGAGATCAACATCGATCTGGGCCACGGCCAGGTGATGATGACCCCCGCGGTGGAGGCACGCCTGCTGCAGGCGGCCGGTGTGCATGCGGATGACAAGATCCTGGAGATCGGCACCGGCAGCGGCTACTTCACCGCGCTGCTGGCCACCATGGGCGGGCATGTGTACAGCGTCGAGATCATCCCGGAGCTGCAGCGACGGGCGGGGGAAAACCTGATCAGGCAGGGGATCGACAATGTCACCCTGGAGGAGGGTGACGGCGCCTGCGGCTGGAGCCGCTACGCACCCTACGATCTGATCGTGATCACCGGGTCGCTGCCCCTGCTTCCGGAGAGCTTCCAGCAGAGCCTGGCTCCGGGGGGGCGGCTCATCGCCATCGTCGGTGACTCCCCGGTGATGGAGGCGCGCCTGATCACCGACGACGGGCGGGAGGGCTACCGGGAGCACTACCTGTTCAACACCGAGCTCCCCCCCCTGATCAACGCCCCGCGGCCGGAGCCGTTCCAGCTCTGAGCCGGCGGCGGCCGCCAGCGACCCGTGAAACCTTCACCCCACCTGTGCAGAGCATCCGACAGCGCGCTGCTGCTCATAGATATGCAGACCCGCCTCTGCAGCGCCATGCCGGCCGGGATCCGCGCGCAGGTGGTGCGGAATGCCGCCACCCTTGCCGAGGCGGCGGCCCTGCTGGAGATCCCCTGCATCATCACGCGCCAGTATCCCAAGGGTCTGGGGGATACCGAGCCCTCCATTCCCGTCAGCGGCGCCATGGTGGTGGACAAGCTCTCCTTCTCCTGCTGCGGCGCGCCGGAGTTCAACGCACTCCTGGAGCCGCTGGAGCGCCGCCAGATGGTGGTGGCGGGAGTGGAGAGCCACATCTGCATCCTGCAAAGCTCCTGCGACCTGCAGGCGGCCGGTTACCAGGTGTTCGTGGTGGAGGATGCCATCTGCTCCCGCACCAAGGCCAACCACCGCAGCGCGGTGGCCCGCATGAGCCGTCACGGCATCACCCTGACCAACCTGGAGTCCATCCTGTTCGAGTGGCTGGAGGGTGCCCACCATCCCCGGTTCAAGCGTATCAGCGGCCTCGTAAAATAGCCGCGATGGCGCACCCTCCCACCGCTTCCGGAGATGCGTGGTTTGGCGTATCACCGCCAGTTGTGCCATCATGCGGATGTAGCACGGCAATCCGGGAGCAATGAGCACACTGTCGGGCGTTCTCGCCATTCTCATCTACCTGGTGGTGGCCTTTCTGCTGGCGAAGGGGCTGCAGAGGGGCACCCCCCCCGTCGGCATGGAGCGCCGCCCTCTAATCCTGGCCGGACTGGCGGGGGTGGGCCTGCATGGAGCGGCGCTGTTCAGCGCCATCTTTACCCAGGCGGGGGTGGATCTGGAGTTTATCAACGTAGCCTCCCTGACCGGCTGGCTCGCCGCGCTGCTGCTGCTCCTCTCCGCCCTGCGCTCCCCGGTGGAGAATCTGGCCATCGCCCTGCTCCCCCTGGCGGCGCTGGCGCTGCTGCTGCAACTGCTGCTGCCCGCCCGCCCGGTACTGCTGGCCAACGCCTCCTCGGGGCTGGAGGCGCACATCCTGCTCTCCATCCTGGCCTTCAGCCTGCTCACCATCGCCTCGCTGCAGGCGATCCTGCTGGCCATCCAGGACCGGCACCTGCGCAACCGCAGGCCGGGCGGCTTCATCCGCGCCCTGCCGCCGCTGGAGACCATGGAGCGCCTTCTGTTCCAGATGATCGGGGTCGGTTTCACCTTCCTCAGCCTGGCCCTGTTCAACGGGGTGCTGTTCGTGGACGATATCTTCGCCCAGCACCTGGTGCACAAGACGGTGCTCTCCATCATCGCCTGGCTGGTGTTCGCCATTCTGCTGTGGGGGCGCTGGCGCTTCGGCTGGCGCGGCCGCAACGCCATTCGCTGGACCCTGGCGGGGCTTGCGTTCCTGCTGCTGGGATACTTTGGCAGCAAACTGATTCTGGAATTTGTCCTGCAGCGGGTATAGGGGGTAGATAACCAGTTGGACGAGATTCCGCTAACCCTGCTGTTCCTCATCCTGGGACTCCTGATCCTGTTGTCCGGTTTCTTCTCCGGCTCGGAGACCTCCCTGATCAGCCTCAACCGCTACCGGTTGCGCCACCTGGTAAAGATCAAGCATCCGGGAGCGATACGCGCCAGCCGCCTGCTGGAGCGCACCGACCGGCTCATAGGGCTGATCCTGCTGGGCAACAACTTCGTCAACATCCTGGCCTCCTCCATCGCCACCATCATCGCCCTGCGGCTGATGGGAGAGGCGGGGATCGCGATCGCCACCGGACTGCTCACCCTGGTGATCCTGATCTTCGCCGAGGTAACCCCCAAGACCCTGGCGGCCCTCCAGCCGGAGCGCTTCGCGTTTCCCGCCACCTACCTGCTGCAGCCGCTGCTGCGCATCTTCTACCCGCTGGTGTGGGCGGTCAACCTGCTGGCCAACGGCCTGCTCAGGCTGCTGCGCATCCCCGTGGAGAGCGGCTCCATCCAGGCGCTGAGCGCCGAGGAGCTGCGCACCGTGGTCAACGAAGCCGGCGCCATGATCCCGCGCCGCCACCAGGCGATGCTGCTCAGCATCCTGGACATGGAGAAGAGCAGCGTGGAGGACATAATGGTGCCGCGCAACGAGATCAACGGCATCGACCTGGAGCAGGAGTGGGAGGAGATCAAGCGGCACCTGTTCGACAGCCAGCACACCCGCCTGCCGGTCTACCGCGGGGTGATCGACAACATCGTGGGAATCGTCCACGCCCGCAACATCCTGCGGCTGTTCCTGGAGCACGACCTGACCCGGGAGAACTTCATGGAGGCGATCCGCGAACCCTACTTCATTCCGGAGGGGACCCCGCTCAACACCCAGCTGCTCAACTTCCAGCGCGAGCGGTGCCGCATCGGACTGGTGGTGGACGAGTATGGCGACATCCTGGGGCTGGCCACCCTGGAGGACATCCTGGAGGAGATTGTCGGGGAGTTCACCACCGATCCCGCCCACATGATGCGGGAGATCCACCCCCAGAAAGATGGCTCGTGGCTGGTGGATGGCGGCGTCTCCATCCGCACCCTGAACCGCGCCCTGGGCTGGAAACTCCCCACCGACGGCCCCAAGACCCTGAGCGGACTGATAGTGGAGTATCTGGAGGCCATCCCGGAGCCGGGCACCAGCATGCGTATTGCCGGCCACCCCATGGAGATCGTGCAGACCGCCTCCAACACGGTGAAGACGGTGCGTGTCTACCCGGAGCAGCAGAAGGGGGCCGGGCAGGAGCGGACTCCACATGTGTGATTTATGTAACAACTGCGTGACAAAGCCACTTTAAGGCGGGGCCTCTTGAAGGTATCATGGGGCTACCCTGGTCACCACGACCGCCAGGGGCTGTTTTCCGGCTTTTTCCGAATCGTGCCACCGCCTGCCCCTGCCGCGGGCGCATGCCGTTGTGTGGATTCGACAGATGCGCATTGGGCCCTACACCATCGCCAACCCCGCCATCCTGGCCCCCATGGCCGGGATCACCGATCGCCCGTTCCGCCAGCTCTGCAAGCGCCTGGGGGCGGGAATGGCGGTTTCGGAGATGGTCACCGCCAACTCGCTGCTGTGGGGCAGCAGGAAGACCCTGAACCGCACCAACCACGAGGGGGAGCAGGAGCCCAGGGCGGTGCAGATCGCCGGCTCCGATCCCGCCCTGCTGGCGGAGGCGGCCCGCTACAACGCGGATCGCGGCGCCCAGATCATCGACATCAACCTGGGCTGCCCGGCGCGCAAGGTGTGCAATGTGATGGCCGGCTCCGCGCTGCTGAAGGACGAGGCGCTGGTGGGGCGTATCTTCGATGCGGTGGTGGCGGCGGTGGAGGTGCCGGTGACCGCCAAGATCCGTACCGGCTGGGACACCGGTAACCGCAACGGGGTGCGCATCGCCCGGATCGCCCAGGAGGCCGGGATCCAGGCCCTGGCGGTCCATGGACGCACCCGCGCCTGCGGTTTCCGGGGCAGCGCCGAATATGACACCATCGCGGCCATCAAGGAGAGCGTGACCATCCCCGTGATCGCCAACGGGGACATCACCACCCCGCAGAAGGCGCGCCAGGTACTGGAGCGGACCGGCGCAGATGCGATCATGATCGGCCGCGCGGCCCGGGGGAACCCCTGGATCTTCCGCGAAATCAACCACTATCTGGCCACCGGCGAGCTGCTGGCGCCCCCTGCCCTGCCAGAGATCCGCGATACCCTGCTGGAGCACCTGCAGGCCATCTACGAGTTCTACGGGGAGTACACCGGGGTGCGCATGGCGCGCAAGCACATCTGCTGGTACAGCAAATCCCGGCCCCATGGCGCGGCCTTCCGCCAGGAGGTGAACCGGCTGGAGAGCAGCGCCCGGCAGCTGGAGGCGACCCGCAACTTTTTCCACCGGCTGATAACCAAAGAGGAGTTGGCCGCATGAATGCCATATTGAAACAGGAGGATCTCTCCGCCAAATGCCTGAGTGATTTCATGGAGATCACCATCAACCGCTATCTCGCCGACCTGGACGGCCAGCCCGGTGGCAACCTCTACGACCTGGTGATGCAGCAAGTGGAGAAACCGCTGCTGGAGATCGTGCTCAACCACACCGGCGGCAACCAGACCAGGGCCGCGGAACACCTGGGACTCAACCGCGCCACCCTGCGCAAGCGCCTCCGGGAGTACAACCTGATCTGAACCCGCGCGGATCATCTCGCCCGATGCAGTCCATCCAGCGCGCCCTGCTCAGCGTATCGGACAAGCGCGGCATCGTCCCGTTCGCGCGCCGGCTGCACGGCATGGGGGTGGAGATCCTCTCCACCGGCGGCACCGCCACCCTGCTCGCGGAGAGCGGAATCCCGGTGACCGAGGTCTCTGACTACACCGGATTTCCCGAGATGATGGGGGGGCGCATCAAGACCCTCCACCCGCTCATCCACGGGGGACTGCTGGGCCGGCGGGGTATCGACGACCGGACGATGAAGGAGCACGGGATCGCCCCCATCGATCTGGTGGCCGTCAACCTCTATCCCTTCCAACAGACCGTGGCCCGGGAGGGGTGCGATCTGGCCACCGCCATCGAAAACATCGACATCGGTGGCCCCGCCATGCTACGGGCCGCGGCCAAGAACCACGCCGCCGTCGCGGTGGTGGTGGACAGCGGCGACTACGATGCCGTACTGGCGGAGATGGAGCAGAACGGGGGGGCGGTGGGCGAAGCCACCCGCTTCTCCCTGGCGGTCAAGGCGTTCGAGCACACCGCGGCCTACGACGGGGCCATCGCCAACTACCTGGGCGCCATCCAGCCCGACGGGGAACAAACGAAATTTCCCCACACCTTCAACCTGCAACTGAAAAAATCCCAGGATCTGCGCTACGGGGAAAACCCCCATCAGCAGGCCGCCTTCTATTTGGATACGGATGACCGGGCCGTCGAGGCCAGCGTGGCCACCGCCCGCCAGCTCCATGGCAAGGCGCTCTCCTTCAACAACATCGCCGATACCGATGCCGCCCTGGAGTGCGTCAA
>WFXP01000030.1 GCA_015490535.1 Gammaproteobacteria bacterium
AGACGGGGCGCAAGGGGTCACTGCACTACCTAGCCAGCAGCGGCCGCTATCCGAACGACAAATGTATCGCCATGATCAACCTCGACACCGTGGGGCGGCTGGGCAACAAAAAACTGCTGGTGCTGGGTGCCGAATCCGCCAGCGAGTGGGTACACATCATTCGCGGCATCGGCTTCGTCACCGGCGTGGAGATGGAGCTGGTCAAGCAACCCCTGGATGCCAGCGACCAAGTGAGCTTCCACGAGGCGGGAATCCCCGCCATCCAGCTCTTCTCCGGCCCGAATATGGACTACCACCGGCCCGGCGACACTGCAGACAAGATCGACGCCGACGGTCTTGTCAAGGTGGCTACTGTAAGCAGAGAGGCGCTCGAATATCTCGCGCAGCGTGAACAGCCGCTGACCGCCACCTTGACGAAAGGAGCGCCGGCAGCCGCCGCTGCAAAAACATCCCGCAGGGTACGTCTCGGAACCATCCCTGATTTCGCCTACAGCGGCAATGGCGTCAGACTCTCCGGCGTGGCCCCCGGCTCGCCCGCGGCCGCCGCCGGACTGCGGGAGGGGGATCTCATCCTGCGCATCGACGATGAGGAGATCCCCGACCTGAAAGGGCTGTCCAACCGGCTCAAGACACTGGAACCCGGCGACCGTATCGAAATCACCTATCTGCGCGACGGAGAGCAAAGGAAGGTGGAAGTGGAGCTCGCGGGGAGATAGCGGCCCGGCCCCGGTGGCAGTCTCCAAGGCCTCGATACCGGTGCCGCGTCGTTGCCCAGGGAGAGGGTTTGCGGCTGAATAGGTATCCCGTAGCCATCGATGTGCGAGCGGACGGTAATACCAAGGGCCGGACGCGTTCAGCGGCGCCCAATGGCGCGCCGAGCTTTGCTTGCATTCTGGCCAAGGGGGAGCGTATGGTGGCTATGGGTGGACTCGAACCACCGACCCCAGCATTATGAGTGCTGTGCTCTAACCAGCTGAGCTACATAGCCATGTAACGGAAGGCGGCATTTTCCGGCTTTGCCGCTCCCCTGTCAAGACGAGGAACCGTTCAGCATCGGCCAGGCGGCGCGCAGGTAGGCGGCGCCCGACCAGAGGGTCAGAACGGCCGCCGCGTAGAGCAGCCAGAATCCCAGTTCCACTACGGGAAGGGGGCCCAGGGGCAACCGGAACAGCAGCAGAATGATGGCCACCATCTGCAGTACGGTCTTCACCTTCCCCACGTAGGAGACCGCCACGCGGGTGCGCGCTCCCAGTTCGGCCATCCACTCCCGCAGCGCCGAGATGGCGATCTCCCGCCCGATGATGATTATGGCCGGAATGGCCATGAAAACCCCGGCATAGGGGGTGGGGTTGTGCTCCACCAGCAGCACCAGGGCCGCCGCCACCATGAGCTTGTCTGCCACCGGATCGAGAAAGGCCCCGAAGGGTGAGGTCTGCTCCCAGCGGCGGGCCAGATAGCCGTCCAGCCAGTCGGTGATGGCCGCCACGCTGAATAGCAGCGCGCTCAACGGATGGGCCCACCAGACGGGGAGATAGAAACAGATCACGAAGATGGGGATCAGCGCGATGCGCAGCAGCGTGAGTATATTGGGAATACTGTGCCACATGGTCCTCTATCCACCTTCCCTGTCCGGATGTAACCGCTCGTAGATCCGCTCCGCCAGCTCCCTGCTTATCCCGGATACCCGGGCCAGATCGTCGATACCCGCCCGCGCCACCTCCTGCAACCCGCCAAACTGCTGCAACAGTTGCCGGCGCCGCTTCGGTCCGAGCCCGCGGATCTCCTCCAGCACCGAGGAGGTGCGCGCCTTGCCGCGCTGCCGCCGGTGCCCGCCGATGGCGAAGCGGTGAGCCTCGCCGTCCAGCTGCTGAATCAGATGCAGCGCGGGCGAGCTCCCGGGCAGTATAAGGGGACGTTTGCATCCGGACAAGAACAGGGTTTCCCGCCCCGGTTTACGGCTGGGACCCTTGGCGATCCCCAGCAGGGTGACACCGGTGATCTGCAACTCCTCGAGCACCCGGGCGGCCTGGCTCAGCTGCCCCTTGCCCCCGTCGACAATCAGCACATCGGGCAGCTTCCCCTCCCCCTTTTTGACCCGGGTGTAACGGCGCAGCAGCGCCTGCTGCAGCGCAGCGTAATCGTCTCCGGCCGCCACCTGCCGAATGTTGAAACGCCGGTAGTCGGACTTCACCGGTCCGTTTATGTCGAACACCACGCAAGCCCCCACCGGTGACTCTCCGAAGGTGTGGCTGATGTCGAAACACTCGATGCGCCGCGGCAGCTCCTCCAGCTCCAGCGCCTCCTGCAGCGCCTCGAAACGGTGGCGCATGTTGCTCTTGCCGGCGAGCATGGTCTCCAGCGCGGCATCGGCGTTTGCTTCCGCCATCTGCACCCAGCGTCTCCGCTCCCCACGCAACCGGTGGCGCAGAGCCACCCTGCCACCCGCCCGCTCCGTCAGCGCGCCCGCCAGCCACTCCGACTCCTCCAGCGGCTGGTTGAGCAAGATCTCCGGAGGGATCTCCCGTCCGCTCCCCAGGTAGTACTGGGGCAGGAACGCGGCCAGCAGTTCGGAGGCGTCGGCACGGTCGGTGTGGCGGGGAAACCAGCACCTGTTGCCCAGGTTGCGCCCGTTGCGGATGGAGAACAGCTGCACGCACCCCACGCCGTTGCGCACCCGGGCGGCCACCACGTCCAGATCCCCTCCGCTACCGCTCACATACTGGCGCTCCTGGACGCGGCGCAGGGTGGCGATCTGATCCCGGTAGCGGGCCGCCTGCTCGAACTCCAGCGCCGCGGATGCGGCCTGCATCCGCTCCACCAGCCGGTCTATCACGGCGTTGCTGCGCCCCTCCAGAAACAGCTCCGCATGATGCACCTCCTCCAGGTAGCGGTCGTCATCGATGGCCCCGGTGCATGGCGCGCTGCAGCGTTCGATCTGGTACTGCAGGCAGGGGCGGCTGCGGTTGGCGTAGAAGGAGTCCTCGCACTGGCGCACCCGAAACAGCTTCTGCATCAGGTTGAGCGTCTCCCGCACCGCCCCGGCGCTCGGATAGGGGCCGAAATAGCGCCCCTTCCCCCTTTTGGCTCCGCGGTGCAGTGTCAGCCGGGGGTGCCGGTGGCCGGTGGAGAGATGGATGTAGGGGTAGCTCTTGTCATCCCGCAGCAGGATGTTGTAGCGGGGCTTCAGCTCCTTGATGATATTGTTCTCCAGGATCAGCGCCTCGTTCTCGGTATGGGTGATGGTGATCTCCACCCGCCGGATCTGCGCCACCATGCTACGGGTCTTGGGGCTGGAGAGGTTCTTGCGGAAGTAGCTTGCCAGGCGTCTCTTGAGGTTGCGCGCCTTCCCTACATAGATGACCTTCCCGGCTCCATCCATCATCCGATAGACGCCCGGGCGGCTGGTGAGGGTCTTGAGAAACTCCCTGGAATCGAACTCCGGCGCGCCCATATCAGCCATCGAGAAGCCGCGCTATCTCCCGGAACAGATCGTGAAACATCCCTTCGGTCAGGCGGCGGGTCTGGGTGTTGTAGCGGCTGCAGTGATAGGAATCCACCAGCCAGCGCCCCTCCGACAGAGCGTACTTGCGGGCGTGGCCGAACGGGTGCTCCCCCTGCTTCAGGCCCAGGGCCCGGATCACCGCCCGGTGGGCCACGCCACCCAGCGCCAGGATCACGGCGCCATCATCCAGCTCCAGGAGTTCCGCCTGCAGATAGCGGTTACACTCCCGAATCTCGCTGCCAAGCGGTCTGTTTTGCGGCGGCAGGCATTTGACGGCGTTGGTTATGCGGCACCCGTTCAGGACCAGCCCGTCCTCTCTCGCGGTGGAGACCGGCCGGTTGCTGAAACCGAACCGGTACAGCGTCTGGTACAGTAGAATCCCGGCAAAATCCCCGGTGAAGGGGCGGCCGGTGGCATTGGCTCCGTGCATCCCCGGAGCCAGACCGACTATCAGCAGCCGCGGGCGCGGATCGCCGAAAGGAGCCACCGGCCGAGCGTGGTAGGCGGGATACTCCTCCTTGACCTGGCGCAGAAATTCGCTCAAACGGGAACAGGCACGGCAGCCGGAATCGAAATGGGCAGTGGTCTCCATGGGGATATTATGGCACCGACGGGCCTCCCGCCTGTCAAGAACAAATTTTCCCCGTTGCCAGTAGTACTCTTTCAAGGTAACAAATCAGGAAGATCTTCCTCAAATCGTGTGGGTGAAATGGTAAATCATCCTTGACAGGCGGAATGCACGCCGGAAGATGGTTGGCAGAAGGGGATTGGGGAGACTTTGGGATAGCCGCACCAGTTGCAATCTGCGCAGGTAGTGGATATCCGCCGGTCCCCAGCCAGACCGCCCCAATCCCCTTCTGGCTACCGAGTATGTGG
>WFXP01000031.1 GCA_015490535.1 Gammaproteobacteria bacterium
TCGTTCCCTTGGCAAGGCACGCAACGCCGAGAGGGGAGAGGCATGAGGCTCCTAACCTATTGATATCAAAAAAACAGGCCGTGCTGTGCGCGTCTGCGGTCTGCATTGTCGAAACTTGCTGTAGGAATGCTACAGCGGCGTTTCCACGCCTTGCCCCAGACGCGCACAGCACGGCTGAATGCGATATATTATGTTGCCGCGCTATATTAAACCCCTTGGCAGGAGCGGATCATGTCAGCACCGATGAGAACACCCCGGTAACGATTACCTCCATGCTCGACAACGACACCGACGCCGATGGCAATCAGCTGCACATAATCGCGGTGGAGGAAATCAGCAAGCAGGGAGGTGCGGTGACCCTTGCAAACAGCGGCTCCGTCAGCTATACACCGCCCGCCGGCTTCAGCGGCGAAGACACCTTTCAATAACACAATCAGCGACAACAACGGCGGTATTGCGAGCGGAACTGTGATCATTACCGTTAACAAGTCGGCTGAGCCGTCTCCGCCTGAAAAAAACCACTCCATTCCCTGGGCAGGAGCATCGGGGATTTTGATGTTGCTGGTCTTCTTCGTACATATGGTGGGCACGGCCCTATTGCATACCCGATTCCGGGCCAGCACAAAAAAATAACGGCTCTTTTCGAATTTCCAGCAGGTTACTGTGGCGCGCATTCCGCCTGCCAAGGAGGGAGCCGCTACGCGGTGATTTACCGTTTTACCCACACCTTTGGGGATGACCTTCCTGATTCATTACCTTGAAAGAGCACCAGCCCGGATCCCTATCCGGGCGGCGCCCCCGCTACGAAAGCCGTGTTACAGGCTGGTAATGTGACGCCGAATACAGTCATTTGGTATCCGCCGCCTGTATCGCCCCCTGCGGCAGGACCTCCGTGGCCTTGGCATCCGGCTCTTCCAGATAGAACAGAATCAGGGCGAGGACGATGCCGGCGATGATCCCGATCAACATAAAGAACTGGTCATACTCCACCAAGGAGTTGGCGGTCAGGAACATCACCGCACCCACATTGCCGAATGCTCCAGCCATACCGGCAATCTGGCCGGTCATGCGTCTCTGGATGAGCGGCACCATGGCATACACGGCTCCGGATCCGGCCTTGGAGAAGATCCCCGCTATGATGGTAATGGAAACCACCAGCCACACCGGCCAGCTGCGCTCTACGAACCCCAGCACGAGGAAACTTGCAGTGATCCCCGCAAATATGACCGTCAGGGTCAGCTTGCGGCCAAACCGATCGCTAAGCCAGCCACCTCCAGGGCGCGCCACCAGATTGATGAAAGGGTATATTCCGGCCAGCAGAGCGGCGGTTACCTTGGGGATATCAAACCACGACACGTAGAACATGGCCAGCATGGAGACCACCGCCAGCTCGGTGCCAAAGGAGACCAGGTAAGCCCAGTCCAGGATCGCAACCTGCTTGAACTTGTAGCGCTCGCCCTCCGGGACCGGTCTGCGGAGAACATGGCCGTTGATATGCCAGATCTTCCATACCTTGACCAGATAGATGGCCGCCAGGATCCCGTAAATAAGGTAGGTGGTAGCCTGGTCGAACAGGTTCATCTGCGCCGGCGACAGCTTCCAGGCCAGCAGTGCCAGCGCCAGGAACAGGGGAACGTTCATGAGAGTGTAGAGAACCAGGTCGAAACCGCTGGTGACCTCCATCGCGCCGCTCTTCCTGGGCCGGTGGTAGGTGGAGCCTCTGGGGGTATCGGTAACCAGAAAAAAATAGAGCAGACCGTACCCGATGGCGGCCAGGCTGGCAAAGGTAATGGCAAAGCGCCAGCCGTCACTGTCACCCATGGCGACAGCGATGAAGGGCAGGGTCATGGCGGCGCCGGCGGAGCCGAAGTTTCCCCAGCCGCCATAGATCCCTTGGGCTATGCCGGTCTGGCGGGCCGGAAACCACTCGCCGATCATGCGGATCCCCACCACGAATCCGGCTCCGATGAAGCCGCACAGAAAGCGCAGCAGGGTAAGCTGCTGGTAGCTTTGCGCCCAGGCGAAGCCGATGCTTATCAAGCCTCCCAGCACCAGAATGATGGTGTACATGACGCGCGGCCCGAAGCGATCCACCAGCATGCCCACCACTATGCGCGCCGGAATGGTCATGGCTACATTGAGGATCAGCAGCACCTTGGCCTGCTGATCGGTGAGCTCCAGGGACTCCTTGATGAAGGGCATCATGGGACCCAGTCCCAGCCAGACCACGAAGGTCATGAAGAACGCAAACCAGGTGTAATGCAGGATACGGATGTTCTCCTGATCCAGTCTCAGCAAATTGAATCTGCTCTCTGTCACGGCATTCTCTCCTGTACGGACAACACTGCCGCGCATGTTAGCAAAAACCATACCGATAAGTATTGCTGTTAAAAATCAACCTGTTATCACGGAGGCGCGCGCGATTCGCAAATGGGGTTGGGCCAACTTGGTGCGAACTGCGGGGGCAATCTGCCAACCGGGATCCGGCCTGAACATTTCACCCAGACGCTACTGACGTCGCTGCAAGACGCCGCAATCGGTCGGAATACCCACGAACAGATGCGATACAAGAGGCGTTGCGGCCGCCGCTGAACCCGGCTTCGCTTCGCCGCCGCCCCGCTTGCGCCGTTATTGTCCAATCATCAGCAGGTTAGCTCTCTGGACCGATCGAAAGCCCGCATCAATACCACCACCCCGGAACCATTGCAGCGTTGCCGGGCGAAACCTGTGGCCCAACGAGGGAGCGGATGCACCCCCGTGGTGCATCCGCCGCCTTCCGGCAGTTGCGTTTGGCAACATGACGGCAACGGTTTTCCACCCAAATCACCCGGTTACAGGAAAACTGACCCGGCTCCTCCATGTTGGCGCGCTATTTGCTACACCAGCTGGCCGAGAAGTTCGACAATGAGACTGAATCGAGAACCATGAGCGAAAAGGTCACCCGAACCACCTGCCCTTACTGCGGCGTCGGCTGCGGCCTGGTCGCCACGCGCGATGCCCACGGCGGTGTGGTTCTGGAAGGAGATCCGGAGCATCCCGCCAACCGCGGCCAGCTCTGCTCCAAGGGTGCCGCGCTGGAGCAGACCCTCGATTTGGAGGGGCGGCTGCTACATCCGATGGTGGAGGGGAGACGTACCGACTGGGATAGCGCCCTCGACAGGGTTGCCCAAGGGTTCCGCGAGGTTATCGGCAGACATGGTCCCGATGCAGTGGCCTTCTACCTTTCCGGCCAGCTGCTCACCGAGGATTACTATGTGGCCAACAAGCTGATGAAGGGGTATATCGGTTCGGCCAATATCGATACCAACTCCCGGCTTTGCATGTCCTCCACGGTGGTGGGTCACAAGCGCGCCTTCGGCTCTGATACCGTACCGTGCTGCTACGAGGACCTTGAGCGGGCCAAGCTGATCGTACTGGTGGGGAGCAACGCCGCCTGGTGCCATCCCATACTCTACCGGAGAGTGGCGCAGGCGAAGCAGGAGCACCCTGATCTCCACGTGGTGGTGATCGATCCTCGCCGCACCCCCACCTGTGACATCGCCGATCTCCATCTCCCCTTGCGCCCCGGCAGCGATGCCACCCTGTTCAACGGCCTGCTGGTTTATCTGGAGCGGCAGGGGGAGCGCAACGACCCCTTTCTGGAGCATGCCACCGAGGGGTGGTATCAGGCTCTGAATGTGGCACGGGCCACCGCCCCCAGCCTCGAGAGTGTCGCCGCCCTGTGCGGCCTTGCGGAGCCGGTGCTGGCCGAGTTCTACCGCCTGTTCGCCCGTACGGAGCGGGTGGTCACCCTCTACTCCCAGGGGGTCAACCAGTCCAGCAGCGGCTCTGACCGGGTGAGCGCCATCCTCAACTGTCACCTGTTTACCGGCCGCGTCGGCCGGCCCGGGATGGGACCCTTCTCCCTCACCGGCCAGCCCAACGCCATGGGAGGCCGCGAGGTGGGGGGGCTGGCGAATCAGCTGACAGCCCACATGGAGCTTGCCGATCCCCAGCACCGGGAGCTGGTGCAGCGCTTCTGGGGATCGCCCCGCATGGCCGAGCGGCCCGGGCTGATGGCGCTGGATCTGTTCCGGGCCATCGAAAGGGGGGAGATCAAGGCGCTCTGGATAATGGCTACCAATCCGGCAGTGAGCCTGCCCGACAGCAACCGGATTCATGCCGCGCTGCGCAACTGCTCCCTGGTAGTGGTATCCGACTGCGTCGCAGATACCGACACCACACGTTTCGCCCATGTCCTGCTGCCCGCGGCCGCCTGGGGTGAGAAGGATGGCACGGTGACCAACTCCGAACGACGGATATCGCGTCAGCGCCGGTTTCTGCCCCCGGCAGGAGAGGCGCGGCCCGACTGGTGGATCATATGCGAGGTGGCCAGGCGGATGGGCTTCCGCAACGGCTTCGACTACCCCAGCGGTGCCGCCATCTTCCGGGAGTATGCCGCCCTCTCGGGGTTCGAGAACGGGGGCGAGCGGGACTTCGACATCTCCGGACTGGCGCAGCTGGATGAAACGGAGTATGACCGGCTGCAGCCCATCCAGTGGCCGGTGTACCGTCCGGGGCAGGGTACTCCACGCATGTTTGCGCGTGGCCGCTTCTTCACCCCCAGCGGCAAGGCGCGGCTGATTCCGGTGGAGCCCCGCCTGCCCCGGAACATACCGGATCAGGAGTATCCCCTGGTGCTTAACACCGGCCGACTGCGGGACCAGTGGCACACCATGACCCGGACCGGTAAGGCGCCCAGACTTACCGAGCACAGCCCGGAACCCACCGCCCTCATCCACCCCGGCAATGCGCGGGAGCTGGGGATTGCCGACGGCCTGCTGGTGACCATCTCCAGCCGCTGGGGTGAGGCGGTGGTGCGTGCCCGGATCAGCGATGCACAGCGCCGCGGCAGTCTGTTCGTCCCCATGCACTGGAACGACCGTTTTGCCAGTCTGGGGCGGATAAACGCGGTGGTAAACCCGGACAGCGATCCGCTCTCGGGGCAGCCCGAGTTCAAGCACACCCCGGTAAGGATGGCTGTATATGAGCCATCCTGGCACGGCTTTCTCATATCCCGGCAGCGGCTGGATCTCTCCACGGCGAGCTACTGGGTAGTAGCCAAAGGGGATGGCTACTACCACTACGAAATAGCCGGCGAAGAGCCCCCGGCCGACTGGCCTGCATGGGCCAGGCGGCTGCTGTGCTCCGGCCACGGGGCCGACTGGGTTGAGTATCTCGATCGAAGCCGACACTGCTATCGCGGGGTAAGAATGGTGAAGGGCCGGGTGGAGAGCTGTATATTCATCGCTCCCGGTACCGAGCTTCCGGCGCGCAGCTGGCTGGCCGGCCTGTTTACCAGGGAGACCCTGTCGGATGCCGAGCGCAGGGGTTTGCTGCTCGGGAAGTCTCCGGCGGGAGAGAGGGAGATTGGCCATATCGTCTGCGCCTGCTTCTCGGTTGGCGTCAACACGCTGACCGAGGCGATACGCAGCCAGGGGCTGAGTTCAGTGGAGGAGATCGGCAGCCTTCTGAAGGCGGGAACCGGTTGCGGCTCCTGCATACCGGAGCTGAAAGCGCTGCTGGCGTAGTTTCCGGGGAGGCTACACCACCGCAAGTTGCGCCTTGACAGCCGATTCCCTGCTTTTTCGGATCTTCCTCAAATCGAGTGGGTGGAATGGTAAATCACCGCGTAGCGGCTCCGTCCTTGACAAGCGGAGTGCCGGTCGGAAAATGATCGATGAAAGGGGATGGGGGCACACTGTAACTTTCCCGGCCACGCACAGCTACAGCGGGACCCCGGGATGCCCTTGCCGGACAGCCCGCCCCCCTTCAGGCGGCCAACCGGGTGACGGGGATCCCGCCTGCCGGAGGAGCGGTCACAAGGCGCGGATTTGCCCCTTCAGGTTCTCCTGCTCGCAGGAGACCCAAACGGCGCGGTTACGTAAAGCTTCTGAACCAGCCTGCCGACATGATAGTAGGGCAGTGTCATATTGGCGGGGGCCGGTGATGGCAGAGAGAGAGACGCGCCTGAGCACGGCGCAGTGGAGCAGACTGGTGATGGAGGCCGAGGAGTCAAGCCGGATCCAGTTGGACGAGGAGCTGGAGAGCTATCTCGTGTTTCTGTTGATGCGCTACCATGACCGACCCGAAATCGCGGTTGGCGCCATTGCCCCTGGCTACCTGGAAGGGATGCAACAGAGAGGTTCCCTGCGGCGCCTGCAGATGCGCGATGTGGGAGATCGCTGTCTGCTCTATTCCGGCCTGTTCCCCCGTCGGGCCCGGCGGCGCCTGGTGACGGTCGGGTACTATGTGGATCTGGGGCGTAGCGCTTACCGGAACCTGGCTGACGAGCGGTTTCAGCTCGCCACCACTTTTGCCAAACTGGCCTCCAATTTCGTGGATCTCATGGATACCCTGCAGGCGCTGCGCAGCATGTCCAGCGATCAACCGCTGCTGGAACCGCTCGATGCCATGGAGTTGTGGCACTCCACCGGTAGCCGGCAGGCGCGTGCGGTGCTGGAGTCGCTCACGGACCAGCCACCTATCCTGCAACCGCCCCCGGAGGGGAGCGGTCGCCACTGACATCAATGGCCATGGCTCTGCTCCCGAACGGCAGGGGGGATGGGGGGTTTCTCCCCGCGGATCCGGTTCGGCCACCTTTCAAAATGCGAAAGCGACCCCGAGACTTACCGAATGCGCAATATCCGTGTTTCGCGAAAATATGATGTCGTTTCTGTAAGTTACGAACGGTGTAAAGCATTTGTACCGGCCCGGCTCCCAGCCCAGATTGGTCATCAGACCGACAGGGTTTTCCGAATCGGCTCCGTAGCCGAAATAACCAACGGTTCCTATAGACATATTGATCCAGCTCCATAAGCGCTGTTCCAGCACGATTCCAAGGGAGCCAAAGCCCCGGGAATCCTCCATGCTGAATCTGGTCGCCTCCAAACCATACCTCTTGTTCCCTCCGGCGCCGAGCAGCACTCTCACCCCGGCATGACCAACCCCGCCACCGCCTCCCGAACCGCCAGCGTCAAGGTATCCGTAACCCGCCTGCGGCCGGACGACGAGGGAAGATTCAGCGCGCGCGGGATCTGGTGAAAAGATCATTAGCCCGGCAACAATATATGCCGTCCCGTTCCTGATCATGGGTGCCGCTCTCCTTCCGCGCCAGGTCAAATCACTCTCTCGTTGCCACCATCCACCGGCAGCTGCGCGCCGGTGGTCTTGGCAAACAGGGGCCCGCACATCTCGGCGGCCAGTTCCGCCACGTCACGGCTGCTCACCTCGGTACGCAGCAGGTTTCTCTGTTTGTACTGCTCCACCGTCATGCCGTACTGCCCGGCGCGCGCCGCCAGCACCTCCGCACTCCAGATCCCGGTATCGTACACGCAGTCCGGATGCAGCACGTTGAGGCGGATCCCGGAGCCGCCCCACTCCAGGGCCGCCACGCGGATCATCTGGGTCAGCGCCGCCTTGGAGCAGGAGTAGGCGGCGGCCCCCGGCCCCGGCGCCAGGTGGTTCCGGGAGCCGATGGCCACTACCCGCCCGCCGTTGGGGGCGAGTTTCAGGAAAGGGTGAAGCTCGCGCAGCAGCACCAGGTTGGCCTCCAGGTTGACCGCCATCACCCTGCGCCACTCCTCCAGCTCCAGCTCCGCGACGCCGCGGCTGCCGGGGAAGATTCCGGCGTTGAGCAGCAGCATGTCGATACCGCCGAAACGGGACACGCCCTGCCGGATGGCCTCCTTCAGCTGGTTCTCGTCGGCTATGTCGCAGGTGATGGGAAACACCTCCGGCGAGTCGAAACGGTCACCGACCGCGGGATCGATGTCCAGGGCCACCACGGCGCTCCCTCTCGCCAGCAGGGACTCCACGCAGGCCCGGCCAATCCCCGAGGCCGCCCCGGTGACCAGCGCCACCTCCCCCTGAAACGGCGGCACCGGCCCCGGGCGGCGCAGCTTGGCCTGCTCCAGATCCCAGTACTCCACATCGAAGATCTGCCGCGCCGGGAGCGCCTGCCAGCGCTCCAGCTTCTCGGCCCGGCAGATGATCTCCATGGTGTGCCGGTAGATGTCGGCGTTGATGCGCGCCTCCCCGCTGCTGCGCCCGGCCGTGATCACCCCCAGCACGGGATCCAGCACCACGCGCGGGGCCGGATCCAGCATGGTCTGATCCCCGGCGGCGTGCGCCTCGAAGTAGGCCCGGTAGCGCCGCGCGTATCCCTCCACGTCGCGTCCCACCAGCGGCAGCCGCTTGGTGCGGATCACGTGATCGGGAGTGGCCGGTCCCTGCCGGGAGATCCGTTCCAGATCCTCGCGGTTGCAGAAGCTCATCGCCCGGGCATCACGCTGGCTGTGCAGAACCAGCGGAAACCCGGCCGCCCGGGAGAGTGCCAGGCGCAGCTCCGCCAGCGCCAGCGTGTCCACCTCCCCGCGGGCCGGCCGCGGCCACTCCAGCTCCCAGGCCCCGCAGCTGCGCAGATACTCCTCGGCCCGATCCACCAGCTCGATCATCCGTTCGTAGGACTCCCGCGCCGTGTCGCCGAACGAGAAGATACCGTGGTTCATCAGCACCATGCCGACGGTATGCGCGCTGCGCTGGCGGGCGAACTCCACCGCGCACAGCCGGGCCAGCTCGAAGCCGGGCATGGCGTAGGGAACCACGATCACCGCATCGCCATAGATCTCGCGGATGCGCCGTTCGCCGGAGGGGGTGTTGGTGATGGTGACGATGGCGTCCGCATGGGTGTGGTCCACGAAGCGCCAGGGCAGAATGGCGTGCAGGATCGCCTCCACCGAGGGGGTGGGCGCGGCCGCGTCGGTCATGCTGCAGCGCAGCTCGTTCACCATCTGCGGATCGCTCATGGAGTCCAGCTGCGCCAGCCTGCGCAGATGGTCGAGGCGTACCGGGCTGAAGCCGGCCGGCTCGATGGTTTTCAGATCCCAGCCGCTGCCCTTGACCAGCAGCAGCTCCTCCTGCTCTCCGAACAGATTGGTGCGCGTCACCTTCTCCGAGGTGTTGCCGCCACCATGCAGCACCAGGGAGGGGTCCCTCCCCAGCAGGCGCGAGGTATATACGCGCAGCCCGGCGCCTTCCCGGTAGCGCCGCGCCTCGGCATCGCTCCAGAGACTCTTCACCGCATCTCTCCTCTCAGATCCGCCTGCGGCGCAGCCCGCGCAGCTGACGCCACAGTCCGCTGCCGGCAAACAGGAAGAACACCGGGCCTCCCGCCAGCAGATACCAGTAGTAGGTGGCGAAGCGCCAGGCGATCAGCGCCGCCGCGAGGGTGGCCGGCTCCAGCCAGGCGGCGAGCAGGGCGCTGAAACCGAGCTCCACCCCACCGCTGCCGCCCGGCAGCAGGGTGATCTGTCCCACGCTGAGCACGAACATCTGGACCAGGAACAGGTAGGCCCAGGAGATCTCCTCCCCCAAGGCACGGATGATGAAGTACAGAATGGTGTAGCGCAGCAGCCAGTGACCGATGCAGAGCAGGTAGATGGCCAGCAGCCGCCAGCGGGAGAGGCGCAGCATCAGCGCCAGCCCCTGCCGGAAGCGGATGATCCAGCGCGCGATGCGCCGCCTGCGCCGGGGCGCGATGCCGAACCGGTTCAGCAGCCTGCCGGCGGCCAGCATCACCCCCCGGTAGTGGTGCGCCAGCAGCCAGAGCAGCAGCAGGCCGCCGCCCACCATCCCCCCCAGCAGGGAGATCTGGGTGACCACGTGAAACTCGTCGCCACCGGTTAGCAGCACGATGGAGAGCAGCACCAGCGCGGAGAGGAAAAACAGCAGGTCCACCAGCTGCTCCAGCGCGTAGCAGGCCGCCGCGCGGCTGCTCGGCAGGCCGTGACGATGCAGCAGGAATATGTAGGTGATGGCCCCGCCCGCCCCGGCCGGAGTGGCGCTCATGGCAAATTCGGCGGACATCACCGTGGCCAGGGCCTTGCCCTGCCCCATGCGCTCCCCGAACCCTCCCAGCACCAGCCGCAGCCGCCCGGCGTTCAGATTCCATCCGAGGAACACCATCGCCAGGGCGCCCAGGATCAGGGTGGGCGGGATCTCCCGCAGCCGGCTGAGCCCGCTCCACCCCCCGATACCCAGCGGGATCAACAGGCCGGCGAGCAGCGCGAGCGACAGGAAGTGCCAGAGGCGTAAGGACATTCTCAGGGTCGTGATACTGGAAACGAACCCCCTCCTGTCTGACCCTATCTAGCTGTTTTACAAGCAAAAAGACAAAATCATCGTCGAAGGGAGAAGCGCACGATACCATACTTGGCCCGGGCTTTGAAAGTGCGTGGGTCAACCCGCGGGAATTAGGGTGTGTTCTCAATTAACGAGACCGCCCCCTTGTACTCTGTCAAGGTAATAAATTAGGATGGTTTTCCTCAAATCTTGTGGGTGAAATGGTAAATCACCGCGTAGCGGCTCCGTCCTTGACAGGCGGAATGCACGCCACACAATCGGTAGCCAGAAGGGGATTGGGGCTGTCTGGGCTGGGGAGTGGCGGATATCCACCACCTGTGCCAATTGCAATCGGTGCGGCTATCCCAAACTCTCCCCAATCCCCTTCTGCCGACCATCTTCCGGCGTGCATTCCGCCTGTCAAGGATGATTTACCATTTCACCCACAAGATTTGAGGAAAACCATCCTAATTTATTACCTTGAAAGAGCACTAGAACTTGAACAGTTCCTGCGCCTTCTTCTTCAGCTCTTCCTCCATCTCCTGCTTTGCCTTCTCCTTCTCCCGCTCCAGCTTCCGCTGCGCCTCTCTCTTCTGCTCCTCCAGCCTCGCCCTGGCCTTCTCCTCCTCGGCGCGGGCCTTGGCCTCCAGCTCCTGTTTCTTCCGTTCCAGCTCGGCCTTGGCCTTCTCCTGCTCCGCCTTCAGTTTCGCCTCCAGCTCCTTTTTCTTTTTCTCCATCTCGGCCTGGCTGCGGGCCTTCAGGGCGGAGGTGATGTCCTCCTTGATCCTGGGATTGGCGAAGGTGCCGGTGATGCGGACCGGGATGGTGAGACCCTTCAGTTTCTCCAGATCCTCCCCGCCCTGGCCGGCGACGGTGCCGACTATGGAGGTGCTGATGCGGTAGTCGATCTGCTCGCTGACCAGATTCACGGTTCCCTCCCCGCGGATGCGCAGGGCGGGCGCCTTGGCGCTCAGATCGCGGTTGGTCACCACCCCGTTGGTGATGGTGAAGGTTCCCTTCAGCTCGCTGAAATCGGTCTTGACCGGCTCTTCACTGGCCGGCAGCTCCCGGTTGGTGAGGGTGGCCTGCGCCTTGCGCAGCATCTGTCCCAGATTGATCCCCTTGACCGCTCCGTCCTGGAACGAGAATGAGGCCTTGCCGTTCAAGGTCTGGCGCAGCTGCAGGAAGGTGGCGCCGCTCCCCCGCAGGTTAACCTTCACGTCCGCCTTGCCGGAGATGTAGTCATCGTCCAGCAGATCCTTGAGCAGCGGCCCCGCCTGCAGGCCGGAGAGAGTGGTTTGCAACCGGAGCTGTGCCTGCTCCTGGCGCGCGTCCAGCGCCAGGCGGGTATCCAGCCTGCCGCCGTAGAGCGCCATGGCGAGCGGCTCCAGTCGCAGCTGACCGTCCCTGGCCGCAACGTTCAGCAGGATCTCTGTGGCTTGCAGGCCGCTGATCCCCAGCTTGCCCACCCGCAGCTTGCCCTCCAGATCCAGGGTGCGCAGGGGCTCCAGCGGCAGCTCGAAATCGGGCAGCAGCTTGTCCCCCTGGGCCTCCTGCGAGGCCGGCTCCGGCTCATCTGCGGGGGGTGGCAGATAGCGATCCGCATCCAGGCCGTCGATGGCGAGATCGAAACGGATGGCAGACCTGCCAAAGTCCGCAATGGCGGCGCTGCCGGTTACCGTAGTATCGTCCAGTTTGAGCTTCAGTTTCGGAACCTCGGCGCTGCTGGTGGTGGCGTTGAACACCAGATTCATGGCCAGCGCCTGCAGCACTGCCGGGTCGGCAGTGGCGGGGAGCTCGATGGCCAGTCTCTCCAGAAGCTGGCGCAGGTTGGTCTGGGCCAGATCCATGGTGCCACTGAACTGTGGCTGATCGATGATCTGGCGTCCTTTCACGCTGGCCGTAACCTCCGCGCCCAGAGTCTGCAGCTCGAGGTTGCCGAGCTCGAGCTGCTGGCTGCCCAGGTCGGCGCTGAACGCCGTGCTCAACCTGGTGTCGCGCAGTGCGGCCAGCTCGACAGGTGGCGGCTCCGTACCGAGAAACTGCCGCAGCTGCTCCGGTTTCTCCAGCACCATCTGGATGGCCCCCTCGATGGACTGCTGCTCCAGCAACCTGCTTATGTCGGCCCGGCCGGTGAGCCGCGCTCCCGCCACAAACAGATCCAGTCCCTCCGCGCGCGCCGTCTGCTGCTTCAGATCCGCGCTCAGGGAAGAGGCATCCAGGGTTAGCTGGATGCTGCCGCCGGGGATGGCATCACCGCTGGCATCCAGGGCGATGCGCGGAGCGTCGAGCAGATAGCTCTGCCGCTCCAGGTCGAAGGTGACCTCGCCGGCAAGGTTCAGGTGGGCGCGCAGCGCCGGCTGGCTGGCCTCTCCGTCCAGCTCCAGCAGGAGTGGGAAGGGCTGGCCGGGGTTCAGCGCCCCGGTCTCCAGGTTCAGGTTCTTCACCGCGTAGCGCACCCCGCTCTGGCGGTCGTCCCAGCTGAGTCGGGCGTTGCGGATCTCGATCCCGCTCACCTGCAGGCTCTCCAGAGTCATGGAGGGCGTCTCCGCCTCCGGCTCAGCCTGCTCCTCTCCGGAGGACAGCAGGTCGTCCCAGTTGGTGGTGCCCGACTGGTCGCGCGCCAGGTTGACCTCGAGGCCGTGCAGCACCACGGTGCGGATCTCCACCTGCTTGCGCAGCAGCGGCAGCAGCTTGATCTTCAGATCCGCCCGCTCGATGGCCGCAAAGGGGCGATCGCCGAAACCGGGGGCGTTGCTGAGCTCCATGGCCCCCAGCTCGATCCCCAGCCAGGGGAATACGGAGAAGCCGATCTCCCCCTCTATCTGCAGCTTGCGCCCGGTCTGCTCCTCCACCAGGGTGGAGATCTCGTCACGGAAGTCGTTGGGATCGATCAGCAGCGGCAGCACCACGGCGGCAACCACCAGCAGCAGAAGCGCCGCAACCAGCAGGGAGACCCCGATCTTTATGATTTTTCCCATCGCCAAACCCCGTTGTCCATCGGTGAGTTACGGAAGTTTACGACTTATTCAGCGAAACGGCCAGATCAGCGGCACCAGCGCGGTGGTCAGCAGGCCCACCAGCACGGTCAGGGGAATGCCGATGCGCAGGTAGTCGGAGAAACGGTACCCGCCGGGGCCGAACACCATCAGGTTGGTCTGGTAGCCTATGGGGGTGGCGAAGCTGGCCGAGGCGGCGATCATGATGGTGATGGCAAACGGCAGCAGATCGGTCTCCAGCCGCTGCGCGGTGAGCAGGGCGATGGGGAACATCAGCACAGCTGCGGCGTTGTTGGTGGCCAGGGCGCTGAACAGGGCGGTGGCGACGAATATCAGCGCCAGCGCCAGCCAGGGGACCCCGTTGGCGAGCGATATCAGGCCGTCGGCGACCGCGGCGGCCGCCCCGGTGTTCTGCAGGGCGATACCGATCCCGAACGAGGCGGCGATCACTATCAGAACCTGCCAGTCCACCGCGGCGCGCGCGAGGGAGGCGCTGGTGCAGCGGGTCACCAGCATACCGCCCGCCGCCAGCAGCGCCGCCTCCAGGATGGTCAGCCAGCCCGGCACCACGCTCAACACCATGGCCACCAGGATGGCCATGGCTATAGTGGCCCGCTCGTGGCGCGGCGGCCGCGAGTCGTCCAGGCGGCTGATCAGGAAGAAGTCCCGCGAGTTGCGCTGCTGCTCCACGAAGTGGGGGTGGCAGACCAGCAGCAGGGTGTCTCCCGGGTGCAGCACGATGTCGCCGATCTTGTCGCGGATCTTGCGCCCGTTGCGCGCCACGGCGATGATGGCGGCATCGTAACGGGTGCGGAACCGCCCGTCGCGCACGCTCTTGCCAATCAGGGGCGAGCTGTCGGAGAGCACCGCCTCCACCAGGGTGCGCTCCTCGTCCGGCGAGTCCAGCTTGAACACCTGGTTGGTGGCGGGCTTCAGGCCGCGAATCTTCTGCAGATCCACCACCGAGTCCACGATTCCGGCAAACACCAGCCGATCGTTGTCCTGCAGCCGCTCGTGGGGCGATACCGCGGTGATCGGCTGGCCGTTGCGTTCGATCTCCACCAGGTAGAGGCCGGGCAGCTGGCGCAGTCCGGCATCCTCTATGCTCTTGCCGGAGAGCGCGCTGTTGGGCTCCACCTCCATCTCCACGGTGTACTCGCGGACATCGGCGAACTGGTCGATCACCGGCACCCGCTCCCGGAGCAGCCATCCGCTGGTGGCGACCACGAACAGCAGCACCGCGGCCACCAGGGGCAGGCCGATCCAGCTCAGCTCGAACATTCCCAGACCCTCCATCCCCGCCTGCTCCATGAGCAGGCCGTTGACCACCAGGTTGGTGCTGGTGCCGATCAGGGTGCAGGTCCCCCCGGCAATGGCGGCGTAGCTGAGCGGAATCATGAGCCGGGATACCGACAGCCGGTTGCGACGCGCCCAGTCGCGGATGGCGGGGATGAAGATGGCCACCACCGGGGTGTTGTTCAGAAACGCGCTCAGACCGGCCACCGGCGCCATCACCCTGAGCTGCGCCTCGGACACCGATCCGGGGCGCCCCAGCAGGTTCTGGGCGATCCAGGCGATGCTGCCGGTCTCGCGCAGGCCGCTCACCACCACGTAGAGCACGCCCACCGTGACCATCCCCTCATTGGCCAGGCCGGCCAGCGCCTCGTGGGGCGTCAGGATCCCGCTTACCAGCAGGATGGTCAGTGCTCCCAGCAAGATCATGTCCGGCGCGCCGCCGCGATAGGCCAGCAGCAGGAAGGAGACGGCCACCACCGCCAGGGTAAACCAGGCCTCCCACTCCATGATCAGGTGAAACTCTTCCGGAACAGCTCCATGAAACGGTCCAGCTGCTGCTCGGGCAGATGGTTGACTCCGGCCGCCGCCTTGCGGCCACCGCCACCGGGAAACTGCCGGCACAGCTCGTCGGCCCCTTCACGGTTGGTCAGGGGGGCGCGCACGCTGACCACGAACCCCCCTTCCGGCAGCCGGGTAAGCAGGGCGTGGGCCCGCTGCGGCGCCTGGCGCGCCAGCTGGTTGCCCAGCACCCCCCTGACGCGCCGCGCCCAGGGCTCGGCGGGCAGCAGATAGACGGCATGCCGCTCCGTCTCCAGCTCGGGGCGCAGCTGGCGCCCCCGCGCCATATCCTCCTCATAGCCCTGCTTGAGACGGACGAAGTGCAGGCTCTCGGCAATGAACTGCAAGGGGTCGGCATAAGGGTGCAGGCTGCGGAACAGTTCGTCGGGAGGGAAGTACAGATCCTCGAGCGTGGCGCCGTAGCCGTTGTAGTTCAGACAGATCCCCAGTTCGCGCAGCCGATCGAGCTGCCGCGCATCCAGATCCAGATCCCGGGCGGCCCGGCGTGCGCTGTTGTCGAGATTGTCACCAAAGGCGCCCACCACCGCCCAGGCGCGGAACCGCCCCTGCAACGCCTGATCCACCAGCAGACTGGTGCAGATCTCCGGGGCGGTGTCGATCAGCGTTACCAGCCCCGGGTGATCCGGAATATCGCCGGCGTAGTGGTGGTCGAAGTAGCGGACCTCGACCCCCTGCTCCAGCAGCCGCTGCAGATCCGCGCGGTTCTTGTCCAGGGAGAGATCCAGCACCGTAACTAGATCCCCCGCGGCCGCCTCCACCCTCCGCAGCAGGTCAATCTCCCGTTTTACGCCGCTCACCAGGGTGCTGGCGCAGGGCTCCTGCAGGCGCAGCTGCTGCAGCGCGCAGATCCCGTCGGCGTCGCCATTGAACACGTCGATTATGGCCATATCTCTCCTGCAACCGTCGCTCCCCTGCCGGTTGGTATGATAGCATCTCCACTCCCGGCCGGTGGGCGGCCGTGTCGGGCTACCGCAGCCGGTGGCAGCGGGGCAGGAACCCTGGCAGCAGCAGGAGCAGCAGGGCCAGTGCACTGCCGCCGCCCCCCCTGTCGCCGCCTGTGGATGGAGCGCCGCCCCCGGAGCCGCCCCCGCTCTCGTTGTCACGGAGAGCCGGTTTGCGGTAGATGACCCCGGCCCCGCCGCCGGCCAGCCACATGACAGGCTCCCCCAGGGGCCGAACGGCCTGGGACTCTCTCCCGATCCCTACGCGATAGAGGGACATGCTGTACTCCGACTCCATCACGGAATAGATCAAGGCCGTGTCATCGCCACTCAGCGCCGGGATGGCGTAGTTTTCGGTATCCGCAATCGTGACCAGCTCACCTGTCTCCAGACTCCCGATAAAGACCTGATTTCCGTCCGCCGAGAATGCATCGAATGTTATCAGGGCCGGATCTATATCACTCAGGCTGGGAAAGGCCAGATCGAGTCCGGGCATGGGAGGGAGCATGGGAATGGTGGTCCCGCTCTCCAGATCCAGGGCGTAGATGCTCCACACCTCTATCTGCTGTCCGCTGGTCAGGGTGGCGCGATTCATGGCGTCATAGATGAGAAAGCGGTTGTCCGCGGTAAAATCCATCGCGTCCGCATAGACCACGATGTTCATCGGCGAACCGTCCATTTCCGCCGCCCGGAGTGGGTGGCAGAAATAGTCTTCGGTACCGTCGAGCCTTATAACGCAGATAGATGATCGTGCCTCTCCGGTTTCTCGATCACGCGGAATGTAACTGATGGCCCGCGTATCCGGAGATACGGCAACGGAGTGGAAAAGGCCGGGTTCGTCGAGGCACTCTTCACCGCGGAGCCCGTCCGCCCCGATGAAACACAAGTCAAAACCCTCATCGATGAACGCAACTATATCGCCGTTGGCAGACACCGCCGGCCGCCTCGGCTGAACCGGGGTGCGCGTGAGATACACCCCCTCCTCAGGATCTCCCCGGGCTTTCTCCCTTCGGCCCAGATAGTAACGTCCGTCTCTGGGAATTATCATTACCACCGAGTCCTCCGCATCGACGGGTTCCCGCGGCGGTGGCTGTGGCGCGAGAGGCCCTTCGAGTATCTCCACCGCGTCAAAGGCCTCCTCTACAGCCTCTCTTTTGGAAGACTCGTCGGGATAGAGATCTTTCGCAGACCGGATGGCCGCACGCCGCATGTCGGCAAAACCGGATCCGGGAAGCAGATAGACGGTGTTGGCACGATGGAAGATCCGGGCGGCGGAAGCCATCCCGATAGCGTCGTCCAGCCCCTCGGCCAGCAGGTAGAAGGCCCGGTTGATGATGGAGCTGTTGATATGCACCCCACCATTGTTCTCATCCAGCGGCAAATCCACATACTCGCTCATTTTTGTCGGGTAGGGTCTGCCCGGGGCCCACTGCAGCAGGTGCGGCTGCTTCATGTTGCGCTTGCTGTATGGATCCCGCAGCTCGGTACCCAGTATCCAGTCGTTGCTGCCGGTAACGGCACGCTCGATCGCCTCGCCGAACACATCGGCCAGCGCCTCGGCCAGCGCGCCGGACTGGTTCATGTAGAGCAGCCCGGAGGTGCTGGAGGTAACCCCATGCGTATATTCATGGCCCACGACATCCAGCGAACTGGAGAAGTTGTCGGCATCACCGAATATCATCGCTCCATACTCGTGGATATAGGCGGCATTGGCCAAATTCTCACCCAGCCTGACTATTGCGACGATGCTTCTCTTATTGCCATCCAGTGAATCATGTCCATGTTCTTTCCGGTAGTAATCATAGGAAGCAAACAGGTTATAGGCGGCGCTGACCCCCTCTCCCAACCAGCCGCCTTCAGCTGACCCGGAGCCGATATGGACCGGATCAAACTGATCTTCCGGTGCATTTCTGGCATCGAGGATCCGTATGACCCCATTGGGATGATCCGCTTCCAGGGGATCGGTGATACCCTGGATACCCATGCTGGAGGCGTCGAGCAGATAGTACTCCCCCTCCCGCTCTCTCCACACTGTCAATGCTCTGGTCGTTCCCAGGGCATCCACCCCGCGGCCTGGAACGCTCCCGTGCCTTACGCTGTTGTAGCTGAACATGACCCCGCCGCTGCCGGCGTCCACCAGTGTCACCATCCGCCTGGTAAGGGAGAGCCCGAGAGCGATCTCCCAGGCCAGAGCCGGCGTGCCGCTCCCGGGATCGGTGTGGATCACCAGGGTGGCCCTGGATGGAGGGTTTGTGCCGGCGGGGATCTTCAGCGCCTCTTTTGCGGCAGTTACCGCGCGCGTGGAGTCGATCCGGGGCGTCAACTGGATTCCTCCGGGTGAGGGTATGTATTTGCCGTCCATGGAGATGACCCTGCCACGCCGATCCAGATGCAGAATCAGGCCGGTGCCCCGCACCGGCACACCGCGATAGGACTGGGCATAGCGCAGGTGGGAGTGTCCCCTGCCGTCCCGGTGCAGGCGGATAAAACGCAGCTCCCGCTCCGGCTCCTCCAGCCTGAGCAGGGTGCGGTATTTGGCGAGGAACGCGGCGGCCTCCTGGCGGAGCAGCGTTTCGTTGGGCAGGCTTATCGTGGAGGCCGCCTCCGATTCCGGCATGTCAGATGTCCCGGTAACTGTGATGGTGGCCGGGGTACCGAAAGGGCCCATCTCCACCTGGAGGCCGGGGTAGGCCGGCCGTATATCTTCCGACGCCGCGGTCATGGCGGGCCGGGCGCTCAATCCCCTCATGATACGCCTGATCTCACCGGCCATGGCTCGGAACTCATCGTTCGGCTCCTCTGCGGCTGCGCGGGCTGCCGTCGCCACCCGGGGGGCGGGATACAGGGGGCGCAGCGAATCCGGCAGGGGCCTGGAGCCGGAGTCGCCGGCGAAGCCGTCACCCGGCGAGGCGAGGGCCAGCAGAGCCAGCCACAGAAAGTTTCCGGTTTTCATGTATCTCTCCCCGATCTGTAACTATTCAGGCGTAGTATGAAACAGGCCGGTAACTGTTCTGATTGCCCCTGAAATTCGTCGATTCGAGGCGAAAAACGGCAGTTTATGAATGTAAGTGACCATTTTTCCGTGCAGAAACGGCAGATTTCAGAGGTGAGCTGAATAGTTACCTCGATCTTTGCATGACGGGCAGCCGGTTGAGCACCTCGCCGGTTGCTGCGTCCATGATGTAACTGGAGCCTCCCAGTACCGCCTCCCCTTCCGGCTTCAGCTCATAGGCCAGGCGGGGTTGCCTGCCGTCGCGGAAGTATATGACCTTGCGTATGGAGTAGTTTTTTCCGGCCTCGCCGGGCTCGCTCCTGATCAGGGTTTTCAGGGCCGCGCTGCCGCCCATTCCCCCGCCTGTATCCACTCCCTCGGGGGTGGGGTAGTAGGCGCCGGAGAGAAGATACGGCCGTTGCCGGGCATCGAAATGGATATCCAGCGCCGCCTTCCACACCGGCACTCCCTGGTACTGCTGGGTGAAGCGGATATGGGTGTGGCCGAGCCGGTCCCTCCTGATACGGGAGAGGGTGAGTTCGGAATCAGGGTCCTGGATCAGCAGCTTTCTGCGGAAGATCCTGAGCACCTCCCGGGCGGCAGCTTCCACGCCCCCGTCGGCGGCTCCACCCGGCAGGAGCTCCCCTTCCAGCCGGACGATGGTATGGTTGGCATGGTTTCGCTCCAGCCGAAGCTCTTCCCCTTGCGCCTCCCCTGGCCTCTCCCCGGTGGACGCCTGCGGGCTGACGGCGCAGCTGCACAGCGCCAGCAGCAGTGGGATTCCGAGGCCTCCCCCTATTCTGCCTCTCCAAAACCGGTGGGGCATGGCAGTTCTCTCCAGGTTGATAGATGAGTCGATCTCCCGCCGCCCGTGTTTGCCAAATAGCCGTTTCAGGAGGGAAGCCTCCGCGTTCCGGTCTGCCGACGGTGTTGGCAAGACCTGCCGGAGGAGGACTCCAGCGACCTTTTGCCGCCCCGCAGCAGACCGGCACGCGCCGGCCGAACAGGATAGGTTTGTTGCCGGGTCAGCAGCTTGGTTCAGAACACGTACTGGGCCTGGAGAAACAGCTCGTCCTTGTCCTTCTGAACGTTTAGCGTCTTGTCATCGGCATCCTTGCCAAAGAGATTTTCGCCCTGACGATAGCTCAGCTGCACCTTTATGTCGTGCCCGCGCAGGAACCAGTTGATACCCACCGAATTCCGCGTCCACGCTTCGCTGTATCCATCCGCCTCCATGGACTGGATACCGGCCACCAGCTCCAGCCTGGCGGGGACCACCATGTACCCACCCTCCAGCGCCATCTGGGTAATCGTGGTCTCCCCGTTCTTGAAGATGCCGCCATTGTAGCCCCCATCCACCGTACCGGCCTTGATAAGGTTGTACTGGGCATCCACGGAGAACCCGGCATTCCGGTAGCCGGCACTGATCTCCACCCCGTTGGCGCTGTCCACATCTGCCATTCCATCTTTGGGATTTTTGATATATTTGTTGTTGTCACCATCGTTGCTCCAGGAAAAAGCCCCCAACCCAAGGGTGAGCCCCTGCTTGCCCTTGAGATCCCCCTGGGACATCGACTGATAGCCGAATGGATGGTAGTCCAGCCGGCCAGCCACCGCCCATCCCTGGTTCCAGTCACCCCTGTCGTTGACCGGAGTGTCGAAGTCCAGCTTGCCATCGTCCGGGTCAAGGCTCATGCTTCCGGCAGACAGGATATAGGTGACTCTCTTGTCCGCAGCATAGCCATCAAAACGCACACCCAGCATGTATCCCGGGATCCCGTAGTTCGGATCACCGACGAAGGAGCGCTCTATCAATTGCTGTTTCTTGGATGAGATCATCCATTCGCGCGAAAAGCCCGACTTGCTGTTTCCCACATGGATCTTGCCGCCGCCAAAACCGGTGTACTGGAAATATGCCGACTTGAGTGCAAACTCGTCGTCCTCTTTTGCCTTTCCCATCTCCCACTGGAACTTCCCCTTCCAGTCCTTGTACAGACTCCCCTCGACATAGAGACGGAACCGGCGCAGAAAAATCTTGTCCTTGTCATCCTTCTGATGATACTGCATCTGGATCCGCCCTCCCAGCTTCGCAAACTGGCCATCCTGTTTGTAGAGCGTTATTCCCGAGGCATGCGCCGCGCCCATGGCAACCGCCAACAGCGCAACCAGAGCCAGTCTGACACCACGTTCAATCATTTTTCTTCACCCCTATTCCCCAAAAAACGCAGGCTAGTACTCTTTAGGATTTGGCGGAGAGAGAGGGATTCGAACCCTCGATGGAGCTTTTGACCCCATACTCCCTTAGCAGGGGAGCGCCTTCAGCCTCTCGGCCATCTCTCCGAATCAAGCCGCAAAGGATAACCCTCCTGCGCCCCGTCGTAAAGTCTCCAGCCAGGCGTTTTCCAGAGCGGCGCGCAACCGGGCGGCAACGGCTCCGTCCTGCCGAGCCGCAGCCAGGGGTTCTCCGGCCCATGATAGTCCGAGCCAACAGTGGCTCCCAGCCCGAACCGCTGGGCCAGCAGCGCCATGGCACGGCATTCGGCGGGAGTAAAGCTTCCCGAGACCACCTCCAGGCCCTCGCCGCCGCACCTCTTGAATTCATCTATGAGCTGGCGCTGACGGGTGGCGCTGAAGCGGTAGCGCGCCAGGTGGGCAATCACCGCCTGACCACCGGCCTTCCGGATCCAGCCCACCGCCTGCTCCAGAGTGGCCCACCGCTCCTTCACGTAGCCGGGCTTGCCCCTGGCCAGATAGCTCTTGAACACCTCGGGAAGGCTGTCCGCCCGCCCCCGCTCCAGCAGCACACGCGCAAAATGGGTGCGCCCGACCACCCCGCCACCGGCCAGGCGCCGGGCCTCCTCGTAGGCGTCCGCTACGCCGATTTTTTCCAGGCGGCTGCCGATCTCCCGGGCACGCCGATGGCGCAGGGAGCGCAACCCGGCCAGTCTCCGCTGCAGTCCGGAGTGAAGCGGATCAACATTCAGGCCCAGGATGTGGATGGTCGCACCGCTCCAGGTAACCGAGATCTCGACTCCGGGAACCAGGACAATCCCCTCCCGGGATGCCCTCCTGAACGCCTCTTCCAGCCCCTCCGTCGTGTCATGATCGGTCAACGCCAATACATCCACTCCCTGGCGGCGCGCATGAGCCACCAGCTCCGCCGGGGCGAGGGTGCCGTCCGAAGCGGTGGAGTGGGAGTGCAGATCGTAGCGCGGCGGCATGACTCTATGATGTCCTATTAACCCGGCAACATAATACGGCGCTTTCAGAGCCTCAGGCCTCTCCCCTGTCAAGGCGCGTGCCGCAGGCAGGGGTCGTTCCCGTGGCAAGGCACGAATGCCGACAGGGGAGAGGCCTGAGGCCCCTAACCTATTGATAGCAAAAAGACAGGCCGTGCCGTGCGCCTCTGCGGTTGCGCGATGAGGGACGGCTGGTCCTGGCCGGTCCGTTTCCGCCGTGGAGTGCGGCGATCCGGGCTCCACAGGCTTCAGCGGCAGCCTGGTACTCTTTCAAGGCAATGCCCTGAGCCGCCCCGACATCCCAAACGGGGGGCAGCTTCGGCATCTGTATCAATCGTCCAGAATGAAGGTTATCTTCATGTTTACCCGGTACTCGGATATCTTGCCGTCCTCTACCTTTACGGTCTGCTCCTGAACCCAGGCCGACTTTACGTTCCGCAGGGTTTTGTTGGCGCGCTCTATCCCCTGCTTTATGGCATCCTCGAAACTGATAGCGGATGATGAGGTGATCTCGGTTACTCTGGCTATTGCCATAATCCTGCTCCTTGTTAATCCGGGAACGACTACGCGATTACATGGTGACTCCGGAGCCGCCGTTCCTGACATTCACCCCCGGTCTTGGCTGAACCACCATGTTTCCCTGGGAATCACAGTAACTCTCGCGGATCTTCAGGGCCATAGGCATCCACTCCCGGAACTGGCGGATCCGCGTCTCGCTGCTGGGGTGGGTGGACATGAACTCCTCCGGAGCCCCCTTGCTGAGCTCGCCCATGCGCTTCCAGAGACGGGGGGCCTCGGTGGGATCAAAACAGGCCCTGGAGAGGAAGATCAGCCCCATATAGTCGGCCTCGGTCTCATGCTTGCGTGAGAATGGCAACAGGATTCCATACTGGGATCCCACCCCCAGCGCCCCCATCACGGCCCGCTGGGTGCTGATGTCCATCCCGCCCAGGGCCATGCTCGCCGCCATGCTGCCAAGCTGCACAAGTTTCTGGTACGCCATCCGTTCCGCTCCGTGACGGGCTATGGCGTGGGCCACCTCGTGACCTATCACCGTGGCCAGCCCATCGGGATTCTCCACTACCGGCAGGATCCCGGTGAATACCGCAACCTTGCCGCCAGGAAGCGCGAAGGCATTGGCCTGGGGAGCGTCGATGACGTTGAACTCCCACTGGAAGCCTGGATCCACATCCGCGGCGGCGTGCTGGATACGCATCCCGATGGCGCGCACCGTCTCGACAATCTCCCCCTGCCTGACCACGCGGGACTGGCTCAGGATCTGGTTGTAGGACTGGAGCCCCAGCGCCATCTCCTGCTCCCTGCTGATCTCCACCAGCTGTTTGCGCCCGGTGAGCGGGACCTCCTGCTGGTTGCTGAAATAGTAGTAGGCCAGAAACAGGCCGAACAGCGCAATCGGCCACCAGCGAAAACCACCACTGCGTCCTCTGCCCAGCATCACCTCTCCTCCTTGACGGAACCGGGCCGGACCACATGACCCGGGCTGTCGAATCAGAAAAAACGCCGCGCAATGCTCAGAACATCATTCCTCACACCGCCTTCGTCGAAATCCGGAACCGAACCCGGCGAGGAACAGGATCCATAACCGGACGGCACCATGCCCCGTCGGCTACGGCTCCCCTTCAGGAAGGGCCCGACTTGCCCTTCTTGCCGCTCTCCCCCTTCAGGGAGACCACCTGGCTGTCCTTCTCGGCGCTGTGCACCAGATTTCCGTTTACCTCGGCGCCCATGGCCATCTCGATCAAGCGGTAGTGCACGTTACCGGTAACCCTGGCCTTGGGGCCAAGCTCGATCCGCTCCAGCGAGTGCACGTTTCCCTTGACGGTGCCATTTATCAGTACGCTGGCCACCCTGACATCGCCCTCGATGCATCCCACCTCGCTCACGCTGAGCACCGAATCCGCCGCTGAACCGGTGCTCACATTGCCCTTGATCTGGCCGTCCACATGCAGGCCGCCACTGAAGACGATATCCCCCTCGACCCGCGTGTGCTCACCAACGAGGGTGTCCACCTCGGTGCCACTCCCCTTGTCCGCTTCGGATCTGCCCTTTTTCCACATCTCCTCTACCTCCTGTCACCGTATCTCCAACGCCGACCTTAAAATAGATTAAGAAGGTCTTCCTCAAATCGAATCCTGATTCATTACCTTGAAAGAGTACTATTAACCCGGCAACATAATATATCGCCGGGTTAATAACCATCCCCGGGCCAGTCAAAAACCTTCTGTATCCTGGTCCTGTTGCCCTTCCCGCCGGGATTCAGGACCAGAACCACCCGCTCCGGTACGAACCCTTCGGGGATCTCCAGTTCCCCTTCCAGATTTTGAAAATATTTGAAATTATAGCTGAGACGCCGGATTCGCGGTACCGAAATGGCGCTCAGCGCAAGCTGTTTGCTGACCGCCGAGCCCGCTTCCTGACCCTCCACGGTCAAATCCACGGTACCCCTGGCCGGCGCCCCTTTGTTCAGCGCCCTCGTCAGAACCAGCTTGTAGCGCCAGAGGCGCTCCACGCTGCTTTTGTTCAGGGTAAACCGCTGGATCCGGAGGCCACGCCGTTCATCATCCGGAGAGACGATACTCCGGTAGAACGCCAGCTCCTGCTTGAGCTCCAGTATCTCGTCCTGCAACCCTGTCAAGTCGGACTTGATCTGGACGCAGGCCTGGCGTTCGATACGGGCGGAATGCTCCAGATAGGAGTTCTCCTCCCGCAACCTGCCCAGCTCCCTCTCCAGGCTGCTGTTGGCCTGCTCCAGCCGCTGCCGTATCTCCCGCATGGCATAGCCGTCATACCCCGCCCGGTACCGCCCGTACTCAAACAGCGACCACGCCATTATCAACGCCACTACCGCCGCCAGCGCCACCACCGCGCGGCGGTGCCAGGGACGCTCCTCTTCCGGCTCCTGCTGGATGACGATACGGGTCACGGCAGCGAGGCTACGGCCTCGAGCCCGGCCGACTCATTCAGGCCATACATCAGGTTCATGTTCTGGATTGCCTGGCCGGCCGCCCCCTTGACCAGATTATCGATGACGGCCAGCACCACCACCATCTCCCCCCCTTGCGGGCGGTGCACGGCTATGCGGCAGACATTGCCCCCCTTGACGCTGCGGGTTTCGGGATGACTGCCCGGGGGCAACACATCCACGAACGGTTCACCCCTGTAGCGCTGCTCGAACAGCTCCTGCAGTCCGGCGGGCTCCGCCTTCAGGGTGGCATACAGGGTGGCGTGGATCCCCCTGATCATCGGCGTCAGATGGGGCACGAACACCAGCCCGACCCGCGCCTCGCTGACCGCATCCAGTCCCTGGCGGATCTCGGGCAGATGGCGATGCCCCGGTACCGCATAGGCCTTCATGCTCTCGCTGCACTCCGCCAGCAGAGTGGCCACCGCCGCCTTGCGCCCCGCCCCGCTGACGCCGGACTTGACATCGGCAATCAGACGGCCCGGCTCCACCACCCGCTCCTCCAGCAGCGGCAGAAACCCCAGCTGCACGGCGGTAGGATAGCAGCCGGGGCAGGCCACCAGACGCGCCTCGCGCAGCGCCGTCCGGTTCACCTCCGGCAGGCCGTATACCGCCTGATCCAGCAGATCCGGACAGGCGTGCGCCACCCCGTACCAGCGCTCCCACTCGGCGGGATCCCGGATCCGGAAGTCGGCCGCCAGGTCGATTACCCGCACCCCGGCGGCCAGCAGATCCGGCGCCATCTCCATGGCAACCCCGTTGGGGGTGGCGAAGAACACCACATCGCAGGAGCGCAGCGCTTCATCATCCGGGGCACTGAACGACAGCTCCAGATGGCCACGCAGGTTGGGAAACATCTCCGCCACACCGCTGCCCGCCTGGGAGCGGGATGTGACCAGCGCCAGCTCCACCTGGGGATGGGTGGCCAGCAGACGCAGCAGCTCCGCTCCGGTGTATCCGGTTCCGCCGACCACCCCCGCCTTGATCACCATCTGCCGCTACTCCAAAAAAGCCAGCCAAATCATAAAAATATACGGAAACCCCAACAGGATTTCCCGCTTCTGTGGCATAATATCACCCCATCATGGTGGTGATAAACCGCCTGGGGAGGATAACGCACTGGATTTCCGTCAGGAGTTCTCCCCGGCGGTACGGCCCAGGGGGATTTCACGGCTTCCCGGAGTGATGTTAACCCGGCAACGATATATGTCGCATTCAAGGTTTCAGAAACGGGCTGGAGGGGTGCTCCAGCGGCGTTTTGCCGCCTTGCAGCAGAGCGGCACACGAGGGCGGAATACGATATACATCGTCGCCGGGTTAATAGTGCCATGCTAGAGAGACTCCGCCTGCGCCTGGCAGACCCCGACGCCGTCCTGCCCATGGCGGTGCTGGGCGTACTGGTGGGGCTGGTGGCGGGGGCCATAATCATCGCCTTCCGCATGGCCATCGAGCAGCTGCAATCTCTCTATCTGCCGGGCGGCGGCGAAGAGTACGCTGCGGTCGATGTGTACTACCGCCTGCTGCTGCCTACCCTCGGGGGACTGCTCATCGGGCTGCTGTTCCACTTCACTCCGGCCGCCGGGCGCGCCGTCGGCGTGGTGCATGTGATCGAGCGGCTCACCTATTTCCACGGCTATCTGCCGCTGCGCAACGCCCTGCTGCAGTTCGTTGGCGCGGTGCTCAGCATCGCCAGTGGCCATTCGGTGGGGCGCGAGGGACCCAGCGTTCATCTCGGGGCCGCCAGCGGCAGCCTCACCGGAAGGTGGCTGCACCTGCCCAACAACAGCATCCGCACCCTGATCGCATGCGGCATCGCCGCCGCCATCGGCGCCTCTTTCAACACCCCCCTGGCAGGGGTGATCTTCGCCATGGAGGTGGTGATGATGGAGTACACCATCGTCAGCTTCACTCCGGTGATCCTGGCCTCGTTCAGCGCCACGATGCTGAGCCGCGAGTTCTACGGCACCGCTCCGGCGTTTGCGGTTCCCGCCCTGCAGATAGGCGCCCTGCATGAGCTGCCGGTGGTGCTGATCACCGCCGGGGCGGTGGGGCTGGTGGCGGCGATGTTTATCGCCCTGCTGCACTACTTCTCCACCATGCTCAGCGAGGTTCCAACCTGGGCCCGGATGACCTTCGGGGGGCTGGTCACCGGCCTCTGCGCAGTAAGTGTTCCGCAGATCATGGGGGTGAGCTACGGCGTGGTGAACGACACCCTGCTGGGACAGCTGCCGCTCTGGCTGATGCTCGCCATCCTGGCCCTGAAGCTCCTCGCCACCGCGGTGGGGCTGGGGATGGGTCTGCCCGGCGGGCTGATCGGCCCCTCGCTGGTGCTGGGGGCGATGGTGGGGGGTTCGGTGGGGCTGACCGTCTCCACCCTGTTTCCCGGCGAGATCAGCTCCCACGGGCTGTACGCCATGCTGGGCATGGGCGCCATGATGGGGGCCACCCTGCAGGCCCCGCTGGCGGCCCTGATGGCGCTGCTGGAGCTGACCGCCAATCCCAACATCCTGCTGCCGGCCATGCTTACGGTCATCGTCTCCGGGCTGATCAGCAAGGAGCTGGTGGGGGGCAAGTCGGTCTACCTAATTCTGCTTGAGGCGCGGGGCCTAACCTACCGCCACAACCCGCTGGCCCAGTCCCTGCACCACATAGGCGTCACCAGCGTGATGAACCGCGACTTTGCCGCCTGCGACCGCACCGCCAGCCGCGAACAGCTGCACAGGATCATGAAGCAGTCTCCCCAGTGGGTGGTGATCAAGGAGGAGGGCCGGCCCCACACCCTGCTGCCGGGGGCGGACCTGGCCCTGTTCCTGGAGGCTCCGGAGGGAGACGGGGAGGAGCAGATCGATCTGCAGGAGATCCCGGCGGCGCGCCGGAAACTGGTGCCGGTGGCGCGCCACGTAACCCTGTGGGAGGCGCTGGATACCCTCGACAAGGAGAACAGCAACGCCTCTTACATCACCCGCGAGGATGGCGCCGGGGTGGGGATCTATGGCATCCTGACGCGCGAGGATATCGAGGCCACCTACCGTTACCAGGAGTAGCAACCAGTCGTCATGTTATGGGTCAAGGCTTTTCACGTCGTCTTCATGGTCACCTGGTTCGCCGGGCTGTTCTACCTGCCGCGCCTGTTCGTCTACCACGCCATGAGTGACGATGCGGCCAGCAACGAACGCTTCAAGGTGATGGAGCGCAAGCTGTACCGCTTCACCACCCCCTCCATGCTGCTCTGCGTAGGCCTCGGGATCTGGATGCTGGTGGAGTATGCCTGGTCCGCCTACTCCCGCTCCGGATGGCTGCACGCCAAACTGCTGCTGGTGGCGCTGCTGGTGGGCTACCATCTCTACTGCGGCAGGCTGGTGCGGGAGTTCCAGGAGGATCGCAACCGGCGCAGCCATGTCTTCTACCGCTGGATCAACGAGCTGCCGGTGCCCATCCTGCTGCTGGTGGTGATCCTGGTGATCGTCAAGCCGTTCTGAGAACTGGCCTAGTACTCTTCAAAGGTAATAAATCAGGATTCAGTTGGAGGGACGTTGAATCCTGGTTGGGTCTTCCTCAAATCGTGCGGGTAAAATGGTAAATCACCGCGTAGCGGCTCCGTCCTTGACAGGTGGAATGCACGCCACATACTCGGTAACCAGGAGGGGATTGGGGCTGTCTGGCTGGGGACTGGCGGATATCCACCACCTGCGCAAATTGCAACTGGTCCGGCTATCCCAAAGTCTCCCCAATCCCCTTATGCCGACCAGCTTCCGGCGTGCATTCCGCCTGTCAAGGATGATTTACCATTTTACCCACACGATTTGAGGAAGACCCTCCTGATTTATTACCTAGTAGGGGGCGGTCTTGTTAATTGAGAACGCCCCCTAGTCATCCGTAGATCAGCGCGGGCAGCCAGGTGGCCAGGCCGGGCCACAGCGCCAGCATCCCCAGCACCAGCAGCTGAATGAGGATGAACGGCAGCACGCCACGGTAGATCTGGGCGGTCTCGAGCTCCGGCGGAGCAACCCCGCGCAGATAGAACAGCGCAAAGCCAAACGGCGGCGTGAGGAACGAGGTCTGCAGGTTGATGGCGATCATCACCCCGAGCCAGACCGGATCCAGCCCCATCGCCAGCAGAATGGGCCCCACGATGGGCACCACCACGAAGGTGATCTCGATGAAGTCGAGGATGAACCCCAGCAGGAACATGATCAGCATCACCACCAGCACTGCGGTAAAGACTCCTCCCGGCAGATCGGTCAGCAGCCGCTCCACCAGCTCGTCGCCTCCCAGGCCACGGAACACCAGGGAGAAGATGGAGGCTCCGATGAAGATCAGGAACACCATGCTGGTCACCTGCACCGTGCTGCGCATCACCTCGCGCAGCACCTCCAGGTTCAGGCGGCGCTGTCCGAGCGCCAGCAGCATGGCGCCTATCGCCCCCACCGCCGCCGCCTCGGTGGGAGTGGCGAGCCCCAGCAGGATGGAGCCCAGCACCGCCAGAATAAGCAGCAGGGGCGGCAGCAGCACGCGCGACAGTTCCGCCAGCAGCGCGCTACCGCGCAGGTCGCGCTCACGCTGCGCGACCGCGGGGGCCGCCCACGGCCGCCACCAGGCCAGCAGCACCAGATAGAGAATGTAGAGCCCCACCAGCAGCAACCCCGGCAGCAGCGCCCCGGCAAAAAGATCCCCCACCGAGACGGTATCCGGCGCGAATATCCCCATATCCAGCTGCGCCTGCTGGTAGGCGGAGGCCAGCACATCCCCCAGCAGCACCAGGATGATGGATGGGGGAATGATCTGCCCGAGGGTACCGGAGGCGCAGATGGTCCCCGCCGCCAGCGCCGGATGGTAGCCGCGGCGCAGCATGGTGGGCAGGGAGAGCAGCCCCATGGTCACCACCGTGGCCCCCACGATGCCGGTACTGGCGGCGAGCAGCATCCCCACGATGGTGACCGAGATCCCCAGTCCGCCGCGCAGCGGCCCGAACAGCGCGGCCATGGTCCCCAGCAGCTGTTCGGCGATCCGGGAGCGCTCCAGCATCACACCCATGAACACGAACAGGGGCACCGCGATCAGGGTGGTGTTGGTTATGATGCCATACAGGCGGCTGGGCATGGCGGCCAGCAGGGCGCTGTCGAACACCCCGGCCAGGGCGCCGATCAGGGCGAACAGCAGCGCAGTCCCCCCCAGCGCAAACGCCACCGGATAGCCGCTGAGCAGCACCAGCCCCACGCACAGGAACATCAGCAGCGCCAGCATCGCTACACCTCGGGAACGGGCCGTTCTGTCTGCTCCCCGCCGGAGTGGCCGGTCAGCACCAGCAGACTGCGGATGGCCTGGCTCACCCCCTGCAGCAGCAGCAGGATCCCCAGCGCGGGAATCAGGCTCTTGAGCAGGAACACACCGGGCAGCCCACCCTGCTCCTGCGACCCCTCCAGCAGCACCCAGGAGGCGGCCGCATACCCCCAGCTGATCCAGACGATGAACCCCGCCACCGGCAGCAGCAACAGCAGTGCCCCGGCGAGATCCACCCATGCCCGCCCGCGGCTCCCCATCCGGCCGTAGAATATGTCCACGCGGACGTGGCCGTCCCGCTTCAGGGTGTAGGCGGCCCCCAGCATGAACACCGCCGCATGCAGATAGGTGACGCTCTCCTGCATGGCGATCCAGCCGAGGTCGAAGGCGTAACGCAGCACCACCACCGCAAAGGTGATCAGCACCATGCCCAGCATCAGCCAGGCGACCGCCCGCCCCAGATGTTCGTTCAGCTGATCTATGAGTCCGGCAACAATCCGCAGCCTGTTCATGGGGCGGAACTTTACTACATAAGGCTGGGGCGGGACACACCCGCGGCGGGGATGGTATGGTATATAAGGTTTTTTTTCATTTGCATACCGGGGGAGATGGATGACAGATTCACCGCATGGTGCCGGCCGCGTCGCGGGACGACCGATCATCTTCGGCGAGGTCCTGTTCGACAGCTTCCCTGACGGCAGCAGCGTCCTGGGCGGAGCGCCGTTCAACGTCGCCTGGCATCTGCAGGGGTTTGGCGTGCAGCCCCTGCTGGTGAGCCGCGTCGGCGACGACGCGCCGGGACAGCGGGTGCTGGAAACCATGCAGGCCTGGGGAATGGAGACCGGCGGCGTGCAGCTGGATCCGCAGCATCCCA